>PWID01000337.1 GCA_003555145.1 Balneolia bacterium | reverse complement strand
CGCCTGCAGCGCCTCGGAAAACCTGCTCTTTTTGGAACCGCCGGGTGGGCTAACGAAAAGACCTCCGGGGTTTTGTAAACCTTGGAGGTCTGCGGTGGCAAAGGAAGCCCAAATGGATTTCATCCTGTCTATCCGTTAATCCCTCCACCTTCTGCCGCGATAGCTGTTAGTGAAAACAGGCTCCGTAGAAGTATCTAATTTTTTTCTGGAAAATTGTGATAGAAAAATTTGAAATAATGCGCAATTAATAATCAACCCATAAGCGCATCTAATCTATACATAATCGCTGATGTTCATTTAGTTAACAGCAATAACTGAGAGTCCTGATGCTGCTATCAGAATTCTCTGAGAGCAATCTTAATAAAATGCAGTGCTCTCGAATATCACTTACGAACATCACCTAACATAACAATAACCCATGCGGATACGGTATGCCTTTTTTGTGTCACAACAGCAAAAGGAACCCTGATCAACATATAAACTCATCACATATGAAATTTAAATATTCTGCTATAATGGCTTTGTTGGGCTTTTTTGCCATCATACCATTTCACTCAATCGCACAGCAAAATACAACCTTTAATGATGTTGAACCTGAAAGCTGGATGAACACCTTCGCGCAGGTTGGAGTGAATACATTTCAAATGCATGCTGTAACACTTGGCTATGATGGAACCCTTTACTTTGGCGGAAGCAAATGGCTAAGCAACGTATCGGCTAATGGTCCGGCAGTGTGGATGTTTAAGGACAACACCTGGTCATCTTTAGATACCGGTTTCAACGGCACGGTGTTTGCGCTCGCTATGGGACCAGATGGCACATTGTACGCCGGTGGTGAATTCACGGAAATCAACAGTGTACCAGTCAATGGCATTGCCATGTATAATGGCGAAACCTGGGAGCCAATGGGAGAAGGCTTGATAGGCACAACATCCCAGCGAATTAATGCTATCGTGGTTAGCGAGTCTAACGTTGTTTACGCCGGCGGCAGAATCGGCACCTACGATTCGACTGAAGACCTCTACGAAAATTCCGGCATTTCCTATTGGGACGGCGAGTCATGGAAATCGCTTGGTGGAGGATTGAATTTAACTTCACCGGCAACTGGCAGCCAGGGGCTTGGTTTTGTGAATACACTTGCCATAGACAACGATGGCAAAATCTGGGCAGGTGGCCGCTTTTTAAGTGCAGGATCAACCTACGTTCAGAATATTGCGGCATGGATTCCCGGCACAGGTTGGAGCCGACCCGGCCTGTTTATTCCCGAGGACTCAAACTTCGACTCGTTTAATCAGGTATTTTCAATCGTAGCCACCTCAGGCGCTGACCTTATTATTACAGGTCACAGAATTCCTTTAGAACCGATTTCGTCCGGTAGTGAGAGGGCAAACTACCTTAGATGGAACGGCCAGACCTGGATTGTACCAGATCATGAAATCAGAAACATTAGTACAAGACATCTGGCTCGAAGCAGCGATGGTACTGTATATGTAACCGCTATCGAACCAAAAGACGGTTATCAAGTATACAACATTTTCAAGAATATGAATGGCGAATGGACAAGAATTGCCGTTGGCACCGGAGAAGCTCCTGGTAATGCAGGGCAAAAAAGAAATTTAGACCAGCATGTAAATGCCCTTGCCATAGACCAAAACAACAATCTGATTACCACAGGTGAGTTCCGCACGGTAGCTGTAAACGATTCAGATTTGGGAAGACTCTCTGTAGAACATACAGCGCGGTGGGACGGATCCCAATGGCATGCCATTGGCAATAGCCTCGGTGGAACTATTTTCGGAATTCAGCCTGTAACAAATTCAGGTTTCGTGCTGGATATGGCAACGTCTCCTGAGGGAAAGATCACAATGGGTGGCTGGATAGGTCATGCCGGCGGCGTTCCGATAAACGGTGCCGTAAGCTTTGACCCTGAGACCGAAGAATGGGTCTACCTTGGGGATTCATTAGACGCATTTAAGTCACGGCTGGAAACATCCTCTATAATTTATGACGATGAGGGCACGCTGATTATCGGTGGTGATTTTAAAGGTCGCACAAACAATGCTGGTGATCAAATTCTATACGGTGTAGCAAAATGGAATGGCGCCGACTGGGAAACGCTGGGAGACGGTATTATTGGTGGGACAGCAAACTCGAGCATAGAACTATTCGATCTTCATGTGGGGCCCGGAGGTGATATTTATGCAGCTGGCTCGTTCCAGAATTCCGGTGAAACATTAATACGTAATATTGCTCGTTGGGACGGTACTTCGTGGCTTCCTTTGGGCAATTTGGGCAACGGACTTTCCACCGCTGCATATGCTATGACCACGGATGCCAATGGGCATCTGATTGTCGGCGGCACATTCACCCGTGCGGACGTAATAAGTGCCGGCCAAGGTATAACTGCATTAAGAGTTGCACGCTGGGATGGCGAGAACTGGCACCCCATGGGAGATGGACTACCAGAAACTGTATTGTCTCTTACGACCAGTTCGGATGGGATTATACATGCTGGCACCCAGGGCGGCAGGGTTTACAAATGGGAAGGTGAAGAATGGATAGCAATGGGTGGAGGGTTTTCTAATACAAACGGATCAAGCGGAAGGTCAATTCAAACTCTTGAATTTGATAATAACGGTTTTCTTTATGCAGGCGGTGGTTTCGACACCTACAATGGACAGCCCATGAGGCGACTGGCCGGATGGGATGGAGAAGACTGGACTGAAATCAGCCCGGGAATCGAAAACTCAAACGGCGTTGTAACAAGTCTTCTTATTCATAATGATGTACTGTATATCGGGGGGCAATTCAGGAATAGTGGCGGTCGCTATACGCAGGCGCTCGCGACCTGGTATATCGGACCTTCAGAGCCCGTAGGTATCGCAGATGAAAACGGAACCTATCAACCTTCGCATATTTTGCTTGCAGAAAACTACCCGAACCCGTTTAACCCTTCAACAACCATACGTTTCAGTTTACAGGAAGCCTCGACAGTAACTCTGGAGGTGTACGACCTTCTTGGAAGAAGAGTCAGCCAGCTTATCAATGGCGAAATGCCAGCAGGTACGCATAATAGCGTTTGGGATGCATCTGGTTTCGCCAGCGGTATTTACCTTTACAGAGTAACATCCGGAGGTCAGTCTGTCACCGGTAAAATGATGTTGATGAAATAGAATTAATGATCAAACTCTTTAAAGGTGACAGTTAAGAGGTAACAAAATAAGTTTCAAACAAAAAAGGCCCGTAGCAGGGCCTTTTTTGTTTACGGCAGATATAGCGATTCTGTCCTTATATGGCGCCTGCAGCGCCGGTGAAATTTACTCTGTTAAAATTGCAGAGCATACCTTCGAAAAAGACCTGACAGGTTTTAGAAACCTGTCAGGTCTGTGAAGTACGGATATTTGGAATATTGCTAAAACCCGGGGTTATAAAATAGGTCGTACGCTATCGCAGACCTGGGGCTTTTTTTGATGAAAGGAAAAAAATCACAATTCACCATTCACAATTCACAATTCACAATTCAGGGCCGGGATTTCGCTTCGCTCAACAATTCACAATTTCTAATCATAAACATGCAAGGTATATAAACGCTTTAGAACCCTTATATTGGTTCCCGTTCGTTAAGGAATGAAATCGGCCTGGTTTTGATTAGAACAGGTCGGATGCCAGTCTCGCCTGCCCCCGTTTTCGGGAGTGCGGGCTTTTGGCGTTTCAGGATGTTGCTTCCGGAGCCCGATCGGGCACGGATGCCATCACCCTTGAAGAGCACATTTTTTTGCAATAAACATATTTCCGATTAACCCGCATACATGAGTATTTCACACATTCAGGAGCGTCTCAGGTCTATTCTGCCAACGGGCGAGATTATCAATCAGCTTTCGCACAAGGAAGCTATCCGGCTGGAAAAGTGCACCGGCTCCCTGGCATCATTTCTGGCCGCTGAGATCGCCCGGAAGGCCAAAAACATGGTGCTTATTTTCCCCGATGAAGAAACGGCTCAGTTTTTTGCCGGTGACCTTGAGGTTCTCGGGGTGCAGAATGTCCACTTTTTTCCTGACTCCAATAACAAGCCCTACCAGGATGTGAACATCAACGATTCGGCTACGCTGGTGCAGCGGGCCGAGGTGCTCGATGCGGTGGTGCAAAACGACCGGAACGTGCTGGTTGCCGGCGCGGCTGCGCTCTGCGAAAAGGTGATTTCACCCGAGGCGTTTTCAAGCTCGGCCATCACCCTGGACAAAGGAGCCGAAATCGAAATGGAAGAGCTTCGCCTTAAGCTGGTTGAAAGCGGCTATAGTGAAGTCAGCTTTGTGGATCACCCGGGCGAAATGGCCGTGCGGGGCGGTATTTTCGACATTTACCCGTACTCGGGCGATTATCCCGTGCGGCTGGAGTTTTTTGGTGATGAGATAGCCTCCATCCGCCACTTCGATGCCGATTCGCAGCGCTCGATTTCATTTCTGGATACGGTGCGCATTGTGCCGAATACCTCCGCCTTTTCCAGCACCAACCGGGAGCCGCTTCTCTCCTACTTCCCGGCCGATACGGTCTGTTTCCTGTTCGACTCCACGCTTGGCGAAAGCAATATCGATGATCAGTTTACAAAGGCGAATGCGGTTTATGATGCCGTCATTCAGCAGCACAGTCGCAAGAAGGCCGACGACGAGTCGCTGGTTCCTCCCCCGCCGACCGAGCTCTATCTGGATTCGAAGAAGTTTCGTGAGTTCACCGATACAAAGGCCCAGATTTACCTGGGCGAGATGGCGCCGCAGAACGTGGACTTCAGCCTTGAGCTGAACGTGGGCGGAAAGCCACAGCCGGAGTTCAACGCTTCTCTGAAGCTGCTGGATTCCAACATTAAGGAAAACAGCAAGATCGGCATCACCACTTTTATTTTGTGTGATAATTCGGGTCAGAAAGAGCGCCTCGAGGAGCTTTTGGGCGATCCGGGCGACGAAATGGATTATCACCTGAGCATCGAAACTCTGCACGAAGGCTTTTTGCTGGAAAGTGAGGGACTGGCCCTGTACACCGATCACCAGATTTTCAATCGCTATCACCGGCCGAAGACCCGCAAGCGTAAATATACCGGCGGGATTTCGTTCAAGGAGCTCAAGGACCTGAACGTGGGCGATTTTGTGGTGCACGTGGATTACGGCATCGGCAAGTTCATGGGCTTCAACAAGATTAAGGTGAAGGACACCGTGCAGGAAGTGGTGATGCTTCAGTATCAGCAGGACAGCGTGCTGTATGTGAACGTCTCCAGCCTGTTCAAAATCCAGAAATATTCCGGCAAGGACGGGCATCAGCCGCGGGTTACCAAGCTCGGAAGCGGCGAATGGGCGCGGAAGAAAGCCTCCGCCAAACGGAAGGTGAAGGACATCGCCCGGGAGCTTATACAGCTCTACGCCAAGCGAAAAGCATCGAAGGCGCACTCTTTTCCGCCCGACAACTACATGCAGACCGAAATGGAGGCTTCCTTCATCTATGAGGAAACCCCCGATCAGCTGCAGGCTATTAACGATG
>PWID01000262.1 GCA_003555145.1 Balneolia bacterium | reverse complement strand
GCACAGGATACGGCTTCCGGAAATATGGATATGGCACCAATGGGAATTGAGGACCGTGGCTTCACCACACATAACCGATCCAATATTGGAATGTTCATCGAAAACCGGGGAAAGCTTTACGCTCGCTCTAATGAAATAGGTGTTTCGGGTGAGTATCCCATCAACTCCGAGCAGGAGTATATTTATCAGCTTAATCCAGTGGTGATGTTTCCCGGAAACGTGATTCAGGGAAGAGACACAAGTAATGAAGAATGGGAAGCCGAATTCGGGTTCAATAATCCTGAAACGGTTCGTGTAGCTACTTCAACTGACGAAAGTACATGGCCTGCTTCCGGCTGGCCGATCACGGATATGGATGGAAACCCCGTTATCATTTCGGATCAGGATACGTTTGCTGCTTACAACGACAGTCTCAACCGCGAGGAAATCCTGAATATCAGTATTTATCAAACCGGCTACTCGTTTTCATCACCTTTAATTCAGGATGCGGTCATTTTTACCTTCGATGTGGTGAATCATTCCGGAAATACCTATGAAGACATGTATTTCGGAATGTACAGCGATTTCGACGTTGGTAACAGGTCAGGAACTGATTACGCTGGATATCTGAACGACCGAATGGGCCTGGATGAGGATCTTGATTTCTTCTATTACTACGATAACGGCTCATCTCCCGACTGGGGCGGACCAACCGGATATTTCGGTCTAACCTGGGTTTCAACGCCGGAACAGCGTGGCATGACCGATCTTCATTATAATCTCTGGCAGGATACACCGCTGCTTGATGATAATCCCGACTGGTTCTATGGTGTTTATACCTCAAATTATGATATGGTTCCCGAAGAACTATGGCCACAGTTCTTCAACCCGGTTGAGCCCGGCCGCCGTATCGATGACGTAAACCTGATTCCTGATGATGGAATGGATCTCACCAATAACTCTGCTTCAGGTCCCTACACTATATCACCAGGAGACACGCTGAGTTTTGTGATAGCCGTAGTAGCCGGTCCGAATTACGAAGGCATCAGACAGACCGCGGAAAACGTGCATCAGTCATTTCAAAACGACTGGCTGCTGCCATCACCACCTCCAAGACCTGAGCTTCGCGCTTATGCTGACAAAAACTCGGTAACTCTGGCCTGGGACAACAGGTCAGAAACAACTCCGGATCCGTTTACAGGCGAATTCGATTTTCAGGGATATAAGCTGTACAGATCGATAAATGAAGGCAGAACATGGGATCAGATAGACCGGAACAGAAACCCCGGAGTGGGGCCCGATCCTGTACCCATTGCGCAGTTCGACAAAGATGATGAAACCGGAATACAGTATACATTCACCGATGATGACGTCCGTGAGGGGTTTGTTTACTGGTACAGTCTAACAGCCTACGACCGTGGGCTTGAAGATTTGGGGCCGCTTGAGTCTGCCATAGGCAGTAATGAAGACGAAATAAACATTGCTGTGGTAACGCCAGGGACCATTGCCAGTGACTGGGCAGGGTCACAGGTCAGACTTGCTGATCACGTACGGGGCGCCTCAACCGATTCGCTTTTCCTCAGGGTCTTAAATCCACTGGATATGGACTTTGGTGATTATGATGTGCGCTTCAGCCGGACGGGCGAGCCGGTAACAACTATTCAGACACAAGTGCAAAGTGAGGCGATTGATCCTGAGCTTGCACCTGCAACAACCTTTACGGTAACATGGAGCGCTCCAAATATATTTTCGGTACGGAATGATGCGGCCGGACGAAATCGCATCAGAAATGAAGAGTATATACCAGGTTTTCGATATGAAATTGAGGATGATGGTCTTGCATTCACTTTTATTGAAGGTTCTGATGATCCTGATTTACAGCCCAAAGAGGGGGATGAGCTCAGGATTGTTCCCTCGTTTGAAGTGATAAACAGCTCCACCGGTGAGGTTCTTCTTGCTGAAAGGAGATACGCAAGAGATCGTGAGTTCGTAACCGCCGATGGCGTTGCGCTCATGTTTAAACACAATCCGTTTACTATAACCCGATCCAGCAGCCGGATTAATGTTGAGATTGCTGAGGCAGCATTCAGTTCGCTCATAGATGAAACATATCTGGGAGCAATTACAGCAATAAATAACGGAGAAATCTCGGTACGCATCACCAGAGAATCTACCGGAAACCAGACGAATCATGATATAACTAATGGCGGGGAGATAGATCTTGGCCGATTCATATTTAGCCTGACGCTGGATTTAGATGGAGTAAGTTCTTCAGCCCTGGTTGGTTCAACCTTCAGCATACAAACTAAAGCCGTTCGGTTTCCAACTGAAAATGATCTCTATCGTTATGAAAAAGATGCTGGTTCAATTAGTACAGAAGTAAGTGATGATATTCTGTCACAAATAAATGTGGTACCAAATCCCTATCTGGTTAGTAACAGCTGGGAAAGTGACGTAAGTCTGACCAGGCGTGAACCCGAGCGGTTAATCAGATTCAGGAATTTGCCAAACGAGTGTACGGTCCACATTTTCACCATGGCCGGAGAGCGCGTTAAATCACTCACAAAAAATGATTCGTCGGGTGAAATCGCCTGGGATCTTCGTACAGAGAGCGGTCGAGAAATAGCTCCCGGCGTGTATATCTATATGGTCAACTCTAACGTGGGCGACCACATAAGCCGCTTTGCGGTAATTAAATAAAGAGGTGATGCTTATGAAAACGTTGAGACTTGCTGCATCACTAATAATTATGATGTTTTTTGTCCCGGACTTAGCACTGGCTCAGTCTACAAATGTTGGCACAAGCGGGGCACAGTTCTTAAAAATAAATGCCGGCGCCCGTGCTGAAGCAATGGGTGGCGCGTTCGTAGGAAGCGCGAACGACGCTACGGCTATGTTCTGGAATCCGGCTGGTATTGCGCAGGTAGAGCGGGGCTCCCTTAGTTTCACAAATATACCCTGGTGGGCAGATGTGGAAATTAATCAGTTTGCGTTTGCCACACAGGTTCAGAATATAGGGGTGTTTGGAGTCAGTGTTATTAACCTGTCGGTACCGGAGCAGGAAATTACGACAGTCGATCAGCCCGACGGAACCGGACGCTTCTTTGATGCCAACGATCTAATGGTTGGCGTTTCTTTTGCTCGCTATTTGCTGCCAGAGTTTTCGGTTGGCATTACGGCTAAATACGTTAGTCAGCAAATCTGGAACGAGCGTGCAACGACGCTGGCATTTGATATTGGGACTCAGTATAACTTCGGATATCGCAATCTTACTCTGGGTATGGCTGTAAATAATTTCGGCCCTGATATGACCTACAGCGGCTCAGATTTAGCACGCTTCATCCCGGACACAAACGACCCGGCAGAGCCGCCGTCACGCAGGCCTCTGGCAAATCTTGAGACACTTGGTTTCCCGCTGCCGCTCAACTTTCAGGTTGGTGTGGTAGTTGATGCTGTGGATTCAAGATATCTTCGCTGGATACTGGCAGCAGACCTGAAAAACCCGAGCGATAACTATGAAATGGTAAGCTTGGGTAATGAGATCGAGTTTAAACTGGATTTTGCCAGTTTGTTCGGCAGGGGTGGATATACCATTAATAACCCAGACCAAAAATGGTCGGTTGGCGCGGGACTGATGGTAGACCTTAGCGGTTATAATGTCCACTTCGACTATTCTTATTCGGAGCACGAATATTTACCAGGAGTTCAGCGAATCAGTGTTTCGCTGTCATTTTAAATTGGCCCGCATATAATTTTTTAAATGGATATACAGACAAAAAATGACACAGCAACAGAGCATCTGTTAACCCTGTTTGAAGAACTCACAACAGTTAGCGGAGTTTCAGGAAATGAAAAACAGATTGCTGATCTGGTAAAGCAAAGGTTGAATAACACTTCTTTTAATATAGTGGAAGACGATGTGTCGGGTATTGTAGGTGGTAATCAGGGAAATTTGATTATTGTTCCGGCTGATTTTGACATCAGCAAACGATCTGTGGCCTTTCTTGCCCATCTTGATACTGTGCGAGATACCAGTTCAACAAAAGTAGTGCAGAAAAGTGACAGGATTGTGTCTGCTGGCTCAACGCAGCTTGGAGCCGACAATCGATGGGGGCTGACATTAATTCTTGAAATGATATCATCGTATAAAACAAGCGATGACAAGCCTAATGTAGTTTTTGTTTGTACCGTTGGTGAAGAAAAAGGGATGCTCGGCGCAAAACAGCTGGACCTATCGCCATGGAACGTAGATTACGGAGTGGTGCTTGACTCTTCACTGTCACCCGGTTCATACATCAAAACCTGCGCAGGAATGTCTGTTTTCGAAGCTGAGTTTATTGGCAGGGCTGCACACAGCGCTGTATCAGACGGCGACGGAATTAGCGCAATCAGTATGGCCTCAAAAGCTATACTTGAGATGGCCGGGTTTAAAGCTCCGGCTGACGTCACCTTTAATATTGGTGAAGTTCGCGGTGGTACAAGTACAAACGTTATTCCAGACAAATGTATCATCAGCGGGGAGGTCAGGGCGTTTAATCCCGAAGAGCTTGAGCTTGTAATCCATGAGTTTAAAGAAATCTGCCAGCGCTCTGCAGGTTCACTTAACGGCAAAGTTGAATTCAGGGAACTACCGGACTTTTCACCCTATCAATTCGAAGCGTCTCATCCTTTAGTGCGGTTTACCGAAAAAGCCCTTGGTGATGCCGGACTTGAAGTACGGGGCGTTCAGTATTCCGGAGGCAGTGATGCAAATGCCCTTAATTCAAAAGGTATTGCGGCAGTGAACCTGGGAATTGGTGCCAGAAACCCGCATTCTGATGACGAATATATTCTGCTCGACGATGTGCGTAAATGCAAACGCATGATCGGGGCGCTGCAGTCCTCTCTATCACTATTATCAAAATAAAATAATGAGCTACATGTCGGTTTATACAAGGTTATGCTCCGTAATAATTGTATCACTTTTTGTTCTGTCCTGTTATGGTGATCAGAGCCCATACGATTATTCTTCGGATGCAGCCGTTTATGAGCAAAGTCCAAACAGGGGTAATCTTGTGATGCTTGGTGGTGGACCACGGCCCGATTCTGTGATGGAGCTGATTGTGAGCCTGAGCCCGGATTCAACCTTCATTGTAGTTCCGATGGCCTCCTCAATCGCGGATACGATAGGATGGGAACACAGAGACCAGTTTTTGGGGTACGGCGCAAAACGTGTTGAAATTATGATGCTCGAAGATGAAGACATTGATAGTCCTGAAATACTTGAACAGCTTCGCTCGGCTTCAGGAATTTGGTTCAGCGGGGGAGATCAGAGGCAGCTGATGCATTATTTTGGCACAGACCTTATGAAAGAAGCCGTTCATCAAGCCTATAAAAACGGAGCCGTAATTGCGGGTACAAGTGCCGGAACTGCTGTACAGTCGGCCATCATGATTACCGGAGACGAGCGGCATGGAGTCAGGGATCCATTTGGCGTTATTGTGAAGGATAACGTGATTACAACGCCGGGCCTTGGACTGGTCGATAACATCATTGTTGACCAGCATTTCATCAGAAGAAGCAGATTAAACCGGCTTATTAATGT
>PWID01000183.1 GCA_003555145.1 Balneolia bacterium | reverse complement strand
GTGTGGTTTCTTTTTTAACGCTCCACTCCGCTGCGGTTCTTAACGCCATTTTTTTCCTAGGCCCGATTTATTGAGAGCATATTTAACCTTTAGTGGTTTTTAGCGTTTTGCTTTTTTAGTGCCTGCCTAACAGAATTGGTAGGTTTCAGTTCACTGCCAGATTTTTATCTCAAATTACTTTCCCCGGACAACAGTGATGATGAATTTTGAATGGTGAATTGGTCGAAGGTCCAAAGTCGAAGGTCTAAGGTCTCTCGTATTCTGGTTTTCTAAACCACAATGGATTACGACAATAAAATAACCTTAGCGAGAATTTGCGACGTAATCTGCGCACCGAGCCTGCCTGCTGCAGGCAGGCGCAGCGATTCCCACGAAGTGAAACTCAGCGTCCTGTCGCATTTCACAAAAAAAAGCCGCCCCGAAAATTTCCGGAGCGGCTTTTTTAATAACTCGTTCTGAGGTTTTACCAGATTCGGATTCGGTTTTCCTCGTCTATGTACATTTCGTCGCCTTGCTGTACGTCGAACGCATCATAGAACAGATTCATGTTCGATACGATGCCGAGTACGCGGTATTTTCCGGGCGAATGCGGACCGGTGATGAGCTGCTGACGCATGGCCTCATCGGTGAACTTTGTTCTCCAGATTTGTCCCCAGCCAATCAGAAAGCGCTGATCCGGGGTGAAGCCGTCGATTTCGGGCCCTTCTTCTCCGCCGAGTGAGTTCTGGTAGGCGCGCCAGGCCACGTTCATGCCGCCAAGGTCAGCGATGTTTTCGCCCAGAGCAAGCGCCCCGTTGATGAACATATCGTCGATCGGGTTGTACTGACTGTAGAAATCGATCATCTGCTGGGCGAGCTCCTGAAAAGCCTCCTCGTCTTCCTCGGTCCACCAGTCGCGCAGATTTCCTTCACCATCGGAGCGACGACCCTGATCATCAAAACCGTGAGAGATTTCATGACCAATTACGGCCCCGATTGCGCCATAGTTAACGGCGTCTTCAGCATTCACATCGAAAAACGGCGGCTGCAGGATAGCGGCCGGAAACACGATTTCGTTAAGGGTGGCACGGTAGTAAGCGTTCACGGTTTGTGGCGTCATGCCCCATTCGTCGCGGTCTACTTCCTCGCCGAGGCGCGAAATATTACGCTCGTATTCGCAGGCTGCGGAGCGCATCATATTTCCCATGAGATCATCGCGCTCAATTTCCAGACAGTCGTAGTCGCGCCACACTTCCGGGTAACCTATCTTTGCGGTGAAGGTGGAAAGCTTATCAAGCGCTTCTTCTTTGGTGTCGTCGGTCATCCATTCGAGCTCACGAATAGACTGATCGAATGCTACAATCAGGTTGTCGATCATTTCGTCCATTCGGTCGCTGGCTTCCTGCGGAAAATGCTGATCCACGTACATCTCACCAACCATGAAACCAAGAACGCTTTCGGTGGCAGAAACGGCTCTTTTTTCACGTTCGCGCTGCTCCTGCTGTCCGCGGAGAATCTGACCATAAAAGCGGAAGTTCGCATCGTCGAAATCTTCACTCAGGTTTGAGGCGGCAGAGCGAAGCAGGTGAAAACGCAGATAGGTTTTCCAGTCGTCAATGGAAACATCACCCTGCATTGCCGCGAAGTTTTCGAGGTAGGTTGGCTGACGAACAACAAGCTCGTCGATATCACCAAGACCGGCATTATCGAGAAAAAGCATCCAGTCGAAGCCGGAAGCCGATTCGCTGAGCTCAGAAACCGTCATTTTGTTGTAGGTGGCCCGGCGGTCGCGATTTTCCACGCGTGTCCAGTGGTTTTCGGCAATAGCGGTTTCTATGTCCATAATGGTGGATGCGGCTGCGGTGCCATCACCCCACTCGGCCAGCTCCCAGATTTCGGTGATGTAGGCGGTATAGGCCTCACGAAGCGCCTGAGAACGGTCGTCGTCGTTAACATAGAAGTCGCGGTCAGGCAATCCCAGTCCGGACTGACTCGCAGCCGTAATGTACTGATCACTCTGCTGCTGATCCTGGCCAACGGATACCACAACCGGCGTTCCCGCGCGATATCGCTGATTTTCGCCCCAGAACGCCGCTAAGTCTTCGTGACTCGAAATGGCATCTATGCGGTTAAGGCTTTCCTCAAGAGGCGCCAGGCGAAGTTCGTTGAGCAATTCCACGTTCATGTATGAGCTGAACATGTCACCGATTTTCTGCTCATTACTTCCCTGTGCAGCGTTAGCGTTTGCTGCCTCACGAATAATTTCGAGCACGTGCTGTTCTGAAATTTCGCGGAGTTCATCGAAGCTTCCCCAGCGCGAGCGGTCAGACGGAATCTCGGTTTCTTCAAGCCAGATTCCGTTTACGTAGCGGTAGAAGTTATCACCAGGATTTACAGATGTGTCCATAAAGTGGTTATAAATACCGGAATCCATATCAGCAGGATCTGTGGGCGTTTCAGAAGGCCCGCATGCTGCGAACAAGACGGCGCTGGTAACGAGCAGCGCTATGGTATATCGAAATGCGTTCATGCAAAAATTAGATTAGTTAAGATAAGTTGCTTCCTGTACCTGCTATTAAAACGTTGCAGATTTAAGGATTCCTCAACTTGATAAAATTAAATATCATATTCAAATGAAAGGGCTTTTGCTTTACGTAAGTGTTGCAGTTTTAACATTCCCTTCCTAATCTCATTAGCAGTATGCAACTATAAATTTACTCCGTTGAAGTAAATCATTTTTTTAGTAGATTGAACTTCCTTTGTTACAAACAATAAGGCTAAGCCGTTCTGCCTGTGAGCAGCTCTCAAGCGGCACTTTATTTACCTATCAGAATTAAAAAAAAACAGGATTCGCGGGGTAAGAATTTTGCTCGAAATTAATTCGTTTATTACGGCCTTACAGAGTAACGACCCAGATGAAGTAAACCGCTGGTCGGTAAATGCGGGGGTTGTTATTGCCGACTATCTCAGGCTCAAGTTCAGAGCCAGCGCAGATGACGCACAGGATTGCGTACAGGAAACGCTGGCTATGGTATTCGAGAAAGTTCGGGACGGGTCTTTCGACACAAACAACCCGGGAGCATACATACTGGCAACGGCCAGAAATAACTATTTCAAACTGTACAACGAAAACAAGAAGAAGGTAACCGAAGATGTACTCGACTTCGAAACCGACTTCCACCCGGATCCTACTTCCATTCTAATGGACCGGGAATTGATGGATATTCTTCGCAAATGCATACAACAGCTTGCAGACCTTCCCAAGAAGATAATCTGCTACCTGCTGGACAACCCGGATGCTAAATCCGAGACGGTTGCCAAAGAATTCAACACATCGGTAAATAATATCTGGACGCGTAAACACCGTATAAATCAACAACTTCACGCCTGTATCGAAAAAAATTCCTGAATTTCTCAAAAAAGTTTGTAAGGAAATCGGGTTTCGCGACTCATACGTATAGTAAGTACGTATGAGACGCTGACCACCAGCAAACTTTATAAAAGAATTCGATGAAAGAAGACAACGATATAAATCTTCAGGCAAAAGCTCAGGAGTTGATTCATCTTTACCTGACAGGCCAAATGAGCGAAGCCGAAAAAGAGGCTTTTTGGGAGTTTATGATAGAAAACCCCCAGTTCCATAAAGAGCTTCGCCTTAACGCAAGCCTGCTTCAGCTTTCCCGCCAAAACCCCGGGATTTTTGGCACTGCCAATAACAGCGGTTCTAACGGTCAGGATGGTTCGGATAACGATTCTGAGTTAATTCTGGCAGAAGAAGGTGGTACAGAGAACAAATCCAATCTGGCTAATTACAAATATTGGGCGCTTTCTATGGCCGCCATTGTTATAGCCGTTATTGGGTTTAACCTGCTTAAGGTATCCAGCCCGACAGACAGCCAGACATTTGTAGCAGAAATGCCCGTAAACCTGTCTCCTGTTGATGAAATTGATATTTTTCATTTCGAATCGATTCCTGCTTTCCGTGATGAACAGAGTGATGACGATTTTGTGCAGAAATTCGACCGCAGCCTGATTGCCGCTTTTTCAGACGAGTTTGAGACTGCGCTGCAAATTTATGACGAGCTTATAGAAGCCTATCCTTCTGATCCCAGAACATCTATGGTTTATATGAACTCCGGTATCATCTATTACAATATGGAGCAGTACAGAGAAGCCATCGATCGGTTTGAAGGTGCCATGAGCTTTACAGATGATGATCCCGAGCTGGATGAAAAAGCTCTTTGGTTTATCGCTAACTCACAGCTAAATATTGGTGAAGTTACTCAAGCCTATGCGAACCTGGGTGTAATAGCAGGGATGCAGGGTGAATTCATGGTTGAAGCCACCCAGCTTATGAGCACTATTGGCCCTTATTTGGAATAGGCTTACCCAAACAAGGTTCTGTACCTCAGTGAAAATAATTAAAGAGAGATAGAGTCGGCTTTAGAGCCGGCCCTGTCTCTCTTTTTTTGTTTTGTTACCAAAACAGTCAGTCATCATTTGTATTTTCAGGTTCAGCATCTAATAGACAGACTGCTTATAGTGCAGAAATTTATGCTATTTTATGCACATCCGTTTTTAATCTCCTGAAAACTTTTTAACCATTTTGTCGAATCCGAATTTAAACGCAGAACTCAGAGAAGACTCTTTCGAACAGAGCCTGAGGCCGCTTCGCCTTGATGAGTTTATCGGTCAGCAGAAGATTATCGATAACCTCTCGATTTTCATAAAAGCCGCGCGTATGAGGGGCGAATCTCTGGATCACGTTTTGCTTTCCGGTCCTCCCGGTCTGGGAAAAACCACCCTTGCGACCGTTATTGCCAATGAGATGCACGTAAGCATGAGGCCTACCACAGGTCCCGTGCTTGAAAAGCCGGGTGACCTTGCAGGGCTCCTGACTAACCTTGAAGAAGGTGATGTGCTGTTCATCGATGAAATCCACCGGCTGAATCCCGTAGTCGAAGAGTATCTTTATTCGGCCATGGAGGATTTTAAAATTGATATCGTAATCGATTCCGGCCCTAATGCCCGAAGCGTGCAGATTGAGCTAAAAAAGTTCACGCTTATAGGGGCAACAACGCGCAAGGGTTTATTAACAGCTCCCCTTCGCGCCCGATTTGGCATCGACCTGCGCCTGGATTATTATGATGTGGAACTGCTTCAGCATATTGCCAGGCGTACTGCCTCAATTTTAAAAATCGGGCTCAGTGATAAAGGTTCGTTCGAAATTGCAAGACGCAGTCGTGGAACGCCCCGTATCGTTAACAGGCTGGTCCGACGGACCCGTGACTTTGCGGAAGTAGCGGGAATAAACGAAATTACCGATACCTTGGCCGACAAAGCACTAAACGCGCTCGACGTAGACACAAACGGTCTCGATGATATGGATATCCGAATCCTTCATGTCCTAACGGAACAGTATAAAGGCAAACCCGTTGGGTTGAGCACCCTGGCTGTTGCAGTTAATGAGGAGAAAGGAACTATTGAAGAAGTTTATGAGCCTTTTTTGATTCAGGAAGGATTCATTCAGCGCACACCAAAAGGCCGTACTGCTACTCAAAAAGCTTTTGAGTACATGGGTGTTAAAATACC
>PWID01000169.1 GCA_003555145.1 Balneolia bacterium | reverse complement strand
CGGTGGTGACGGTGGTGATGATGGCGACGGCGGCGATAACGGCGATGATGGCGATAACGGTGATGGCGGAGATAACGCTCCGACAATTACATCACTGGATGTTGACAGCTACAGCACCGGGCCCTGGAGACGTGCGGATGTAAGCTGGGCTGTTGCCGATGAAGACGGCGACCTGGCCACAGTAAGTGTTCAGTTGCTGAGCGGAAGCAACGTGCTGGACAGCTCCAGTTTCAACGTTTCAGGCAGCAGTGCTTCTGGGACAGCCAACCTGCGTTCCCGTTCCAACCCAGATGCTGTACGTATAACCGTAACCGACGGCAACGGAAACAGCGTATCGGAAACGGTGGCCTACTAAAGTACACCGGAACAGATATCACTTTAATTAGCTGATGCAATAGTAGCCGCCTTGGGAAACCAGGGCGGCTATTTTTATGCACCATATATCAGACTTTCGCTGTGGGATTTCTTATACTCTGCAATCCCATCATACAATCTATTAAAGCAGTGTCCGAACCAGTTTCTGAAAATACAGCCACGGAGCGCATCATAATAATCGGCCCCACCGCATCCGGGAAGTCGGATCTGGCGGCTATGCTTGCCCGAAGGCTTGGTTCGTTCGTTATATCAGCTGATGCCCGGCAGTGCTATAAAGAGCTCAACATTGGCACAGCAAAGCCCGGTAAAGAGCTCCTGAAGCTGGTTGAGCACAAATACATTTCGCTGCTTGAGCCGGACCAGAGGGAGTCTGCTTCTGCGTTCCGTAAACGGGCCGATGAGTGGGAATCCGGGCACAGAAGCCATCACCCTGAAACTCCGGTCGTTTATGCAGGCGGGTCGACGCTTTACATTCAGTCGCTGCTGTTCGATCTGGACGATATGCCGACATCAAATCCTGAGAACATGGCTAAACTTCAGGCTGAAGATCAGGAGTCCGGCATTGAAGTTTTGTACGAGCGGCTAAAGAAAGAGGATCCGGACTATGTAGCACAAATAGACGGTATGAATCGCCATCGTATTTACCGCGCGCTCGACGTGTGGATGCAGACCGGAAAGCCGTTCAGCAGTTTTCATAAGCGGGATGGTTTTGATGAGCCGCGCCCGGGCTCAGTAGTGTTTCAGCTGGAGTGGCCACGGGCTGTGCTGCACGAGAGAATTAATCAGCGGGTCGATGATATGATTGCTGCGGGATTGACTGATGAAGTACGCAGCCTGCTGGAAAAATATCCGGAAAGCCTGCAGTCACTTCAGACGGTGGGGTATCGTGAGGTGATTTCCTTTCTGAAGGGTGATATTTCCCGTGAACAAATGGTGGCCGATATTAAAACAAACACCCGAAGATACGCCAAGCGGCAGCTCACCTGGTTCAGGCGCTGGCCTTTTGTGAAGCCGCTCGATGCTGAAAAGCTGACTACGGAGCAGATGATGGAACAAATTATAAGCGTCTCAGAACTGGGTTCCCGTTGATTCCCTGCATTATGTGCTGTAACCGAAGCCTGGCATCAACCGGGTAATTTCTGTGGTAGCTCTGCACAGAAAACGCTAAATTAGTGCCCGTCAACTCTTCTCCGATCTAACCCATTGAAATTATGTTTAAAGCCCGTGTACACGTCACGCTGAAGCCATCCATTCTGGATCCCAAGGGGAAAGCCTCATTAGGCGCGCTTCAGAACCTGGGATACGACACCATCAAAAATGTGCGTATCGGCAAAATGATTGAACTTGATATAGATGCATCCACAGAAGCCGAAGCGCTTCAAGCTGCAGAAATGGCCGCGCGTAAACTGCTGGCCAACGAAGTGATGGAAGATTTTGAAGTTCAGATCCTTGAAGGAGTAAGCTGATGGCCAAATTTGCTGTAATCGTTTTTCCCGGATCAAACTGCGACCATGATGCTTACCACGCTGCAAAACACGTGATGGGAGCTGATGCCGAATTTGTTTGGCACAAAGAAACGGCATTAGGCGACGTAGATGCCGTTATTGTACCGGGTGGGTTCTCTTATGGTGATTATCTGCGCACCGGTGCCATTGCCCGTTTTTCTCCCATTATGCAGGAAGTCGTGAAGTTTGCCAACCGCGGCGGACTGGTGATGGGCATTTGCAACGGATTCCAGATTCTGCTCGAAGCGGGGCTGCTTCCCGGTGCCATGCTGGCTAACGAGCGGCTTAAATTCAGCTGTAAACAAATCTACCTGAAAACCGAGCAGATTGATACGCCGTTTACCAATGCGCTTAAGCAGGATCAGGCTATTCAGATTCCGATTGCGCACGGAGAAGGAAACTACACGGCTCCACAGGAGACCATCAAAGAAATTGAAAACAATGGTCAGGTTCTGTTCCGCTATTGTGATGCGCTTGGTAACGTGAGTCCGGAAGCCAACCCGAACGGCTCGGTCAATAATATCGCCGGAATTTGCAACAAAGAACGAAACGTGTTAGGCATGATGCCACACCCTGAGCGCGCCTGCGAGATGCATCTGGGCTCTGAAGACGGCCGCCTGATATTTCAATCTGTACTAAATTCACTCGAACACGCCTGATACGCATGCCGGATAAACAGTTAGACTTCGACCTTATAAAAGCCATCTGCGAAGTTCCGGGTGCACCGGGATTCGAAAAGCCGGTGCGCGATCGCGTGATTAAAGAAATTGAGCCCTACGTAGATGAATTTCGCGTTGACGGCATGGGAAATCTAATAGCGCGAAAAAAGGGGGGAGAGCGAAGGGTGATGGCCGCTGCCCACCTCGACGAAATTTCGCTGATTGTAACGGGAATCGACAAAAACGGCTTCATACGTTTTCATACGCTGGGGGGCTTCGACGCTAAATCGTTGCTCAATCAGCGGGTGGTGATTCACGGAAAAAAGGACCTGCCGGGCATCATCGGGGGTAAGGCTCCGCACACGCAGAGCGATGAGGAAAAGAAAAAATCACCCAAAACCACCGATTTATTCATCGACTGCGGTCTGAATGAAGAAGAGGTGAGCGAATTCGTAGAAATCGGATCACCGATTACCCGCGATCAGAGCCTGAAACGAATTGGTAATAACATCACCTGCAAATCGCTGGACAACCGCATTTCGGTGTATATCCTGATTGAAGCCCTTAAGCAGGCTGAGTCAACCGGGGTCGATTTTTATGCCGTATTTACCGTTCAGGAAGAGGTCGGCTTACGCGGCGCACGCGTTGCGGCTCATGCCATTCAGCCGGAAATCGGCATCGCGCTCGATGTTACTCTGGCCAACGATTTGCCCGGAGCCGATACACATCAGAAGATTTCGGTGCTTGGAGGCGGCACGGCCATTAAGGTGATGGACGGAAGCGTAATCTGCACGCCCGAGCTGGTTAAGTTCGCGGCAGAGCTGGCCGACTCAAATGACATTAAGTATCAGCGTGAAATTCTTACCGCCGGCGGTACCGATACGGCCGCGCTTCAGTATCTCACCGGAACCGGGGCACAGGTCACCTGTATTTCAACGCCTACGCGTTATCTTCACACCACCGTCGAAACCTGCAACTCGGATGATGTACTTGGTGGAATTGCGCTTATGAAGGCAATTATTGAGCAAATACACACGTATAAAGGGTGATGCAACTCATCGGTTAATTCCAGTTCGGATATTGACGAATTCACCCTCTGCCTTTTCAAATTCAATTATTTTAAATGTCTGATTCACCACTTTTACTGCATTCAGATTGCCTGGTTAAAACCTACAAGAAGCGCCGGGTTGTGGATAAGGTGTCTATCAATGTGAATCAGGGGGAAATTGTAGGCCTGCTCGGGCCAAACGGGGCGGGTAAGACCACCACCTTTTACATGTTTATGGGGCTTGTACGCCCTGACAGTGGGAATATCTTTCTTAATAAGTCTAAAATTACGCGCACACCCATGTACAAAAGGGCACGGCTGGGCATTGGCTATCTGCCTCAGGAGGCAAGCGTATTTCGAAACCTGAGCGTTCGCGAAAACCTGGAGTCTATTCTCGAATACAAGTCGGTTTCCAAAAAGGAAAGGAAGGAGAAAGCTGACAAGCTTATTGAAGAATTTAACCTTCAGAACGTGGTGAATAATAAAGGGTATTCGCTTTCCGGCGGCGAGCGGCGCAGAACGGAAATAGCCCGTGCGCTCATCACCGATCCGAAATTTATTCTTCTTGATGAGCCTTTTGCCGGGGTGGATCCTATTGCGGTCGAGGACATCCAGAAAATCGTCTATACGCTCAAAAACAAGAATATCGGGATTTTCATCACCGATCATAATGTGCATGAAACCCTGGCAATTACCGATCGTGCCTATCTGATGTTCGAAGGCAGCATTCTGATGGAAGGCACGGCTGATCGCCTTGCCGAAGACGAAGAGGCCCGCCGTCTGTATCTCGGCTCACAGTTCAGGCTTGAGCGGTACGGGGCATAGATCTGTATTGTTTAACTTCTATTTTTAATCCGTATTAAAGAGTAAAAGTAATGAGTGTTCAAAATTCTGTTGAAATGACTGTAGAAGAACTGAGTGAGAAAATGAAATCTGGAGATGCTCCGGTTATTCTTGATGTGCGCGAATATTTTGAATTTGATCTCGCCAACATCGACGGGGTACTGATTCCACTCGGCGAGCTTGAAATGCGGCTCTATGAGATCGAACAGCACAAGGAGGATGAGGTTGTCGTTCACTGCCGTACAGGGTCGAGAAGTGCAGAGGCCGTACAGTTGCTTCAGAATAATGGGTTCAAAAGCGTCAGAAATCTGACCGGCGGGCTCAACGAATGGGCCCGGAAAATTGATCCGTCTGTGCCGGTGCTGTAAATAGGAGGGTCCTGTAAAATTGATAATTTGCCCCGAAATAAATACTCTGCTTCCGAGCTGCACATTCCTTTATAAATAAGCTAAACCGATAACATTAAGTTAGCCTTAGAAACAAAACATGCCCGATGGATTCTCTTGCTAAAGGTTTACATTCGTTTTGAATTAACTTCCGGGTATTCTTACAGCCTGTGGTACCGGAATAGCCGGTTGATGTGAGATTCTTTGGATATATCTTTGCTAAGACGGGGCGTCTTGAATCAAAAAACAATACCTCAAAATACAAATGATTTTTTTTCGGTCTGACAGCAAACAAAAGCAGAGCCATTCAAAATGAGATTAGTACCTTAACAAATTTAGTTAACAGAACACTAAGCTAGTATTACAATTACAAGTTTATTTGAGCCTTTTTTAGAAAATAAGGAGTAAAAATAAGGAGTAAAAGTGCTTTGGGATTAGCTTTCTCACTTCTATTATGTTTAAGCCCATCTACTCTAACTCGAGCTATTATAAACCGATGGGCAATACAGACTATGCTAGTTTGTATCTAATTAAACCACAATCAAATCTTTAAGAAAATGAAAATACTAATAACGGCGTTTTTTTTAATGATTTTGCCTTTTACACTTTCAGATAACCAGCTAATGGCTCAAAACAGTGGAGAGAGATATGTTGCATGCCAAATGTCTGGATGTGCTACAATAGGCAATGAGTTGTGTAGCTTGACAAATGTTCTCAACCCTGATGGAACTGTTACTACATATTGGTGTGTCGTTTGGGTTGTGACGGCTCCAGCTCCACCAGAAAT
>PWID01000321.1 GCA_003555145.1 Balneolia bacterium | reverse complement strand
TGCTAATGACCATCCTGGCCTGATAGGTTTCTGCAGGGGTGTAAATTTTGAGGGCGTCGTTTGCTTCCCTTATGGTCTCAGCCGGGGTGCTGCAGCTCAGCTGATGTTCATCGAGGGTATTCCGGAGCGCGGTTATGACGCGGTCGGTGCCGCCTTTTATGCGATAGCTGGGATCTCCGCCATCGGGTAACTGCACTATTTGCGGCGGTGATTCAGCTGAGAACTCATAGATAGCCTGTGATCCGGTATGCTGAGGAATTACCTCAATATCGAGCCTCCGGAGCAAAGCCATCAGTCTTGTATGTGCGGCTGTAAGCCAGGTGGCGCCCATTTCTACGGGAGCTTCGTTACCTGATCGAAGCGTACGAATTCGCCCGCCCGGCTCCGGACGCGCTTCGAGTACAGTTACTTTTTTATCCGGAAGCTGATCCTTCAGAAGCGATGCCGTAAGCAGACCGGAAAGTCCGCCTCCAATGATGATTATATCTGTAGTATGCATGTTCCGGTAACATCAGGAGATGGCCAAAGATTCGGTTTCATCACATATTGAATGCAGACCGGGAACCTCAGGAGCCGTATTTGATATTCAGGGCTAGCTGTCCGGCATGGTAGGCCGTATGGCAGGTAACGCGGGAGAGAGCTTCGGCTTTGGTAACGGTTCCGAATTCGGCGGTGGTTATGCTATCGTTCCAATTATCAACATCTTCGATAGCGGCGCCAAGTTCCTTTCCTGCTTTCTGCACGATTTCGAGCAGTTCGTTCAGGTCGGTGAAGTTACCTCTGTCTTTAGCCAGCGATCCGATAGTACGGGCTTTTACTTCGACGCTCCTGCCGAATACGTTTTTGGCGAACAGCAACTCAATTTCTGCCATATGCCGCAGCAGCCAGCCAACGCTGTTTACTTCGGGATGAACTCTTTTGCTCAGGTCTTCCGTCTTGATCGCTTCGAGCTGATTTGTGAGGCGGCTTCGCCCCATTTTCCACATATCTGTGTAGGTGCTGGTTTCCATAATAATTGGTTTTTTATGATGATGAAACTGCTGCCGGCTTTTAGGCAAACACTACTAATTGAACGGAAAGATTTTTTCTGCTTAGGTTCCGGCACTTAATCTCGCTAAAAATAAAAAAAGGCTGGCTTCAGGTATACCCAATGCCAGCCTTTTATCGCGCTATTTGTATCAGCCTCTTTTATTCAGCGGTACGTACTCACGCTTCGTCTCGCCTGTGTAGATCTGGCGCGGTCGCGTAATAGGCTGCTTTTCCTGGCTCATTTCGATCCAGTTGGCAATCCAGCCCGGCATTCTGCCGAGGGCGAACATAACGGTGAACATCTCAGTGGGTATGCCCATCGCGCGGTAGAGCAGCCCTGAGTAGTAGTCTACGTTAGGGTAGAGTTTTTTCTCAATGAAATAATCGTCGTTGAGGGCGTGATGCTCCAGCTTCTTGGCGATATCGAGCAGCGGATCTTTAACTTTGAGCTCATTGAGTACTTCGTCGGCCGCCTTTTTGAGGATCCGGGCACGCGGATCAAAATTCTTATATACCCGGTGGCCAAAGCCCATAAGACGCTGACCTGAATTTTTATCTTTGAACAGTTTGATCCACTTGTCGATGTTCTCCTTTGTTGCGCCGCCATCATCGTAAATCTTCTGAAGCATTTCGACCACAGCCTGATTTGCGCCACCGTGGAGCGGACCCCAAAGTGCAGCAACGCCGGCAGAGATAGAGGTGTACAGGTTGGCCTGAGACGAACCTACAACCCGTACCGTAGAGGTAGAGCAGTTCTGCTCGTGGTCGGCATGCAGTATGAGAAGCTTGTTAAGAGCGCTCACCATTTTGTCGTTTACCTCATACTCCTCGGTAGGTTTGGCGAACATCATATAAAGGAAGTTCGCGCTGTAATCGAAACGGTTCTGCGGATACATCACCGGATGGCCTATGCTGTTTTTATACGCCCAGGCCGCAATCGTTGCGCTTTTTGCAAGCAGGCGCTGTACGTTCAGGTCAAGAGACTTCTTATCCATTTCCGGCTCCAGGATATCCGGATAGAAGGCCGAAAGAGCACAAATCATGGAGGATAGGACTCCCATCGGATGCGCGTGCTGCGGATAGCCCTCGTAGAACTTCTTCATGTTTTCATGAACCAGGGTGTGGTTCGTTACCCCTGAGGTAAAATCCTCCAGCTCGGTTTTGTTGGGCAACTCGCCATAAATAATCAGATAGGCGACTTCCAGAAAGCTGGATTTTTCGGCAAGCTGCTCGATGGGGTATCCGCGGTACTGAAGAATCCCTTTTTCACCATCCAGATAGGTAATGCTGCTTTTGGTTACAGCTGTGTTTTTGAGTCCGTAATCGAGCGTTACGTAGCCCGTTTCGGCTCTTAGTTTACTAATATCAATAGCGGGTTCATTTTCTGTGCCGGTTATAACGGGCAACTCTATAACCTTGTCATCAATTTTAAGCTCAGCTTTAGACATAGATATAATTATTTAAATGCTTGGTTCTGTTAACGTCGTTCAAATAGAAGTGATCTCAAGTAATGGATATTAAATATATGCATATAACATTATATGATTTTCTTTCTCAAACTTCCCCCGAAAATGAAAAAGTAGAATTACAGAAGATTCGCCCACAGTTCTTTAGATAGGTTAAAAATAGCGGGGCCTGCTTGTAAGGTGAATCTTTAATCACTAATTTTATAATAGAGTTTTTTGTCCAAAAATCTATAATTAGAAAAATAATTCTCAATTGTACAGCTGTAAAGTATTAATTCTATTAATTTAAATCGTTCATAACTATGGCACTAATTATAACTGATATCTGCATTAATTGTGGAGCTTGCGAGCCCGAATGCCCAAACCAGGCTATTTACGAACCAGGTTCGGAGTGGACTATGGCAGAGGGAACCTCACTGCAGGGTCTTGTAGGATTATATAACGGCAGTGAGGTAGATGCCGAGGATTCTCAGGAAGCTCTTTCAGACGAGTTTTACTTCATAGTACCCGAAAAATGCACCGGCTGTAAAGGTTTCCATGAGGAAGAGCAGTGCGTTGCATTTTGCCCTGTGGATGACTGCATTCTGGTACATCCGGACCATGATGAGCCAGATGAGACCCTGTATGCAAAACAGGCTTTCCTGCACGGTGAATAGCTGTTTCACCGTTTTTTAATACACTAATTTGATTCGACAATATGGCTAACCAAAACAACACAAAGCCTTTAAATAAGGTTGTGGTGAGGTTTTCCGGTGATTCCGGAGATGGCATGCAGCTAACCGGCAACCTGTTTTCACAAAGCTCGGGTATTGCAGGTAACGACCTTACGACTATTCCGGATTTTCCGGCTGAAATAAGGGCCCCGCAGGGTACCATCGGCGGTGTATCCAGTTATCAGGTACAATTTGGGGGTACCGAAATATATACCCCGGGCGATAAGATCGATATTCTTATTGCCATGAACCCTGCTGCATTAGCTGCAAATATCCGTTCTCTGAAGCCGGGCGGAATACTTCTTACTGATTCTGATGAGTTCAGTAAAAAGAATCTGAAAAAGGCTAATTATGAAGAAAATCCGCTAGAGGATAATTCCCTGGATGATTTCAGAGTAATTAAAGCTCCTGCCACGTTCCTTACCAAAGAAGCTTTGAAGGAATTGGGACTTGATAACAACGCTGTTATACGCTGCAGGAATATGTTTGCGCTTGGTGTGGTATATCATTTGTTCAGCCGCCCGCTGGATGCCACGGTATTATTTTTAGAGATGAAATTCGCTAAAAAGCCTCTGCTTGCAGAAGCAAATACTAAAGCACTTCAGGCCGGATACAGCTTTGCTGAATCGACTGAGATAAACAGCCTGTCGATGCATATTCCGCCGGCAAGGCTTAAAAGAGGAACCTATCGCAATATAGACGGTAATACGGCCGTGGCGTGGGGTTTTCTTGCAGCTGCCGAAAAGAGCGGAAAGAAACTTTCGCTATGCTCGTATCCTATCACTCCGGCCTCAGAAATTCTGCACGAATTGTCGGCCCGAAAAGATCTGGGAACCATTGTCTTTCAGGCCGAAGATGAAATCGCTGCCGTTTGTGCTTCCATAGGCGCTGCATTCGCAGGTAACTTATCGGTAACGACTACTTCGGGCCCGGGGGCTTCCCTGAAATCCGAAGCGATGGGTCTTGCAGTAATAGCCGAACTGCCTTTGGTTATGGTTAATGTGATGAGGGCCGGACCTTCTACGGGTTTACCAACCAAAACGGAGCAATCCGATTTAAATCAGGCGCTGTATGGCCGGCACGGCGAGGCTCCTCTGGTTGTATTGGCAGCTTCCACACCTGATGATTGTTTTCAGTTTGCTTTCGAAGCCTGCAAAATTGCTCTGGAGCACACTACGCCAGTAATTCTTTTATCAGATTCTTATCTGTCCAGCGGTACAAGCCCCTGGAGAATTACAACCGTAGACGAGCTGCCCGAAATAAATATTCCTGAATATAAAGGCACTGCCGAAGACTGGCTGCCCTATCAGCGGGAGCCGGAAACCCTGGCGCGTTACTGGAAGTATCCGGGGCAGGCCGGTTTTGAACACCGTATTGGCGGCCTTGAGAAACAGATTAATACGGGTAATCTTACCTACGAGCCTGTCAACCATGAGGTTATGGTGAAGCTTCGTGAGGAGAAAATTGCGAAAGTGGCAGATAAGATTCCGGCACAGGAGGTAATCGGCGCGCAGTCCGGTAAACTTCTCGTTGTTTCCTGGGGCAGTACGTATGGTGCCGCTAAAACGGCCTTCGAGGAACTGTCGGAAGATGGCTCGAAAGATATTGGTTTTACTAACTTCAACTATATAAACCCACTGCCTTCTAACACAGAGCACATGCTAGGGCAGTATGATGAAGTTTTGGTTTGTGAACAAAACAACGGTCAGTTTGCGTCATTCCTGCAATCGAAGTTTCCGTCCGTAAAAATCAGAAAGTATAACAAAATTCAGGGTCAGCCTTTCTTCGTCGAAGAAATCAAGGAAATGATCAAGCATAATTTGGAGGAACCATCACATGTTGGCTGAAGTGAAACCACATACAATAGCGTATAAACGAACAGATTTCGCCAGTGACCAGCATGTGCGATGGTGCCCGGGCTGCGGCGACTTCATGATTCTGAATACCATGCAAAAGGTCTTTGCCAATCTTGGCAGGAAAAAGGAAGACCTTGTCTGCGTATCTGGAATCGGGTGCTCTTCGCGGATAACCTACTACATGGATACCTACGGAGTCCACTCTATCCACGGACGCGCTATTCCCACTTCAACGGGGCTCAAATTAGCCAATCCGGATCTAAGCGTATGGGTGGCAACCGGCGATGGTGACTGTATGGCTATTGGGGGAAATCACTTCATCCACGCCATTCGAAGAAATATCGATTTGAATATCATCATCTTCAACAATCGTATTTACGGGATGACTAAAGGCCAGTCTTCGCCAACTTCACCTGAAGGAATCAAAACCAAAACGGCTCCGGAAGGTACGTACGAACGTCCGTTTAACATTGGTGAAGTAGCCATAGGGTGCGGGGCTTCATTTTTTGCACGGGTTCCCGATAAGGACTATAAAATGCTTGAGGAAACTAT
>PWID01000162.1 GCA_003555145.1 Balneolia bacterium | reverse complement strand
TGATTCGTAGCGAAGCGGAGAACCGCGAAGCGAAAAGTGATCAGGGTTGATGCTGTTCTGAAATGATGATGGGGAGGTTGGGTTTTATGTTTATTCAAGGGCTGGGAATTCCGGCAAAGGGTTCTGATTGACGGGTTTATCAAACACTACAACAGGCAGATTAAGAAAAAATAATGAGTACCGCCCCAAAAGTTTGTAAATTTAGCCATGCCAGTGAACTTTAAACTGTTTCCGCCGTTATTATCGTGTATATGAAATCTTTGATCCTTTTTTTGGTTTTTACTTTCTCCATTACTTCAACTTCAAACGCACAGCTGAAAGAGGCGGCACAGCTGGCTACTTTAGCTCCGGTGATCTTCGTGGCCCAAAGCGATATAGAAAATTATAAGAAACTCCACTATTCAATCAGCGCAATGGCATATATGGGAGCTTACATGATTACGGATTCTATTTGGAAGTCTGCGGCCATTACCATTGGGATGGGGATTGCCAAAGAATTGGTCTATGACGGCTTAATGGGCAGAGGCACGCCGCTCTTGGAGGATATGCTGTGGAACTCACTCGGAGTCACACAAGGAGTTGTGTTCACCGTCTCACTCAAATTTTGATACATTACTAAAATCAAACACCTTCGATTCCATGCCTACGGGGCGATTCTACGATTCTACGATTCTACGATTCCACGCGTCACAGGCCGGTGTATTTCCGGTTCTGACCCCTCGGGGCACACTCATCAGAATTAAAAAATTCAAATTGAGTATTCAATGGTATAAATCATAAATTTTAATCTGGATTATAAATAGTTGGAGATTAATGGACAGCTATTCAAATGGAAAACTAACTGAAGCATTTTGCGAGAAAAGATAAATAAGATTCTATACATACTGCCTAAAAAGGATCCGATAAAAATAGCGATTCTCTTTGGACTCATGATGGTTGCGGCATTGCTTGAGGTTATAGGTATAGGAATGATTCCCGCATTTGTCTCTATTGTGGCATCCCCGGAGCGCGTGCTGGAGTACGAGCCAATACAGCCCCTGCTCAGTACAATGAATATCTCAACTTCCCGGGACCTTCTTATATGGGGGTCAGTTACGCTTGTTAGTGTTTTTATATTGAAAAGTATCTATATCATCGCATTTAACTACATAGAAGCGCGATTCATCTATAACAGGCGCTATATAATCAGCCACAGGATGATGAGCGCCTACATGCGCGCCCCATACACGTTTCACCTGGAGAGAAATACGGCAGAGCTGCTCAGAAATATTACACAAGAGGTAAACCTGTTGATAGGAAAGGTCATTACAAAAATACTTTCTCTTGCCAAAGAGGGAGTTATGGCACTTGCCATTCTGCTCTTTCTTTTTATTGCGGAACCATTTATCACGCTGATGGTGATTCTATTCGCGGGCTTTGGAGCGGGTTCCTTTTTATATATTACAAAGAGAAAAGTGAAGGCCTACGGTCTTCAGGAGCAAGGGCACAGGCGTGAGATGATCAAGGCGGTAAACCAGGGGCTGGGCGGAATTAAAGATGCAAGAGTGCTTAACAGAGAAGCTGAATTCATTGACAAATTCAGATATGAAGCTGAGGAGAGTTCACGTCTCTTAACCTATATTACCTACATTAAAAAGATACCATTGCCAATGGTTGAAACCATTGCTGTGGTTGGGATGATGTTTATATCGGCACTTCTGGTCTGGCAGGGGCGTCCCATGACCGTGATTATACCAATTCTTACACTGTTTGGAATGGCTATTGTGAGGCTTATGCCCGCTATAAGGACATTAACTGCCGACTATACTTACCTTATATATAATATTGTATCAATAGACCCTATTTATGATGACTTAAAGACATTGGAAGAGAGCAACAAAGAGTTCGTGGCAGATCGCAAAAACAGCAAGGTATTGAAATTAGAACATTCGTTGGATTTAAAAGACGTCTCGTATTCCTATCCTAACAGTGCTGAATTAGCTTTGAAAAATATTTCTCTTAAAGTTCCGCGGGGCAGTGCAATTGGGCTGATTGGGGAATCGGGGGCAGGCAAAACTACTATAGTAGATGTTTTACTTGGCCTATTGGAGCCTACGTCGGGAGTTATTGAAGTTGATGGTAAGGATATCCATGAAAATCTGTCGGCCTGGCAGAAAAACATTGGGTATATTCCGCAGTCAATCTATCTCGCGGATGAATCTCTTCGTGGCAATATCGCTTTCGGACTGCCCGAAAATGAGATAGATGATGAAAAAGTAATGAGAGCACTGAACCTGGCGCAATTGATGAAGCTGATCAATCAGCTTCCGGAAGGGCTGGATACCGTATTGGGTGAGCATGGAACCAGGCTCTCAGGAGGCCAGCGGCAAAGAGTGGGTATTGCCCGGGCTCTCTACCACAACCCGGATGTACTCGTTATGGATGAGGCTACATCCGCCCTGGATAACTTAACAGAGAAAGAGATCACAAAATCAATCGAATCCCTGAAAGGGGATCGTACAATTATTATGATTGCACACAGGCTAAGCACGGTTAAAAATTGTGATATTCTCTACCTTATGAAAGATGGAGAATTTATAGAGGCCGGCACATACGATGAACTTGCTCTGAATAATAAGGAGTTCAAGAGAATGGCTCTTATTGATTGATAAAAGATGTGTATTTGCGATAAAAAAACATAGCCAATATGCAAATAGATTCATAAAAATAGGTTGATGCTATGAAAGTTTTTTTATGCCCCGGAGGGTTTTTACATACAGATTTTCTTAAAGCAATAGAAGGCCTTGAACAAATTTCCGTAGAGGGGATCTTGACCAGTTCAAACGATAAATCTTCTGAGTGGAGTTCATCTAAAACTGGCTTCAATACCTGGACAAAATCCGGGCTTATAAAGGAGGATAAAAATAATCGGGCAACACCTTACCACAGCGATTACGAAGAGGTGCTGTTTAACATATTAAATGATCCCAGGGCACATTACCTTATGGAGAGGGTTTGCTCAACAGGTATTTTTGCCGGCTACGAAAGTGTATTCAACCACTCTATTAAAATTGAGATCGCTGTATGGAACTCATTGTCTATTCTTTGGGAAACGAAACCGGACAGAATCATTGTGCCGAGTACTCCACATTCACTGACCTGGTTTTTTGTTCGAACAGCCGAATTAATGGGAGTAGAAGTGTTGATAACGGCAGAATCACCCTTAAAATGGAAGTTTTGGGTTGTAAAGGGAATGGATGAGCAAACTCCCTTAGAAATTGAACGTGAGACAAGAAACAACCAAAATGAAGTTAAAGTAAAGGATTATATTAAAAAAATTCGCTCAACATATGATAAAGCGATCCCGGAGTTCGAAAGAATTCCTCTTGAAAGATTCAGAAATAAAGAGGGGAGCCTGATGGGGGAGTTGAGAACTACTTTTGAAGAGAGTGGGGGTAGAAGAAAACTGTCGAAATTAAGGTCTGCAATTGAAAAAAGGGAGATGCTGAAGCTTTATAACTCACTAACATCCGGGTTTCAAATTCCTGGAAAGTATATTGTCTATTTTCTACACTTTCAGCCTGAGCGAACCACGCTCCCGGAAGCAGGAGAATTTGTGCAGCATTGGCTGGCAATAAGATTTCTTTCAGAATCGCTGCCTGAGGGAGTTAAGCTCGTCGTGAGGGAGCATCCAAGCACCTTCAGAAATCACTTTACAAAGAGAACCCGCGATCCAAAACTGTACAATTCATTAATGGAGCTGAGGAATGTTGTGCTTGCTCCAATCCGGCTCTCCCCATTTGAACTTATTGATCGCTCTATCGCAACGTCAACTTGTACGGGCACTGTCGGCATGGAGTCTGTATTAAGAGGGAAGCCTGTTATTGTATTTGGCCCCGCTCAATACAGGGGGCTGAAAAGCGTTTTACGAGTGAAGACAATGAAGCAGGTTCAGTCCGCAATTGATCAGATAATGAATAATACTGTGAGTACGTCTGAAGATGAGCTCTTTGAATACTTGAATTGGGTTGACCGAAACTCCTTTGAGCACGATTGCGGGCCATTCTTTTCAATACGAGCCATGCGTGAAGCTTTAAAAATGGAAAACTCGTATTTGGGTGATAATCAGATAAATGCAGGTGTAACCCATGTTCAGAAGTAGTTTTAAAACAATTTTGAATAAAGGATTTCAATACATTGATGAACAGCTGCACAAAGTCGGAATGTCAATAACCCGTATCAGAAAGAAAAAAATCAGTGTTGATGATATAGCGGTAGGGCGCACATTACTCTACAAAACAAGACTTGAAGCCGTTGATGCCGATCTCCCACTCAGCAAGGCAAGAGTTGGACTTCATGCTATGAAAATGCAGCCGCAAGGCCATATAAACTACCTTGCCCTTACGTACCTCCAGGAACTAGACGATGGATATTCTCTCGAAAGACTAAAATCTATCCTTGTGATGTACAGCAGAAATAATGCAGATCATTTAAAATCACTGAGTGATCTATATGATATATCTTGTGAAAATTCTTCGTATTTAAAGAAGGTTCCCGCATGGTTTACGGTTTATCCCTGGTCGGGTATGGGCCATACAGAAGAGGAGATAGAGAGAAGAAATTTCTCAACGTTAATTGAAAATAAAAAACGCGGTGGCCCTGCGCTCGACGCCATCAGTGGCGGATCTCAGTATCCGTTAACAAACAAAAAAAGAGCTGAATTTGAAGCCGAATTGCTTCACAAATTGAAGCGCTCAATTTCAAAGATCGGGTATAAACCCAAAGCCGGGAATTTTGACCCAATCGGGGCTATTGTGTTGGTTGGTGATGATGGTGAGTGGTGTTGGATGGTAAATGGAGGAATTCACAGAACCTGCGTTCTGGCCGCGATGAAGTATAAAACAGTTATCGGGTCTGTTCTGAATATAGTTTACAGGAGAGATGTATCCGATTGGCCAAATGTCCGAAACGGAACATTTACCGAAGAAGGGGCGCTGCAATTGTTTGACCGTGTTATGGCTGGTGACGGGTACAAATGCCATAATGTTTGGGTGGCCAATCAGTTTAAGGCGGGTAAGATTTTTGGATCAGATAATGTACAATTTTAAATATACTTCACACTGGAAGCATCGTGCATAATCAAAACCGGGATATAAAATATAAAGAACCATCCGGAGACTTTAAGTACCAGTTTATTCTATTTATGATCTGGCCTCTATTGTCTCTGATTTCGGCTATTAAGAATGTCAGGCTTCCGGGATCCAGGCACATCGTCACCCTTTTTTGCGGATTTATCGGCTTGCTGTTCTACGTTCGGCCCGGTGTGGATGCAAGCCGCTACCAGCAATGGTTTTTGGAGTACACGCACAAAGATTTCGGTGATTTCTGGATGGATGTAATCGCGGTCTTTGTAGAACAAACAGAGACAGACCTGTTTCGTCACCTGATTAATTACACTGTTTCAAGATTTACCGGTGACCCGATGTGGCTTTGGGTAACCCTTGGTTTAATTTTCGGGTACTTCTACTCAAAAAATATCTGGTTTTTGATCAATAATACCGAAGAGAGGTTTAACCTGAATGCCGCGCTCTTTATGGTGGCTTTCATATTTATTATTACGCCAATGCAAGGCATTAATCAATTCAGGTTCT
>PWID01000011.1 GCA_003555145.1 Balneolia bacterium | reverse complement strand
TAGGTGATTATGCACAAAGATGTGTATTTCTTCTAATGTAGATTAAACTCGAAAGTCAAATTTGAGAGACCTTCGACCTTCGACTTTGGACTTTGGACCTTCGACTAAATCACAATTCACCATTCAAAATTCACAATTGCGAGCGCAGCGAGCCAAAGACTAAACAGGCTTCGAATGTCTCTTAGCTAAATAAAACCTCCATCACCGTATTGCACCCATAATCAGATCGTGGTGACTAATCATGGAGTCGTAGAGCATTCTGCTGCGCTCAACGGTTTCTTCATCAAGGTCGGGCCAGTCGGATGCGCGGTCGAAGGCGCTCCCTTTGCGATACATGTTTCCGGCTGCGGTCACAAACATGCCGGCCGTTGAGACTCTGGTTGTGGCATCGGTTACGCTGCCGTCTTCGTAGCTCACCCTGCTTACAATGCGATCGTCCTGCATGAGATGGGTGAAGGCGCCCTGGAGCATCAGGTCGCTGAGCTCGCCAATAGCGTCCTTCAGGTCGGGGCGCTGATCGCCAAGGAATCCGGCGGTTTCATCCCGCTCGCGGTCCCAGCCATAGCCGCCGCCAAGGTGATTTAGAAACTGGAAGCTGTGATATACATCAACCTCGTCGGAGGCGGCCGAAGCCCCGTTACTTCCAAAGGTGATGCGCTCCGGAAGTCCCCATTCGCGCGCGAGCGGCATCACCCTTTCAAACATAATGGCTGCCCGATCGAAAAGCTGCTGTGCTGCTTCGGCTGATTCATCGCCCTCACCGAACATGTACAGCGCATCATACAATGCTTTGTGACCGCGAATCATGGCACCAACGGCATCCAGATTCCAGGTTTTGCCGTCGGTTTCGGTTACCAGAGACAACACGGTTGATGAAGGCATTACGCCGGTGCTCCAGCTTTCGTTTTGGGTGAAGTCGTAAATCCCGGCTTCATCATCCCAGGCTTCGTTGAGTACGGTTGCCGTTTCCAGAGCGATACCGGCAATATCTTCTTTGCTATAGCCGAGCCATGCGGTCAGGCGCTCTTCGTCTATCATGCCCATATTGTCGGCTCCGTCGGGCTTGGCCCAAACCACCCATGCGTAAATATGCCCGTGAATACCGCCCAGGCCGTAGCTCATGCTTTCGTGATCGATGGTGCCGTCGTCGTGGAAAAAGAAGCCGTCGGCATAGTGGTTATCGAGCAGATAACGCCCGGGCGAAACGAGGTAGTTTGCGGGCTCAATATTGAGCGCATCATACATGCCATCGAAGTCTTCGAACCGACCGCTGCGATGGTGCATGTGATAGGAGTATACCAGATGCGGATAAACGGATAAATCCAGTCCGCCGTCTTTGGCAAACTGCTCGCCCGACTCCTGAAACCACGGGCTGATGCGCCCTGAGCTGTTAAAAAATCCGTCGGTTACGCGAACCATATCCAGCCACTGCTGCGCCCGGTCGCCCATGCCTTCCGGCAGTTCGGGACGGTAGTTTTCGCTTCCAAGCTGGGAAGCGCGTGAGTTGCCGGCAATCATAAATACCGCATGCATGGTGTTACTGTAGTCTTCGGCATAAATGCGTTCCTGATCGAAAACGCCGTTTCCGTCCGCATCGACTGCATAGGGAATGAGCATTTCCGGGGGATCTGAAAGCTCGGGCTCTTCGGGCGTTTCGCAAGCCGAAACGGTAAGAACCAGAGCCCACATGAATAAAGACAGTATGATGAGTTTTGTGATAGGGCTCTTCATGGTTTTCTGCTTTAGGTTTCAGTTTAAAAAGTGCCGGAATCAGCCGTTGTTGAAGCCGATTTCGCTAAGGTTTACCTTGCCCAGTGAATCATAAATAAAATTGGGACGAAACGGAAACATTTCAAGGTCATTCATCCTGCTGTAACCGCTTAATAAAAGAACGGTCTGCACCCCTGCCTGAACGCCGGCCAGAATATCGGTCTGCATGTTGTCGCCGATAATGAGTGCGTTTTCGCTGTGGGCATGCATGCTGTCGAGCGCGGCCCGAAGCATGAAGGCGTTGGGCTTTCCAATGTAAAATGGTTTCTTCCCGCTGATGCGCTCAATCGGAGCGCACATGGCACCGCAGGCAGGCGAACCACCCGGGCCGGCTACGTCGGGATTCGTGGCGATAAAGCGCGCGCCGTCCTTCACAAAACTGGAAGCCTTGCGAATCATATCCCAGTTGTAGGAACGAGTTTCGCCTACGATTACAAAATCCGGGTCGATGTCGGTTATGGAAAAGCCAATTTTATACAATTCGTGCGTAAGGGCGCCTTCACCAATCACGTATGCTTTGCGACCGCTTTGTTTTGACAGGAAGGCAGCGGTGGCCATGGCTGAGTTGAAAAACTTCTCTTCAGGAATATCAACACCGGCCGAAAGCAGGCGGTTGTGCAGATCTACCTGCGTTTGTGAAGGATAGTTTGTTATGAAGCGGAAGTCGATCCCCTTCTTAACAATTTTCTTGAGAAAGGCGTCGGCTCCTGGAATAAGATCGTTGTCGTGCAGGACTACGCCGTCCATATCAAGCAGTAAATGTGTTTTCAAAAGTAACTCCTCTTGAGTCTCGTATTAATCGTAATAAAAAATAAATGTGTAGCTGAGCCCGGTCTGTTTTACCTGTTGCGGCCGTACTTCTCGTGACTTGATACCCAGTCGAGTGATGAAATGGCTGCGCCGAGCGAAACCTCACCAGCCAGTGCTACGCCGGCAATAATTTCAGCCAGCTTACGGGCTTTGTCCTTTCCGTAACAATCCATTATTTCCAGGCATTCACGCTGGGTGGCCAGGCCGGTTCCCCCGCCATAACTAGCCACAATTAAGGATGGAATGGTGAGCGAAAGATAGAGATCGCCTTCGTCGGTGATTTCGGAATACAGAATGCCGGCCGATGACTCCGATACGTTGGCCACATCCTGACCCAAAGCCATAAACATAGCCGTAATTGCATTTGGTGAATGTGCCCCGTTGTTATTCGCCCCGCTTATGAACGCGCCAATTGTGGCCACGCCGTTATGAAAATTGAGGCTTTCCGGCTCCACGCGCAGGGTTTCGATTAGTACGTCGCGCTTCAGTACGGCCTCGGCGGTAACCCGTTTGCCGCGGGTGCGCATCACGTTTACCTGAGACGCTTTCTTATCTGTCGCGAAATTGGACTCCAGAAAGAAGCGCGTTACGCCCGGATAGTTGTCCAGAATCCAGCTACAGGCCGCAAAAGTAGCTCGCCCCACCATATTCTGCCCCGCCGCATCGCCTGTGGAATAATTGAATCGCAAATAGGCGAATTTGTTCGAAAGGTATTCATCTATATACAGCAGCTTGGCAATGCTGGACGTGGCTTCGGCCTCTTCGCGAATGCGCGCTTTGTTTTCGGGTTCGTTTATCCAGTTGGTGAAATCGCGTGCATCCCTGGCGTTATCAAAAATGAAAACCGGAGCGCGCTGCATGCAGTCGACCGAGACGGTGCACTTCACCCCGCCCGACAGATTCACCGCTTTGATACCGCGGTTGTAAGATGCTACGAGCGTACCCTCAGTAGTGGCAAGCGGCACCAGAAACTCGCCTTTGGCGTGTTCGCCATCAACCAGAATAGGTCCGGCAAAACCGATCGGGATTTGGGCCACGCCGGTAAAAGCCTCAACATTGCCCTGCGTTGTTTTCGGATCGAAGGAGTAGTTGTTGATGTGCTTCAGCTTTACCCCTGACCAGGATTCCACAAATTCCTGCCGCGTTTTGATGGCATCAGGACCGTAATCGTTTTCCGGGTCAATCGGGATGCGGACTCTCTTCCGGGTTGCATCACCCAGCGAATCTTCGACTTTTACGGCAAGCTTGCCGATTTTTTCGGTGAGGAAATTGAATTCAATGCTGTGTTTCCCTTTTTCGAGGGGCTCGCCTGAAATCTCAAAATGTATGGTGTCGCGCAGCTTTAGCTCCAGCGGGTTGTCGGCGCTTACCGATGCGGGACCGCGTCTGGAACCATCACTCAGAACCAGGCTGATCTTACCCGAATCGTATTCATGTCCGTTGATCCGAATGCCATAAACGCCCACAACCAGGGCATCGCTCAGACGGTTTTTGATTTCAAACCGGAATCCGGTCGTGGTATTGGTGAGGCTTCCGTGGGTGTACAGCTTGCGTAAAACCAGACTTGGAATCTTGAACATAGGTGACAATTTTTCTAAAGTAATACGGGCCAGTGTGATGGCGTCCGGGGCCTGAAATAATTTCTAAGCCCACGGATCGCAGCCGAGAGCCCTTAAAATGATGATAAATTTGATTAATAGCCACAGTGCCCGCCTCAGAGGCACTTTAATAAGGTTTAGGGAATTCGTTCTGCATCTGAATCCGAAAAGCCCGAAATTGCCCGACGTTCCGAAATCCACCGACCATGCCATCACCCGAAAAACAAACTTCTGATACTACCCGGCTTTTTGCCGATATCGCCCTTCCCGTGGCGGTGCGGGAGGTCTTTACCTATGAACTGCCGGAAAGCCTTCAGAGCGGTGCCAAACCCGGCATGCGGGCGTGGGTGCCTCTTCGCGGGCGCATGAACATCGGCATGATTGTGCGTATTCATAGCGAAGTCCCGGAGTTCAACACAAAGCCGGTGCGCCGTCTGCTCGACGAAACGCCGGTGCTGAGTGAAGACATGCTGGAGCTAACGCGCTGGATGCACCGCTTTTACGTTGCGGGCTGGGGCGAGGTGATTCAGTCTGCGCTTCCGGCGGGCCTTAATTTTTCGTCGGCCACCTTTGTGAAGGCCGTGCCGCAGCCGGATGATGCGGTGGTTGCCCTCACCAAAACCGAGCAGGAAATCTACGACGAGCTGTCGGGTAATGAGGCCTATCCGTACAAAGAGGCGCAGCAGCGCTGGTCTTCGGCCGCAAGGGTGATGGCCTCTCTGCGCAAAAAAGGCCTGCTCGAATTGTGGGACGAGCCCTATCTGGATATGAAGGCCAAAACGGTGATGAAGTGGCACTGGAAGGAAAAGAAGGAGGAAGAAATCCGGGAGCTGGCGCAGGCCGGGAAGCTCAACAAATGGCAGCGCGCCTGGCTGATGCTCCTCAACGAAGATCCGCTTCCGGCTGCCTCGCCGGTGCTTACGTCACTCGACGAATCCTTATCCAACTACTCGCTGAACCGGCTCGAAAAAGAGGGCGTGATCGAAAAGCGGGAACACAAAGTTTCGGCCGCCGAGCCGGATTATGATTTCGAGCCTCAGTCCCTTTCCGCACTAAACGAGCATCAGGTTGATGTGCTGGAAACGATTGGGGAGGCCATCACCGCAAACCGGTACGAAAAGTTTCTGATTTACGGGATTACGGGCAGCGGAAAAACCGAGGTGTATATCCACGCCCTTATGCAGGCTTTGGAGCAGGGAAAAGGAGCATTGGTGCTGGTTCCTGAAATAGCCCTCACGCCCCAAACGGTGCGCCGCTTTTACCGCATTTTCGGAAAAAAGATTGCCATTCTGCACAGCCGCCTGAGCGACCGCGAGCGTTTTGACGCCTGGCAGTCGCTCCGAAAGGGTGAAAAGAACATCGTTATCGGCGCCCGTTCGGCCGTGTTTGCACCCATTAAAAATCTGGGCATAATCATAATAGATGAGGAACACGATACGTCCTATTATCAGGCGGATCCTGCTCCGAGGTATCACGCGCGGGAGGTTGCGGCGGTGCGGGCGTTTAAGGAAAATGCGGCGCTGGTGCTGGGTTCGGCAACGCCGAGTCTGG
>PWID01000202.1 GCA_003555145.1 Balneolia bacterium | reverse complement strand
CGATTGTACTCATATCCATCAGGATTTAAAACCAGGGTGAAGGCCATGTGGCGCTCGTCGAGCAGGAATGTGGCAAGCTCATCTTCACCGTAGTTTTCCAGCAGCCACCACATGTAATAGACCAGGTTCATCATACTCATGGGCTCACGGGCGTGGATAAGGGAATTATAGTAAGCTTGTGGCTTTTCTTCATCCATCTCGGTTCCCATCCAAACGGTCCAGATATCGCGCCCCTGAAATGACTGACCAATGCTAAATTTTTCGGTGATAAGATCCGGGTAGAGATCATGCATCAGATTCATTTCGTCTATTACCTCTTCTAAGGTGAGGTGTCCGCCCATTGATCCGAGTTTAAAGTTTTCCGGAGCGCCGCTGCCCGCAAGACTACGGCTCAGGAATACAGGATCAGAACTCAGCTTCTGCTCGTAATATGACGCCATATCAGCCTGATGTACGGTAAAATCAATTTCTGAATCGCGCAAAAGGTTGAGCTCATACCCGCTAAGCTCGGCATACATCACTCTGTCTTCGTAATGAACGTGGTCGATTGCCAGCCCCATATCGCCCATGGTCTGTATTATGCTTCTATCAGACACGGGTACAGAAACCCTGTAGTAAAGAGATTCGTCGTAGGTATTCTGCTGAGAGAATGAGGTAGTCGTGAGAATACAAACAAATAACAGAGCTGCCATAATGGTGGCCAGCATGCGGTAAAATTGAATCAAACCAGTCCTTGAGTAGTTAGTATTTTTTCGTTATTGGGCTTCTAAAGTAATGTAATCCGATTGAAATTAAAAGTTTACCTCTTAATCCGTTCAAGAGATGCTTTCAGCCGGGATTCCATTTCTGCAGTAAACTCAAGATGTGAAGGCTTCATAAAAACGCTTCTGAGAATCGTTACGCTGGTTTCAGCCTGAGTAATGATAATCTGAGGAAATCGTTTACGGAAATCAGCTGCCTCAACGTTAAAAAGACTCAGGTATAGCGAGCTTCTGCCCTGCTGCATGGTATCGTTAAAGAGGGTGCGGCTCAGCCTGCTTATTTCAGCTGAAGAGCCGGCTTTCGGAAAATAGGTCACGATATCAGTTTCAGGCTCTTCAAAGAGCTCAAACGAAGCCGATTTAATCATGCGGTTCGAAAAATCTCTTGCTGCCTTCAGACAATCGCCCAGCATTAGTGCAAAAGGCGATGATTTTTCCAGGCCAAAGCATCTTAGCGTAAACCATAGCGCTGCCGCTGCGGCTCCGGCTCTTGAGCACTCGAGCGTGATTTCACCCAGATGAAGCTCATCAGACGAGAAGTAGGTGTAAGGCGAATCGTGCTTGTAAAAGCGACCAACCGCAGGATCTTTGAATAAAACACAGCCGCAGCCATAGGGCTGGAGTCCGTGTTTATGCGGATCAATTACAATGCTGTCGGCCTTGTGAAGCAATTGCCATGGCTCCGGGCTGAGTAGCCCGGTATCCTCAAGTAGTTTGAAGAATCCACCATAGGCGGCATCCACATGAATTCTCACACCGGCTTCCCGACACAGCGGAATTAGTTTATCAAGCGGTTCGATTACGCCCAACCCGGTAGTTCCCATGGTTACCACGAGCGTACCGGCGTTTTTCAGCTCTGCACGCATGCGGACTTCGAAGTCATCGTCTTCTGCTAAAGAAACAGCCCGGCTTTCAACCCCAAGCACATCACACATTCGTTTATGCGTATAGTGCGATGCCGTTGAAAACAGCACAGGTTTCTCAGGGTGAAGGTTTTTGGCCACCCACAAAGCCTCCAGGTTGGCCACGGTTCCGCCGCTTGTAAGATGACCAAGGAAAGCATCATCATATCCAAACATAGCTGCAATTTGGGCAACCACTTCCTTTTCCATCTCTGAAGTTGGTGGTCCGCCGTCGAGCGCGTGGTTGTTTGTGTTTACGCTCATGGCCATGCTGTACGCCAGCCATGCAACGGGATGAGGTGGTTTAAGCATCTGCCCGGCATATTCGGGATGATGAAACGGATAGTTGAGCTTCATCCGCTCTACGAACTCATTAAAAACTGCGTCCAGTTTAAACGACGAAGGGACACCGGATGATTTATCCGTGTGCCCCTTCAAATGTTCGGTTCCGTAAGAATCCGGTATGGAATATCCTCTAATGTCAGCCTGTTCAAACCACTTGTTCAGATACGGTAGCAGCTCTTTGAACATGGCTGTACTTCTAAATCAATCTGAAAGAAACACCAACAGTAAGCGTCTGACGCAGCTGCAGTTTGTCTGAAATGTCGTCGTTGTACAGCATTGTAAAACGGAAGGTGGTATTCATAAAGCTATTAATCCGGCCAATAAGCTCGTTGTTGAAACGGAAATCTGAACGATCCGGATTTTGATTGGCATTAGTAAAGGTTTCAATAGACGAAACGTAACGCAGGTTCTCAAAAAGCTCACGATCAAACTGAATTAAAAGCGAAAAACCAAGCTCGTTTCGTACACTTTGATCGTTATCTAAACCATACCGTTCTCTGTATGTGATGGGTGTATCTCCTCTGAACCCGGCCTGACCATCCCGTACAACAATGGTTTGTTTTGCAGCTGCACCAAAATCTATGTTGAAGTATTCAACAGGTTTGTAGGAAATACCAACAGATTCAGTTACGTAGGCAGGAGACATAAACCGCGACACAACATTTTCTCTGCTGTTATCAAAGCCTCTGTCGAACTGAGACTCAAAATTTACAGCAGCAACTATACTCCAGCGATCATCGTTTAGAAAGTACCTGCCTGTGTTTCTTATTTTTATATCATCGTCTGTCTTACGAAAATCATCGTCGAGTTTAGCCTGACCATAAAGCAATCCGATATCGAGGTGATAGCCCCACTTCCCGCGCCTGTACAATGCGTTAAAGTTTGTTCCTGCACTTACTGCAACGGTGTTAACACCTCCCTGCTCCCAGTTCCTGTAGCTGGCCTGCGAACCATTAAGAGCACCACGAAGCTCGAGTTTCCATGGAGAAAGTGAATCAGGCGGAGCTTCCCCCCACTTAACACCGCCAATTCCGGCATCAGCGTTTGAAACTGTTGAAAATATTGCAATACATAGTATTGTAAACAGTAGCTTTTTCATGTATAAAGTTACAGTATAATTTAAATTCTGTCCCTGCAGCGTAATGTTGTCTCGTTCCACTGCTTTAAAATAATAAAAATATCCGATTTAACGACATTAAGACCAATTTTTATCAAATTGGGTTTTACGAACCAATTAATGTTTCCAACCCGATGTGTTTGTTGTACGTTCAGCCTACTCGAAAAGTACTACAGAAACAGATTGATCTTCCTGAGAAGTCTCTACTTCGACATGCTCATCGAACTTCGTTGGATACCTCATGCCCGAGACCTCAGGATACAGTGGAAACTTCCTGTGGCCACGATCTATAAGCACAGCGATGCGGATTCGCTCTGGCTCGGCATTTCCGGTTATCACACTCAGCGCCCTCGACATGGTGCGTCCGGAAAAAAGAACGTCGTCTACCAAAATGATGTCCTTATTTTCGGTATCGAAACCCGATTCCGGCAGTTCCGGTGAATTGACATCAATTGAATGAACAGGAACTTCAATACCCAGAGCCTTTGAAAGATGATGGCCGAGAAGTTTAGCGAGCAGCATACCACGTACATTGAGGCCGGCTAATACAACTTTATCGGGATGTTCTATACCTTCAGCAAGCTGAAAAGCCATTCGTCTTACGGTACGCTTTACCCGTGCGGGGTCCATCAAAGTAAGCTGAGGCGTTAGCGTATCGGACATATCGGCTTACTGGAACATCGCTTTTATGCTGCCCCATGTTCTGCGAACGGCTGTAGAGGTGTAGTTAACCTCAGCATGACCTAAGTTAACACGATCACCGTTTGTGAACAAAGCATGCAGCTCGTACGCTACGGGTTCGGAGGTGTCGTTATTACGAAACACGTTTCTATCCAGGTATTCGTAGCTGTTCGGTGTTGCTGATGGTGGTTTGGGCTCCACCGTTGCAATGGTCATCGGTTCTGAATCACGAAGCATTTTGCGGCGAATTTCATATTGCTGCAAATTTGACTCTTCCTGAGAAACCCAGGTAAGTTTTATCTCATTCTTATTAGGATCAGGTATATCTACAAGAAACTGAGTTACCACGACCGTGTTGGCAGCCATCAGTAAAAGTCCAATAAAAATAGAGGCGTAAAAGAGTTTTATTGTGTTCATATTTGGGAATATAAAAAAAGAATTTGAGAAAGAGAATCTGTATTCCTGTTTTGTGAACCTTTATGCACTAAAATGATTTTACTTCAGATACAACGATCTTTAACCTCCAAATTGCATGGTATGTTTCTCTTGAATAATGCTTCTTATCAATCACCCTTAAAATGGGTGATTTTCTTAACCCTTTCGTTCCTGATTTCCTGCACAACCATTGAAATTAACGAGCATGATGCCTTCGATAATCATCGAACGGTAACGCCTGAGAGTTTCAGTTCGGATGTCTTCACCCTTTCGGAGAAAGAAATCAATACAACCGACGGCGAAACTCTAAACGCCTGGTGGTTAAGCAGAGATGATGCAAAGGTTACCATACTATACTTTGGCGGAAACGGCTTCCTTATGGTTAAAGCACTGCCATGGCTTACACATTACGAAAAGCTGCCTGTAAACGTACTGATGTTCGACTACCGCGGTTATGGCCTCAGCAGCGGTTCACCAAGCGTAGACGGACTCATAGACGACTCCCGTTCTGCCTTTACATTTCTGACCGACAGCCTGGGTGTAGATGAGGAAAACATTATACTTCACGGGCACTCTATGGGCAGCTTCATGGCAGGAAAAATGGCCAATGAAACCAACGCGATGGCCTACATTCTGGAAAGTCCGATCACCAATGTAAGCGACTGGACCGGCGGGCTTGTACCATGGTTGCTTAAACCCTTCATTCGTTTTAGCGTGGATGATGCGGTCGGAAGCCAGAACAACATCATAAACGTGCGGTCTGCTGAAATTCCGCTGCTCATTATAACGGGTACAGACGACCAGATCACACCACAGGTAATGGCAGAAAAGCTGTATGAAGAATCCTCCTCTCCATCAAAAAGACTTAAACTGATTGATGGCGGCGGCCACAATGATCTTCCTGAATCCGAAAGCTACGCTGAAGCCTTCCGGGAGTTTTTAGAAGAGCTGGGGGAAATTGTGAATTAGTTGGGACGCTGATTTTCACTTCGTGGTAATCGCTGCGCCTGCTCCGAACTATCGGAGCAGGCTCGGTGCGCTGATTAAGCGCAGATAAATGGAATTTCTTTTATTCCTATTCTGGCCGCGAGAAAAAACACTAAATAAGGAAGAGTTCTCTAAAAACAACGATTCGCAACATAGTAGAGAAATGCGCAGCGCTAGGCGAAATTGGTCTCCACTAAATTTGGCCTATGGAAAAATTGGCGCATTTAGTCACTCTGCTCCTGAGTGGGAGATCGGAAGAAAGAAAGGAAGAATTCAAAATTTAAAATTCAAAATTCAACACCTGTCTGCCGCGGCGGAGACAGGCAGGTTCACAATTGGGAGCGAATGCGACCTTTGAGTCTGCCTGCATTGTTTATTGTTAATTACTTATTGTTAATTCTCCCGACCTTCGACTTTGGACTTTTGACCTTCGACCATCTTTAAACCATAAAAAAAGGCCGGGGCCGTTCACCGGGCCCGGCCTTTCAGATCTTACCTATGGACTGTTGGTTATGGTCCTGTCTTTTCCGTCAAGCGTCGTGGGCTAT
>PWID01000213.1 GCA_003555145.1 Balneolia bacterium | reverse complement strand
CGTGATTTTAAGCTGATTGGATATCCATCAGAAGCTATCAGTCGAACAAAAGACGTCTTTCATATTTTTCCTGATCAATCGGCATTTATCGTAACTAACTTCGACAATGTGTTCCTCTCTGTATTTGATTCATCGGGAGCATATCTTACTCATTTCGGTGAAGAGGGACGCGGGCCAACTGAACTTCTCACTACAGCTCGAGTCGGATTCGATCAGGATCAGAACATATTTGTATATGATGGCAATCAGGATCAAATTAAATCCTTTAACCGAGACGGCTCTTTCATAGATGTTTATGCTGGTGTTGTTGAACATCAAATCTGGCCCCGCGGTGATGTATTGATAATGGTAGATAATTACTGGTACATGCCCGCAGAAGTAGCCGGAGAACGGGATTATTCGAATAAACAATCCCTGACAAGGATGAATCATGATTTCAGCAACCCACAAACGGGCGGCGGATGGGATTCATTTTACCGCAACCGCAACACAATATTGCAGCAGCCTCAGCTGGCTTACGATCAAAAAAGAGAGCAGTTCATTGTAGTTCATCGAACATCTCCGAATATCAGGCTGGCTAATTCAGATCTGGAGGTAATCGAAACCTGGCACCATAGTTCACCAAATTTTCTGCTTCATGAAGAAGACATACTCCGCTCTCATCCTCCAGAACAGCGCGAAGAAATCGTAGGCCAAATCAGCCTGATTGAACAGCCTTTTATAGCTGACGATCTGCTTTTATTTCAGTTCATGAACCAAAATGAGACATTCAGAGAAAGTCTTGATTTCAGCGACTTAGAACAGTTTATAGGAGTCTACTCTCTCGAAGACGGCACGTATCATGGCGAAATAGAGCTGCCTTACAGATTAAAAGGCGTAATGAACAATCGGCTCATGCTGCTCAAAGATGATAATCCCGACAATTTCGTAATCGGGCTTTACGAGATCGAGCTAAATTAACTCAAATCTTCGACTGTAAGGACGCAAAGAAATGCAGATTTTACCGCAGATTCGTGCAAGCTTATTGGCGTTAATCTGCGACGTAATCTGCAAAAATCCGCGTCCTCCCAATTCACAATTCAAAATTCACCATTCACAATTTCTAAGTGGTGTATTCCGCATTAATCCGCACATACTCGTAGCTCAGATCGCAGCCCCATCCGGTGGCGCCTTCATCGCCCTGTTTGAAATCCAGACGAATAGTGATTTCCGTTGAGCGCATCAGCTTTTTGAGGTCGGCGAGGTTTACGCGGATTGGCTGACCATCTTCGAGCAGCTTCATTTCGAACGTTGAGCCAATATAGAGATCGGTTTTATCCGGATCGTAGCTCACTCCTGCCCGTCCTGCGGCGGCGACTATGCGTCCCCAGTTTGGATCACGGCCGAACATAGCAGTTTTCACAAGAGCCGAATCGGAAACGGTCCGAATAATCTGACGCGCTTCATCTTTGGTCGGCATCCCGGTCACCTGATACTCAATAAGCTTCGAGGCTCCTTCACCGTCCGATACAATCATTTTGGCCAGGTGTTCGCAAAGCGTGCGCAAGTTTTGTTTGAAGGTGATATAATCTTCATTTTCTTCTTCAATCCGTGCGTTTTCAGCCTCCCCGTTTGACAGTATCGCCACCATGTCGTTGGTGGATGTATCCCCGTCTACAGTAATCATGTTGAAGGTATCGTCTACGACTTCACGCAGCGCTTTATCCAACAGTTTAGGGCTTATAGCTGCATCACACATAATAAAGCCGAGCATGGTTCCCATATTGGGGTGAATCATGCCTGAACCTTTCGCCACCGCTCCCATGTTGATCTTTTTTGTATCCAGATCAAAGGATACAAACCCCTCTTTTGGAAATGTATCGGTTGTAAGGATGGAACTGGCAAGCAACGAGCCCGCGACACGCCGTTTGGTGAGTTTATTGGCATTATCCCGGATTCCGGCCACCACTTTCTCTGTAGGAAAATCGCGACCAATTACGCCGGTAGAGGCTACCAAAACCTGTTCCCTTGGTATATCAAATTCTTTAGACATAGCGGCAACCATAGCCTGAGCACCAAGGTAACCCTGCTGCCCGGTACAAGCGTTTGCATTACCGGAATTCACTACAATAGCGCGGATAATGCCACCTTTAATATGCTCCCGGCTAATTTTAACCGGCTCGGCAACTACCACATTTCGTGTAAAAACCGCAGCCGCCGAGGCCGGCTTGTCCGACATGATGATTCCCAAATCGCGACGCTTGCTCTTCACACCGGTGTGTGCACCCCAGTAGGTAAAGCCCCTCACATCCGTAATATTTTCCATAATGGTAGTTTGTTATCAGGGACTAACGGGAACCGTAAGCAGCCCCGTAGTCTCATCAAAACCGTTAATTAAATTCATGTTCTGCACTGCCTGACCAGCGGCGCCCTTCATCAGATTGTCGATAGCGCTTATGGTGATGACACGGTTGGTGCGCTCATCATAAGTCGCATAAATATCACAAAAATTGGAAGCACGTACAAAGCGAAGTTGGGGTGATGTTTTCACCAGCCGAATAAAGGGCTCATTGCCATAATATTTATGAAAAACTTCATCTACCCTTTTCTGATCGACGCCCTCTTTAGCCGTGCTGTAGGTATCGGTGAGGATTCCGCGGTTTACCGGTAGCAGGTGCGGACTGAACTGAATATTGAAGCTCCCGCCGGTTTTCCTTCCTATTGTAAGCTCAATCTCAGGCGTATGGCGATGGGTTTTCATTCCGTACGCGCTGAAGTTATCCGAAGCGTGCGGGAAGTGCGTGTTGTCCTTGGCCGAAATTCCGGCACCAGTGATACCAGATTTTGCGTCTACGATGATGGAATCCGGCTCGACCAGTCCTTCCATCACGAGTGGCGCAAGTGGCAAAATAGCTGAAGTCGGATAACAGCCGGGATTGGCGACCAGCTTTGCATCACGAATATCCTTGCGGAAAAGTTCGGGCATGCCGTAGGCAGCTTCAGAAACCAGCTCGGGAATTTCGTGCTTCACATCATACCATTTTTCGTAGGTTTCTACAGACGGAAGGCGGAAATCACCCGAGAGATCAATCACCTTACACGGCATGGGATGATGCTGCTTCATAAACTTCATTGAGACGCGATGCGGCAGGGCCAGGAAAAGCGTGTCAATATCATTGAGGTCAACTTCACTCAGTGACTGCAGCTTCAGATTGGTGAGGCCGCGAAGCTGTGGATGAATTTCATCGATATATTTTCCGGCATTTCGCTCGGAAGTAACAGCCTTAAGTTCCGCCCATGGATGAAGGTGAAGAAGACGGATCAGCTCGGAACCGGTATAGCCTGTGGCGCCGGCTATGGCAACGTTTATTTTCTTCATGAGCTTTCCTCCTTCTGTGCTTCCAGCTCTTCCCTGATGCTTTCCATCATAACATCAACCACAATGTCCAGCTCATTTCTGGTAATGTTCAATGCCGGAACGAGCCTTACCACGTTCGAGCCGGTTACGTTGGCAATAACGCCTTTTTTGAGCATTCTCAGAGCTACTCCTGCCCCGCTGAACCCCAGCTGTACGCCGTTCATTAGTCCTCGTCCGCGAACTTCGGTAATACCCGGCTCTCCTGGCATCTCCATTCGGATGCGTTCACGAAGCCATTGGCCGTTTTCTTCAGCTTTTTGAATAAGCTTTTCATCAAAAATGGCATCGATGGTAGCTAATCCGGCTCGGCTTGCCAGCGGGTTCCCACCGAAAGTGGTGCCGTGTTTACCGTACTCAATAATGTTTGCCACATCCTCAGTAGCAATAAAAGCACCAATTGGGAAACCGCCGCCAAGGCCCTTGGCCATGGTTACGATATCAGGAACGATTCCATACTGCTCGTAGGCAAAGAAGGTACCGCTACGGCCGATTCCGCACTGAATTTCATCAAAAATAAGCAGGGCTTTATGCTCCATACAAAGTGAGCTCAGTTCGGTGATGTATTCCTGCGTAGCTACGTGCACACCGCCTTCACCCTGTATGGGCTCCAGAATTACGGCTACGGTGTCGTCGTTCATCTGCTCTTCCACCGCCTTGATATCGTTGAAGGGAACTTCAATAAAACCCGGAAGCATGGGCTCAAAACCATCCTGATATTTTTTCTGGCTTATAGCAAGTGCTCCAAGCGAACGACCGTGAAAAGCACCGCTCATATAAATAATATTTCCCTTCTTGCCAGTTTTGTTGGCATATCGCTTTGCGATTTTGATGGCACCTTCGACAGCTTCCGTCCCGCTGTTACAGAAAAATACCCGATCGTGATTGCTTAAATCGACCAGCTTCTGCGCCAGCTCCACTTGCGGCTCTGTGGTAAAAAAGTTTGAGGTATGAATTAACGTACCGACCTGATCACGAATGGCCTCCACAACTTTCGGGTGACAGTGGCCAACGTTGTTTACAGCAATACCGGCAAGAGCATCGATATATTCATTGCCATCTGTATCCCATACGCGTGACCCCTCGCCCCTTGTGAGCGTTACCGGGTAGCGCTTATATGTTTTAAAATGATACTCGTTATCTATTTCGTGTAGCGTTTTCATATTCAGTTTAAAGTAATTTTAGTTCCGGAGATAATTTCTTCGCTAAGCTGACTCAGCATAGCCCCCGGTTCAGTTCCATTAATAATATGAGCTTCAGTCACCCCGTTTTCGAGCGCCTGCATTATAGATTCCAGCTTTGGCAGCATTCCGCCATCAGCGCTCTTCACCATAAACTCTTTGAGATCAGCAGCGTTGGTGGTTTCTATCCGGGTATTTTCATCCGGAAAATTTTCATACAGTCCGTTGACGTTTGTGAGACTCACGTACATATCTGCTTTGATGGATGCTGCAACCGCTCCGGCAAATATATCGGCGTTTATGTTGTAGTCATGGCCATCTTTACCGAGTGCGATAGGAGCAATAACAGGCAGAAAGTTACGATCAATAAGTGCTTCTATAAGTGATGGATCTATCGAATCCACATCACCAACAAAGCCAATATCGTTTTGTTTTCTTTCACCGTTTTGTTCTTCGGTAATGTGATATCGCTTGATGGCCGTAACCATACCTCCATCTTTACCGGAAATTCCGACTGCCGGGATATCCTGATGATTTAACATGCGTACAAGCGATCCGTTCACTTCACCTCTCAGAGCTAGTTGTACATAGTACATAGTCTCTTCAGTAGTTCTTCGCTGACCGCCAATAAATTCGCTTTCGACACGGGCGAGCTCAAGGAGCTTGTTAATTTCAGGGCCGCCACCGTGTATAAGTACAACTGTATGGCCTTCGTGATGAAGCCGGCCAATTTGTCTGAGCACATTTTTTCGGATGTTGTCATCCGTCATGGCGTTTCCACCATATTTAATAACGACTATTTTTGAATTCTTCAAAGAATCAATAAGGGTGTTTTTGATTATAAAATGTATGACTGAAAGTAATTAAATAAAGCAACTTTAGCTAATAATCATTCCATAAAACCTCTGTTTAAGCTTAAATTTAAGCATTTTTATAATTCATTCTTATCCAAAAGGGCTCCCCGAAACACTCATTCTGAAACCGTTTGACCTGCTATTACTAAACTCTCTCTTTCGAAGCTAGAAAATTTTGTTAAATCCTTAAACACATGAAAATAAACAGCTTTCTACTGACCATATAAAACCGATTCAAAAAACCTAAAAAAAAGCTTGCCAAACGCCAGCCTTTGTGTGTATATTTAGGACTCTCAAGCGAGAATAGCTCAGTTGGTAGAGCGCAACCTTGCCAAGGTTGAGGTCGCGGGTTCGAATCCCGTTTCTCGCTCCAAAGGCAAAATCAACTCATGTTGGTTTTGCCTTTTTTCGTTTATAGAAGCTGTTCATTTCAACACTAAAAAGAAGATTCCGCGTTCTTTAAAGACGGTCTTAATCCGTATATTGACAACTTCGAAACGAACATTTTTCCACTCTCCTGTTACATCATATATATGTCTGATAAACCGAAGGACTACTGCGGTATTTTCGGGATTTATAACCATCCTCAGGCAGCCGCCATGACCTATTACGGGCTGCACGCACTTCAACACCGGGGGCAGGAATCAGCTGGTATAGTGACTTCCGTTTTCGATGAAGACCGAAAAATGAAGATTATGCCCATGCACAAAGATTTCGGGCTGGTGCTTAATGTTTTTGAAGACCGGAAAATATTAACGGATAAACTTCGCGGTAAGTCGGCCATAGGGCATAACCGTTACTCCACCTCCGGTTCGTCTACGAATCCTGCAAACATTCAACCGTTTCGCGTTCATTATCGGATGGGCAATCTGGCGCTGGGCCATAACGGAAACTTAACCAACGCCCCTTCCCTGCGCGACCGGTTTATTAATGAAGGCGTGCTTTTCCAGAGTACGTCAGATTCGGAGCTCATTCTTCACCTTATATCACACAGCAGGAAAGAAAGCCAGCTCGATCAGATAATGGATGCCCTGCAGCAAATTGAGGGTGCATACTGTCTGGTAATTCAAACTGATAACGAGCTCATTGCTGTTCGGGACCCCAATGGTTTCCGGCCGCTTTGTCTGGGTAAACTGGATGATTCGTTTTTAGTCGCAAGCGAATCCTGCGCTTTAGATATTGTCGGTGCCGAATATGTTCGTGATATAAAGCCGGGCGAAGTTATAATTATCGATGATGAAGCAATCGGCAAGAACGAGCCCCGCTCTTTATTTTTAGACCGGATTCCGGGTACGGATACCGCCGCCTGTGTTTTTGAATATGTTTATTTTTCCCGACCTGACAGCCGGATTTTTGGTGAGAACGTAGATAAAGTCCGCCGTAAAATTGGAAAATATCTGGCTAAAGAACATCCTTACTCAAACTTCACCAAGTACGAGGGCGATAAAAAACCGATTGTAATTTCAGTTCCCGATTCGAGCAATACAGCTGCCATTGGCTACGCAGCAGAAAGCCAGAAACTGGGGCTTGACTGCAAGTTTGAAATTGGACTAATTCGCAACCACTATGTAGGTCGCACATTTATTTCACCCGGGCAGGAACAGCGGCAAATGAAGGTGAGAACTAAGTTCAATGCTGTTAAAGGCGTGCTCGAAGGCCGGGTAGTTCTCATAGTTGATGATTCAATCGTGCGCGGCACAACGAGCCGGATGCTCATCGAGATGATTCGCAAATGCAATCCGCTTGAGGTTCACTTTCTGGTGAGTTCTCCACCGATTATCGAGCCGTGTTTTTACGGCATGGACTTCCCGGATCCGAAAGAGCTGATAGCCAACCGCTACAACAGAGACGTTAACGAGATTGCCAAAACGCTCGGGGTAGACAGTCTCCACTACCTTTCTGCTTCCGGTCTGATAGAAGCAGTAAAAGAAGCGAATCCTGAAGGGCAGAACTACTGCAGCGCCTGTTTTACCGGCAACTATCCGGTACCGGTTGAAGCCCAAAAAGACAAAGACTCCTACGAGCTATCCTGATTATGTCTGAATCCAACAGTCCCTTTATTAAAACCGCTGAATTTGTGCTTTCAGCGCCGAGCATTAAATTTTGTCCGCCAAATACACTGCCGGAGTTTTGTCTTGCAGGCAGATCTAACGTTGGAAAATCCTCTATCGTTAACGCCCTCACCAATCGGAAAAAGCTGGCCAAAACCAGTAATATGCCTGGGAAAACCAGGGAGATGAATTACTTCCTGATGAATAAATCCTGGTACCTGGTCGATTTACCGGGTTACGGTTATGCTAAAGTCTCCAAAAAGGAACAAGAGCGCTGGAAGCATGCGCTTGGAGAATATTTCGAACAGCGTGAATCCATCCGCCTTGTAATTATTATCGTTGATATCCGGCATAAACCACAAAATCTGGATCTCGATTTCATGTATTGGCTCGCATCTAACGACATGCCTTTTGCATGCGTGCTTAACAAGTCTGATAAGGTTAATAAAAAGCGACTAGCCGAGGCTCAGATTGAGCTTCAGGAAGAGCATAAATCCATGAATGTTGAAGTACCCATTGTGGTTACTTCTGCTGAGCCCGGTGGAGACACCAGCCAGCTCGATACCCTTATTAAGTCCTTTTTGTAATACGATTTACTATTATCTTAGATATGCAGATATAGATCTGGTTGCAAATAGTCAGATCACCGGATGAATCCGGTCTTAAAGTTAAAGCCAACACGAACCCTTATTTATTGCTATGAGTGAAGAATACCGAGTCCTTTTACTGGACAGTGTGGATCCTGTGTCCGCTGAAATCCTGAAAGAAAGGAATATTAAAGGCATCATCAAGCCAAAGCTATCCAAAGAAGAGTTATATAGCGAGTTAAAAAATGTTCACGGAATTGTGGTGCGAAGCGCAACACAGGTAGACGAAGAACTCCTGAAAGCGGCACCGAACCTGAAAGTTATTGGCCGCGCAGGTGTAGGCGTCGATAACATCGACATTCCGGCGGCAACCAAACGCGGTGTGCTGGTAATGAATACCCCGGATGGCAATACCATCTCAACTGCAGAGCACGCCTGTGGCCTTATTTTGTCTTTGGTTCGTAACATTCCCAATGCGGTTGCCTCTCTTAAAGCGGGCCGATGGGACCGCAAAAAATACCTAGGAACAGAAGTGCACGGCAAAACGCTCGGTATCGTCGGCCTTGGTAAAATTGGCTCGTCTGTAGCCACGAGAATGCTGGCTTTTGGTATGAATGTGATTGGTTTCGATCCCTACATGACTAAAGAGCGCGCTGCTGATCTTGGCATCAAGTTGGTTGATATGGATGAACTTCTTTCCAGTTCAGATATAATTACGGTTCATACCCCTCTTACGGAAAAAACCAAAGGCATGATTTCCAAGGCTAATGCCGGGAAGCTAAAAAAAGGTGTCCGGCTGGTTAACTGTGCACGCGGAGGTATTTTTGAAGAAGGGGATTTACTAGAATTGCTTAACGACGGAACTATTGCAGAGCTCGCTCTGGATGTTTATGCCAAAGAGCCACCAGAGGCCTCACTACAAGAATTACTCGATCATCCCAATGTAGTTTGTACACCACACCTTGGAGCATCAACCGAGGAAGCGCAGGAAAAAGTAGCGGTCCAGATTGCTCATCAGATTGCTGATGCACTGGAGCTAAAAGACTTTAAAGGGAGTATCAATGGAAAATCCATCGCACTATCCACCAATCGCGAGGTACAGCCTTACCTTAAACTCGCAGAGAAGCTTGGTCGTTTTGCCATACAAACTGCGGGTTGGGATGTTAAAGAACTTACGATTGAGTACTCTGGTAAATGTAGCCAGCACTCGGAAGTTCTGACAGATGCATTCTTATCTGGCTATTTGCACCATATAGATGAAGCTCCTGTAAACCTCATAAACGCCCGTTTTCTGGCCGAAAACAAAGGTATTAACGTTAAAGAAACCAAAGGCAGCTCTACAAAAGCTTTTTCTGAGCTAATAACCATTCACATGAAAGGAAGTGAAAGCTTTAGTTCCCTTTCAGGTGCGCCGTTTGGTGATCAGGATTATCGTATTGTTGGCATTGAGAATCTACAGATCGAAATTCAGCTTCAGGGTAATGTGATTCTGTATAGAAACGTCGACAAACCCGGTATGCTTGCAGCTGTAAGCTCGCTCCTGGCCTCTGAGGACATCAACATAGCCTCACTTAGCCTTGGTAGGGACATAGACAGTAAGAAGGCCATAACGGCAATTGTAACAGACAAACCCGCAGACGCCACCGTAACTGAACGCATCCGCGCCATAGACGGTGTGGAACAACTAACTACGGTCTCACTCTGAGAAGTGCGTATTGAATAAATGAGATATAAAAAAGGCTGCCTGTCTGTGACGGGCAGCCTTTTTAAATAAGCTGTTAAAGAGTATCAGAATTAAGCTTTTTATCTGATTCCCATTTCACGCTTAACGCGATTCGTGATATCGTACTGCTCGCGCATCTCGTCGGATGCATACAGAACAACCATATCTCCGTTGTTAACCATTGTGTTAATTACATAAGCTAATCCTAAATCAGCAGCTACCTCGTTAATGGAATTCATTATACGCTCGCGAAGGGGGGCAATCAGGCTTTCCTGACGCTCCATAAGCTCCTGCTGGTATTCCTGCTGAAACTGCTGAAGACGCATAGCCATTTGAGATAGGCGCTGCTGCTCGGTTTCGCGGGCCTGCTCAGAAATAACAGCTACGCGCTGCTCAAACTGCTCACGTGCCTGTACAAACTCGGTTTCAAGCTGGGCAAACTCACGGCGCTTACGGTTGGTGAAGCCATCAAGCTGGTCGGAAACGGTTTCCAGTTCAGGCATTTGAATGAGAATTTCGCCTGCATCCACCATACCAATGCGCAGATTTTGGGCATCAGCCGTGCTGGTTGAAAAAAACAAGCCGGCGGCTATTAATACTGATGCGAAAAGAGTCGTAACTTTAGTCATAATACGTTGTAATTAGAATTTTTATTGGTTCATCCGGGCGATAACATCATCGGTGATATTCACGGAATTCGGATTATCGTCGATAATAAAAAAGATGGGTTCAGCATTGCTCGTTTCGGACTGAAATACGTAATCCAGACCTTTTTCTCTTGCAACCGTTGCAATTGAATTATTGATACGCTCAACCAGCGGGCCAAGCAGCTCCGCACGGCGCTCTTCGAACTGCATGCCGAACTCCTGCTGCATAAACGAAAGCTCTTCGATCATTTCATTCAGGCGCTCTTCTTCCTGTCTTATCTGAGTTTCGGTGAGCGAGTCCCGACTTTCCTGATACAAAAACAACTCTTCGCTGTATCTTTCATACATGCGGTTGTAGTCGTTTTCCCAATCGGTGTAAAACTCTTCCAACTGTATCTCTATTTGTTCCCGCTCAGGAATTGAATCAAGTATACGCTGAGGCTCGGCATAGCCGATATTCTGCGCAATAATCGGACTCACTCCCAGCAGTAGAACTAACAAAGCTGTTAAGGTGATTCTTTTCATACGTTTATTTGTTTTTTTATGAGGGCTTTTAATATTGATTCAAACACTTATTACCTGCGTATATCTTCTTCATCTATCTGGATACCCAGTTCAAGAAGGACGTCGACACTGATGTTCCACTGCCGGCGGGCATAAAAGAATACATAGTCCCCGCTGCGATCAAATACAAAATCATAACCATCACGCTCGGCAACAATAGAAGTTGCTTCAACTATCTGGCGCTGAATTGGTCGCAGAAGTTCTCTTTGCTGGCGAAAGTAATCGCCTTCAGGACCAAACCTGTTTTCTACATAACGCTGTCGGTCCCTCTTTTTATTGTCAATCTCCTGTCTTCTCTCCTGTCGTACTTCCGGAGTGAACAAAATCTCACGTGCTTCGAACTCCTCTTCGAGTTCTTCGATTTCGCGATCCAGCTCATTAATTTCATCTCTCCAGTTCTGGCTAAGCTGCTGCAAGCGCTGCTCTACGCCTTCATACTCCGGAATCTGCTGAAGAATATACTCCGAATCGATATAACCAATTCGCTGGTTTTGCGCCTGCACCGTATCCATAGCACCCCAAAGCACCAGGAATGTGGCAAAAGTTACGGTATAACATGAAAGTCTTTGCATCATATTACTCATAATCATGCGGTTAACGATCAAAATGGTGCGCCAATGTTGAATAGGAATTCCCACTGACCTGACTGAACGGATGTATTTGGAATTCCATCTAAACGGTATCCATAACTCAGGTCAACAAGACCCAGAATAGGCAGGAATACCCGGGTTCCAAGACCAACTGCCCGTTTCACGCTAAATGGATCAAATTCGTTGAAATCGCGATATGAATTCCCTGCTTCAAAGAACAGATAAGGTATTAGCTGAATCTGTTCAGATGAAACGGCGGGGTAACGTAGCTCAGCAGAGTATTTACTGTAAATTCGTCCACCAATGGCATCGTTGCCCTGGTAGGGCGAAATTGATCCGTTACGACCACCGGGGAAACCACGGAGATCAATATTGTTCTGGAAGAACGTTTGCTGCTGCTGCAGCTGTGTACCACCCAGATAATAACGCTGGTACTGGCTGCGATTATTGTCGCTGAACCAGCCTAAATATCCGTACTCAAAACCGGATGACGCAACCAGACGCCCAACAATTGGAATATGTTGTGTAAATCCTATATCAGCCTGGTAGAACTGATCGAGGCCCGGTAGCGGAATAGCAACTTCAAGACCGGCATCAAAAGTAGAACCTGTGTTCGGAGATATGAAATTATCCAGAGAATTACGGCTCAATCCAGTGCGAACAGATAAAGTAGTGGAGCGACCTGGTTCAATCAGACCCACCGGGAAGCCAGACTCAAACGTTTGGAAACGCAGAACCGTGGTTTGTGTGAAGAAGTCATCCGGAAAAGTAAGACGGCGACCTAAAGATACAGATGTACTAAACTGCTCGTACTGCTCATCACGTACAGCCCCGCTGAATCGGAAGAAGCTGTAGCTCATGTTAACACCAAGTGAGTTGGGCTGACCGAACAACCAGGGTTCCTGGAAACCGAAGTTATAGTTACGATAACCACGACCGGTTAACTGCACACCAAGAGAGAGACGCTGCCCGTCGCCACTTGGGAGAGGTCTCCAGGCTTCGCCTCTGAAAAGATTGCGGGCCGAGAAGTTATTAAAGTTCACTCGGGCTGAAAGAATGACACCAAATTGACGTCCTCCAAAACCACCGGAGAGTTCAAAGTTATCAGACCCGGCAGATTCATCAAGACTGTAGAAAATGTCTACTTTTTTAGTTTCAGGATCTGGTTCAAGGTCTGGCACAATGTTTTCGGGTACAAAGAAACCAAGTGTTGCCAATTCACGGACTGAACGCTGAATAGCCGACTGGCTGTATGTACTTCCGGGCACGTTTCTGAGATTACGTCGAACCACATGATCATGAGTTTTCGTATTCCCGACAAACTCCACACGGTTTATGGTTGCAATTTCATCTTCTACAATTCCAATAAAAACGTCCAGGGAATCACCGGCGACATCACGAATATCGACGTCGAGATCCATAAACAAGTAACCGGTGTTTTGGTATAACTCGCGAACGGCATTACCGCGACGATTCATGAAAAGATTTTCCTGGAACCGTTCTTCGTTGTAGACATCACCTTTTTCGAAATCCAGGGATGACAACAGCTCGTTTTCGCTAAATACAGTGTTTCCTTCAAACTGAATATTACGCACTCTGTACTGAGGACCTTCCTCCAGCCTCATGAATACGCCTATACCTTCACGGTTGCGGCTGTGCTGGAATACATAAACAGAATCTTCAACAATACGGATATCCCTGAAGCCATTTCTTTGGTAAAAAGTAATCAGGTTGTCCTGCGCTTCCTGATAGCTTTCGCGATCGAAGGTTTGACGGGTGAGTGATCTCCAGAATGTAGTGCGCTTAATTTCCTTGAGCTCGCTTCTGAGTTTCGAACTTCTGAACGTTTCATTGCCTTCGAATACAATTTCGCGTATCTGAATTCTCTCGCCCGGATCAACCTGGAACTCGAGAGCTACACGGTTCCGTATCTCATCACGGTCTTTTTCTACAATTACCACTTCGGTATTTCTATACCCGCGATCCCTGTAATAGCGCATAATTACGTTGGTAGACTGAGCTTTTGAAGACTCAGTGACGGCAAATCCGGGGATTAACGGCAATTTATCCCGTAAATCTCTGCGGTGAGAACGCCTTGGACCAGTAATCTCAAAACGATCCAGGCGGGGTTGTTCACGAACCTCAATCTCCAGATGTATCTGGCCCCCGCTTCGGGAAAGCTGATAAATCTGCACATCCGAGAAGAGTCCGGTTCTGTGAAGACGTTTTATGGCCTCGCCTAAATCAGGTCCCGGAACAGTTACCGAACTTCCGACATCGAGACCTGAAGTGGCAACAATCATTGTTTCACTCCGGGTTTCGGCACCGGTAACGGTAATCTCAGAGATTGTAAAAGTACGGGGAGCACTGTCGAGTGGATTCGTTAGAACGCCACCGCCTGCAGGAGGCACGACCTGTGCTTGAGATGTTTGAGTTGTAAGGGTCAGCAGCCCGGTAAGAATAAATGCTGTATAGATTATGCGGCTTATGTATAACACGCTGTTATTTAATTCGAAGGATTTTGTCGGGTTAGTATTGTGTTGCGGCCGAGAATAATACCGGTTGGCAAAGTACGGCTTAAATTCTACAGACTTCTAAACGGATGCGGCGGCCTTTTCTTTTTCTTTTTCATATAATTGTTCTGAAATCATGCCAAAACGTCGCTCACGCGTCTGATATGCCTCAATTGCTTCATAAATATTAGTTCGACGGAAGTCCGGCCAGTACGTATCGGTAATAAAAAACTCGGTATAGGCAGACTGCCACAACAGAAAATTACTAATTCTGAAATCCCCGCCTGTTCTGATAAGCAAATCTGGATCCGGCATTTCGCTAGTTGCGAGATGAGCATGAATTACTTCATCGTTGATGTCTTCAGATTGTAATTCGCCGTTTTTAACTTTTTCACTAATGCTTTTAATCGCATTGGTAATATCCCATCTGCCGGAATAGCTAAGAGCCAGCGTGATAACCATACGTTGATTGTCTTTAGTCATTTCAATGCCCTCGCGAAGTTCATTGAGACAAACAGATGGCAGTCGTTCGAGTTCTCCAATAGCGTTAAGCTTCAGATCATTCTTGTTCAGATTGAGCGTTTCTTTACGTAACGTCTGAATAAGCAGTTTCATCAGAGCGCTAATCTCCGCTTTAGGTCTTCTCCAGTTTTCTGTGGAAAAGGCATAAAGCGTAAGGTGCCCTACACCAAGCTGCGCACAAGCTTCAATCGCATCCCTTACGGAATCGACACCGGCTTTGTGGCCTTGAATTCGCATACGACCACGTTCTTTAGCCCAGCGACCGTTACCATCCATAATTATGGCAACATGCTCCGGGATTTGACCGCGCTCCTTTAGAAGACTCTGTCGTAAAACGTCTTCTTTAGTCTGCTTTTTATTGGTTATTGCAATTTTTTCCAAAGTATTCAGATATCATTAATGCTCAGTCGGGTAAAATACGAATATTCAATATCCTGTACCAATTAAGCTTACAGACTCCCGATTTGTTTGAGCAGAGATATCATTTCCATGGCGGTCATGGCTGCCTCCTCTCCTTTATTACCGGCTTTAGTGCCAGCACGCTCTACTGCCTGTTCTATAGTATCGGTGGTTAAAACCCCGAATATAACGGGTATGCCTGTTTCGTGGTTAACAGAAAGCACCCCGCTGTTTGCGGCACCGGCAACAAAATCGAAATGAGCTGTAGCACCGCGTATAACTACACCAATTGCAATTATAGCGTCGAATTTACCGGTTTCTGCCATTTTTTTGGCAACAAGAGGAATTTCATATGAGCCCGGGCAGTAGGTAATGGTAAGCTGATCTTCGCTGTACCCGTGTTTTTTAAGGCTATGAACGGCACCTTCACAAAGGCGGTCTGTTATGAAATGATTCCATCGCGAAACTAAAATACCGATGTTCCCATCAGAATGGTTTAATTTGCCTTCAATCTGTTTAATTGCCATGATCAGTTAATTTCCGGTGTGAATTAGTATAGTTACCTAAATTAATGTTTTTTCGTCTGCTCGCAAACTTCAAGAAGGCGATCTACCCATGATTTTTCTATGGCAACAGTTCCAAAAAGATTATGCTGTGCGTTTTTATGCCCATGGTAATCACTACCCCCTGTTTTAAGTAGTCGGTTGTCATCACAGAGCTTGGTATATCTTTTCTGAAGCGTAAAATTATGGCTTGGGTGTATACATTCAAAACCATCCACTCCGGCCTTGAGCATATAGGTAACGTCTTCATCTACGAAATAGAGCCCAGGATGAGCGAGTACAGAAACTCCACCACACCGCTTAACCATTTGGATAACTTCTTCTACAGGAGCATACTCAATTTTATAATACGCTGAGGCATGATCACCCAAATATTTATTGAAAACCATTTTTTTATGTGTAGCATATCCTTTAGAAACCATTACGGCCGCAAGATGATTACGGCTGATATTAAGCGTACCGGATTCTGCCATTACATCTTCTATCGATATATCAAATCCCAGCTTGTTGAGGTTTGATATCATCACGCGGGCTCTTTTGTTTCTGCGAAGCTTTTGTTTGTGCACAAAACTTACAAGCTCTTCATTGGCAAGATCAAACCCATAGGCCAGCATGTGGCACTCCCTGCCATTGTAGTCGCAGGTTATTTCCATACCAGGTATCACTTCTACGTTTTTCTCTGCTCCTCTGGCTCTGGCTTTATGATAGCCAGCGTACGTATCGTGGTCTGTTATCGAAATCGCGTAGAGCCCCTGTTCGGCCGCTTTATCAACAATCTCTTCCGGCGTTGAGAGTCCGTCGGAAGCGGTAGTGTGTATGTGAAGGTCTGCTTTAGGGACAAGAGACATCTAGTCAGGGTTTCAGGATTTCTGAGTAGCGGTTTGAGTCAAGCAGAAGGCTGATTGCATCAGAAACGAGAGGGTCTATAGAAACCGCAGTCTGCTGGCGCCGGTTTGTTCCATCATAACGGGTGCTTAATTCAAGGTATATCTCACGCAGAATCATGTCTCTGCTCTCATTCATTTGCTGTTGTTTCTTTTCTTCAAGCCTGGCTTTAATGTTTTCGAGTTCAAAATCTATTTCCGAAGCTGGACCGTAATCTTCCTCAATCTGGCTGGAAAATTCTTCAAACCGGCGCTGTGAGCGGGACCGGTATTCGAAGCCAGCTTCCTCCAGATAAGCGGTAAACGCTTCGAAAAGAGCGTCATCATCAGCCCCGTACTCCGGCATTTCGTCTACAGATGCTACATATTCGTTGGCAAAAAAGAAGAAGTGATTGCCTGTCATTAACGAAATTTCGAGCATGTTTTCCGGACGGAAATCAAATTTCAGGTCTGGTTCTATTCCGTTACGCTGGTGCACGTCCCTGCCAGCTGATGTTTTAAAAACTTCACCTTCGTCATTGTTGTCTGCCCCTGAATAATCAACGGTCTGTATATAGCGACCACTCGGGATAAAGTATTTCGAGGTTGTTATTTTTAGTGCCAGTCCGTAAGAAATAGGACGCACAATTTGTACTAAACCTTTACCGAAACTTCTGTCGCCCATCACTACAGCCCGATCGTGATCCTGCAGGGCGCCGGAAACGATTTCGGATGAGCTCGCGCTGCCTCCGTTCTGAAGCACTACCAGCGGACGATTTTGGAAAATTTCGCGGTTTTCAGTTCTGTAGCGCTGGCGGGTCTGAGACGAGCGGCCCTCAGTGCGAACCACGTCTTTCCCTTCAGGCAGGAATAAATCCGCCACACGAACGGCTTCAATTAAGAGGCCTCCGGGGTTATTCCGCAGGTCTAGTATGAGGCCATTCAGCTCCCCGTCTTGTTCGAGCTCCTCGATAGCACGCCTAACATCCGCACCGGCATTTTGTGTGAAGCGTGTAAGCATGATGTATCCGATACGTTCTTCTTTATTAACAAGACCGTACCATTCAATATTTTTAATTTCTATACGCTCACGCTCCAGTTCGAATGTGAGGTTTTCATCTATTCCGAAACGTTTCACAACCAGCTCGACCATTGTTCCGACCTGTCCGCGAATCTGGGAGTTCAGATCTTCCGGGTTTAATTCTGAGGCGGGAATACCATTCACACTTACAATCACATCTCCGGCTCGAACACCTTTTCTCTGAGCAGAATAACCATCAATTGGAGCAATAACCACCAAATCTCCACCCCTCGCCCCTGCCTCAATACCTACCCCGGCATAGCTGCCAGTTGTCATGATATCGATGTCCTGGGTCTGAGATTCATCTATGAGGACGGTGTAAGGATCCAGGGTTTCGAGCATGGCGTTTATTCCACGTCGTATGGTACGCTCCGGATCTACATCAACTACATAGAATTCGTTTACTTCAGAGATCACTTCACTGAAAATGGTGAAGTTTTTCCTTATCTGAAAAAAGGGGTCCTTAAATGTTACAAATCCCGCTGCTAATACGCTGGTAACGATTAGCAGAAGGATTAGTTTGGTTCGTTGCATAGCTTATTTTATCTGGAAACGGGAATCTGAAGACTCTGCCCAACTCTGATAAGGGATGAACTCAGATTATTTTGCTGCATTATGGCATTAACGGATGTTCCGTGCGCACGAGCGATGTCGTGCAGGTTATCATTTCTTCGCACCGTATAACTTACAGTATCTCCGCTGGCAGCCACCTGGTTCTGAGGAATTCCGCTTCTTCGGCGCTCCGCAATCATCTGCTGTTTTTGGGATCTGTTCATTTCGTTTACACGGGTAAAGTAAGCCTGCTGATTAGCCGGAACGTACACGTTAAGCTGCTGACCTACACGAATAGTGTTGCCTATATTATTCCACGAGCGTACTCTCCATGCCTGTGTATTGAACCATTCTGCTATATGGCCTACGGTATCGCCGGAACGTACTGTATAGGTAACACGAACGGTGCCAGCAGGGGCAGGTGATGCAGAAGCGGAGGTCGACGAACCGGTATTCGCTGTAAGCGTACGCGCTTCGCGGGCATTGGATGGCGAATTAGATAAAATGGCCACATTGCTTCCACCCGGTACCGGAATAATTATTTCCTGCCCCGGATGTATGAGCGAAGAAAGATTATCGTTGGCGCCGTAAAGAGCTCTTACGGAAACACCATAGCTGCTTGCTATAGCACCAAGCGTCTGGCCGCGACTCACTGTGTGTACCACAAGCGTCTGTCGCTTGCTCTCCGGCATGTCGTTATACGCAAGCATAAACTGCTCACTGGTTCCCTTAGGAATCTTAAGCGGGTACGGGTTTTGCCCCGGTGGTGTCGCAAAACGTAGAAGTTCGGGGTTGAGGCTGCGTAGCTCTTCGGTTGTAATGCCTGCAAACTGCGCAAGAACGCTAAGCTCTACAGAACCTTTAATTTCTGCCACATCATATTCGTACACCCGTGTTGTTTTCGGTGTTTCAAAACCGAAGTCTTCGTGATTCATAGCCACCATAGCTGCGGCAATAAATCCGGGGACATATCCCCTGGTTTCACGCGGCAGGTGAGGATAAATATCCCAGTAATCACGCGTTCCTCCGGAAAGGTTAATGGCACGGCGCAACCCTCTCGGGCTAATGTTGTATCCTGCCAGTGCAAGGTGCCAGTCGTTCCAAATTCCATTGAGATCACGAAGGTGGCGCGCAGCTGCACGGGTGGACTTCTCCGGATCCCGGCGTTCATCAATCCACCAGTTTACTTCAAGTCCATAGGCTGCACCGGTCGCCTGCATGAACTGCCACAGGCCCACAGCACGTGCACTTGAACGGGCAACCGGAACAAGCCCGCTTTCAATCATCGATAGGTGAATAAGCTCCAGCGGCACTCCCTCTTCCTCAAAAATCTCTCTCATCATCGGGAAGTAGTAGGTCGAACGCTCCAGCCAGCGCTCCATAATTTCAGGGCGACGCTCGGTAAGGAAATGAATCTGATTATTTACCTGACGATTCATAATGAGAGGCACTTCAAACTTGGCGTCATCGAATTCGGGTGGCATGGCAAAATAGCTGCCATCGAACCAGTCATCCTGAGAGAATAGATCATCACGCACTTCAAAGATATCGCCTTCAACGCTCAGAACCGGACCGCTTAGACCGTAGAACTCATGATATTCTGCCATAACAGAACGGTATGTTTCGTTAAAGCGCCGGCTGTTCTGAACCTCAGGATGGTCATCCATAAGCTGCTGAATAGCCTCAATAGACTGAGTGATATAATCCTCTGCCTGCAGCGGTTCATCATCGAGCTGAGACTCGATAGCCAGCAGATTCATTCGGGTAATGTCGGCGATTCGCTGGAGTACTTCTCTGTTCAACGGATCAAGATGCATAGGAGCCTTAGCAAATTCTGTGCGGCTGCTTTGCACTTCAATCGGGTTGACAAACGGGAGAGTTACATCCGGAAGCGGAATATCGGCTGTTGGGGCACTGCTCTGCTGAGCATCTGAAACCTGTGTAGTAAGACCGACTACAGCCGCTGTTAGTAAAAACTTCCTGATCATATATGAGGGTATATTAAATAAAATTCGATTTCTGGTAAGATGGGGTTGGTAAAACACCAGCTAAAACAGATGGCATTTTGAGCTGTTTAACTTTTAAGCGCATTGAACCTAACTAATAAATATAAGGAATAGTACAGATTATGACTAAAGTAATGCATAAATCACGGGTTTAGTATGCAACTAAATTAAAGCAGCACAATTCTTTTAGTTTTTTAGCGCTCATCCTTGCTGCTTTGTCCACTGCTGCACTATTGGTAAGCGACGGCCGCTGCCGAACGCTTTGGAGCTAACCCGTAAACCGGGGGCAGCCTGTCTTCTTTTATACTCATTAAGGTCCACCAGGCGGAAAATGCGCTTCACGGTATCCTCTTCACCTAATTCACCAACAACTTCATCCACGCTCATTTGCTTTTCAATGTATCGGTGGAGAATGCCATCCAGGGTGCCGTAATCGGGCAGAGAGTCGGAATCTTTCTGATCGGGCCTCAATTCGGCGCTTGGCGGCTTGGTGATAATTGCGTTCGGGATAACTTCTTTACCGTAATAGGATTCATTTAACCAGCGGCAAATGTTGTAGACTTCAGTTTTGTAGACATCAGAAAGTATGGAGAGACCTCCCGCCATATCACCATACAGTGTACAGTAACCAACAGCCATTTCAGATTTATTCCCTGTGTTGAGAAGTATGTGGCCAAACTTATTCGAAATGGCCATCAGCAGCACTCCTCTGCTTCGGCTTTGAATATTTTCTTCCGCAACGCCGAACTCAGTGCCTTTAAATAATGGCTCAAGCTGATCTACAAAAGTATTATAAAGCGGTGATACATCAATTTCTTCAAAGCCAATACCCAGATTTCCAGCAAGTGTTTCAGAATCTGTAACGCTGCCCTCAGAAGAAAATTCGGATGGCATGGTTACTGCCAATACGTTTTGCGGGCCCAGCGCTTCTGCTGCTATTACCGATACAAGTGCCGAATCGATTCCTCCACTAAGACCGAGCAGCGCCTTGGAAGCAAAAGAAGTTTTTGTGAGATAATCGCGTAACCCAAGCACAAGAGCTTTAAACAAACGCTCTTCCGCACCTGGTATCTGAGTATGGGTGTAATTAATTGCTTTGCTCCTGATCTGGCCGGAGTCTTTGGTTATTTCTATATCTGTAAATCCCGTTTCAAAAAGCGGCAGTCTGCTTAGAACATCTCCGTTTGCATCCATATACATGCTGTCGCCGTCGAAAACCAGTTCGGTATTGGCGCCCACCTGATTCGCATATAGAATCGGGATATCAAGATTTGTGGCATGGTTTCGCAGCATTTGTTCGCGAAGCTCGGGCTTACGGCGTGTAAACGGTGAAGCCGAAATGTTTATGAGCACCTCTGCGCCGGACTTTTTGAGATCCGCAGCCGGGCTCTTATCGTACACATGATAAATCACCTCGTTCTCATTATTCCAGATGTCTTCACAAATCGTAACACCAAACCGGATTCCGTCCAGCTCCACAGGTACTGAACCATTGCCAGGCTCGAAGTACCGGAACTCATCAAATACATCATAGGTTGGAAGCAGGGTTTTATGGGTAGTATGTAACACCTTTCCTCCACGAGCCAGAATAGCCGCATTGTAGAGCGGGCGTCCCTTTCCCCCTGGATTCCGAACTGGAGCACCAATTAATAGTGCAGTTTGTTTGGTTTCTGTAACCAGCTGTTCAACGTGCCGGTTTATTGATTCAATAAAGTCATGCCGTTCGAGTAGGTCCATAGGCGGATAGCCACAAACGCTAAGCTCAGGGAAAATGACGAGATCTGCATTACCACGAACCGCAGCCGCATAGGCTTCACGAATCATTTCGGTGTTGCCTTTAATATCACCAATTACGGGATTAAGCTGTACTAACCTGATTTTCATTATATTTTATAGTATTCCGAATTACGGTTTCCAGGATTATTTTTGCCTTGGATGCATCTGGAAAACCAAACCTGATTTCCACACGTTCGGCATCAACAAGCAAATAACTCCTTATTCACTTTTATAAAATTCAGTTATTCATTTCAAATGCTAGACGTCCGGCACATAACGATAAATCGTATAAACAAAGACGACCTGCATCGTGTTGATGCCCTTAACTACGAGCTGTTTCGCGAAAAAAGGATTATCAATCGTACCGACCATGATTTCCTGGTAATTCTAACCGCAAATGTACAGGATATACCCGTTGGATTCAAAATTGGATACGGTCGTAAAGATGGTGAGTTCTACTCAGCTAAGGGCGGTGTGTTACCCAACTACCGGCGGCAAAAACTGGCCGAACAGATGCTGGATAAAATGATTGATATTGCCACTTCCCACCACTTCAGCACTTTTACTTACGATACATTTCCGAACAATCACCCGGGAATGCTCATCCTTGGCCTAAAGAAAGGCTTCAGGGTTAGCTATGCCGGCTATAATACCCGCTACAGCGATTATCAGGTTACGCTAACCATGCGGCTGAATGCTAATCAGGAAGTATAGCTACAGCTACAGCTACAGCT
>PWID01000203.1 GCA_003555145.1 Balneolia bacterium | reverse complement strand
CAAAAAACTAGTTGTCCTGCTATGTCCTTGTGTCGTAGGGGTAACCATAGCTCACAAATGAATAGTGCTTAACTCAGGACTTATGAATATTCTAAATACGACATCGTCATCGCTCAGACATGCAGCCACGGCCTTGATTCTTTTTATCTCGGGAATTATGATTGCCCCAATACAAGCTCAGGCTCAGGTTTTGCCCGTGGTTGATCCCGGTACTCTCGAAATTACCCTTCCGGCTGAATCGGAGGGCACGATAAATTTCAGCCTTACGAACAACGGTTCAGAAGATCTGCCGTTTATGTTTCCGGGCTTTGAGTCTTCCGAACGTCCCGCTATGCTGCGGTCCGATTTATCCAATCGCTTAACACAGCAGTTAGCTCAGCAGCCGGGTGAGGATGAAGTCTTTGCCCGGAATACGCTTCAGGTATGGCTGGATGGCGAGCTCGACAATCCTAATGCGGAGCAGCAGGGCGTAATCTCCGATTTCGAAATGCGTCAGAATATGGATCCGCAGCCGTTTGAGGGCATACAGCCGGAAGAAGGCTTCCCCATCACCTTTGAAGAACTCCAGCTTGATTCAAACGAGTTTGTGCTGTATTCCGAACAACCCGTAACCGGAAACTGGACAGGATTTGTAGCTGATTTTGTACTGGATCAGTCCGGATTGGGCATGTGGACGAACGATCTGACGATTATTTTCACAACAGAACCAACATTAGAGGCAGGTCAGATAATATATCAGCTCGGCGGAGATAACAGGTCGGTTTTTCCGGTTAATGAGCGCATATTTTGGGATACCGGATTTAGTCAGGAGCCGGTTCAGGTCGACAGAACGTTTTCTGAGCCCATAGATATCGACGGCCTCTACGTTTGGGTTGGTAACTCATGGTTTACCGATGGTCAATGGACGGGTGAAGTTCTACTTAAAGGAATTGGTACACAGCCTAATTTCATAACCTCGGTAGAGCCGTCCGCTGGTACTATACAGCCGGGACAAAGTATTGATGTTGAGGCCGTCTTCAGTTCGGGAAACAGAATTGCGGGTCTTTATGAAGACGTATTGCTGCTTTTGAGCGGTGAAGGCGAAACCGAAATACCGGTTGCCATGAATGTTGAAGGTGCACCATCCGCTGCCATAACGCCGGATCAGCTTAATTTCGGTGATGTCATCATAAATGATACGGCCACGCTTAACATCACCCTGATAAACACAGGAAATGATGTGCTCACAGCCGATGATTTTAGCATCGATAATCCGGTGTTTTCAGCTGCAGCCGGAACTGTTTCTATCGATCCATTCAGCTCTGGTACGGTAGCGGTTTCGTTCGCTCCTGAAGGCGCTGATTTGGAAACGGGCACGCTAAGTTTTACCACCAATGATTCTGAAAATCCATCATTCAGCGTTGAACTTAGCGGATCGGGTATTTTTACCCCGCAAATTAGTTTAAATCCCGAAAGTCTGGAACTGGCATTAACGGCAGGTGATTCCGGAAATGCTGTTTTTACTATTAACAATACTGGTGAAGGCAATCTGAATTTCAACATACCCGCTTTCGAGGTTAACCAGCGTTTGTTAAGCGGCAGTGCCGGTGCGGTAAGACAAAGTCCGGCAGCAGATTTGCCTTCTGAGGCATACCGAAACGCCCGAAATCTGCTCTATGCCCAAAATATAGGTCAGTTAGATGCCTTACCGGAATTTGCTGTTGAAGCGCTTCAGGAACAGCGCTCCACGGGTGAAGACATCGAAGCCAGAATTCCAGGGAATAATGAAGTTCTGAATTCCGATACTTTTGTAATCACTATGGATAGCTTTAGTCCCGCTCCGGGTGAATTCGTGAGCGTATCTGGGTCGTTGAGCGGTGATTTACAGACGATTCTGGCCGACTTTGTTCTAACTGAAAATAACAGTTCAACATGGGCTAATGACCTTACGCTGCTGTTTTCATCATCTCCGAATCCTGATTTCAGCAATCCATCTGAATTTGAGCTTCAGATTGGAGGAACAGACACCTATTCGAATTCTAAGTTTTCGTGGTTTACAGGGGAAAGCCCAGAGCCCGGAACGCAAGTTTTTATGCAGCTTTCTACAGGTCAGCCTACTCCGGTTGAAAACGTCTATCTTTTTATAGGCCACGGCTTCTCTGATGGCGGACCGGCGGTATGGGATGGCACAATAAGTATCAATGACCTGACGTCTGATACGCCACTGTTTATAACCGATGCAAGCCCGGCAAGCGGGGTGGTTCCGGCCGGTGGTTCGCAGGAAATTGAGCTTGGAATCAGCGCATCGGATCTCATTGCCGGATCATATCAGGATCTGCTAACCATAACGAGCAACGATCCGCTAAACCCGATGATTAACTTTCCGGTAAGTCTTGAAGTAAGCGGAACGCCTGTAGCCGATTTGCTCTCGCCCTTACTTCCTTTCGGTCAGGTACCTGAACAAAGTTCCGAAACCCTTAGCTTTGTTGTACTCAATACCGGAACAGATGAGCTTGTGCTCTCTAACTTTGAAATCGACAATCCGGATTATACCATTCAAGAGTCAGAATTTAGCACCTTCCCGGGTGTTGCTATCGTTGTGGCTGTAACATTTTCACCTCAGGGTCTGGGTATAAGCAACGGCAGCATCACCTTTGAAACCAATGATCCCGAAAATCCAGAGCTTACCGTACTCCTGGAAGGTGAAGGCGTGGCCCGGCCTGTTGCAAGCGTAAATCCGGACTCGTTCAGCTTAAATCTCGACTCGGGTGAAAGCGGCACCGTTGATATTGAAATCTCCAACAGCGGAAGCGGGGCGTTGTCCTACAGCTTCCCGCGCTTTGAAACGGAAGAGCGGGGCGTAAATCATCGACTGCTCAGCGGTTCGGAAAACGGTCTGATGCGTTCAGCCATATCCAATGAGCTTCAGTTTTCGGAGTCGAACATGCAGGCTATGAACGACCGCTTGTTAATCGAAGCCGGGACGAACGGCAGACTTGCGGAAGGCAACGAGCAGGCGCTGGCTGAGGCTATTGAGCGCGTAATTGGTGAGGAAACGGAGCCGGCCGATGCTCAGCCGTCGTCTTCAGGCGATGGATTCCTTATCGAACTGGATGGCTTCGAGGCTGATGGCGGTGAGTTTACGCTTTTGGGTGAATCCGTAAGCGGAACGCTCGATCAGGTTGTGGGCAACTTTGTGCTTGATGCTTCCAGCGGCGCAACCTGGGCAAGTGACCTCACTATACTTATAACATCGGGTCCGGAGCTGCCTTCGGAACATTCCGGTGATGCCTTGTTTCAAATTGGTGGCACCATATCCTATGCGAGCCCTGGCAACCGTTTAAGCTGGGGCCATGGAAACTCATCTGCGCCCGGAACTACTGTTTCGTCAACTATACCCATAAGCCCGAACCGCGAGTTTGAAGACGTGTATATATGGGTCGGAAACGGCTGGGTTCCACACGATTTTGGCGTCTGGACTGGTCAGATTGAGCTGGGCGGACTTGGTACAATTCAGGAATTCATAACCGGTGCAAGCACAACTTCCGGAACGGTTGAGCCGGGAAGCAGCGAAGTGGTAAGCCTGGATATTTCCACGATCGATCTGATTGCGGGCACCTATACCGACCGTTTGCTGCTGCTTACAAACGATCCGTCGAATCCTGAGTTTTTTATTAACGGTGAGCTTACCGTTGTTGGCGAGCCCGATCTTGCTGCCGAAGAACCGGAGCTTGACTTTGGCACCGTTTTCAACGGAACAAGCCGCACGCTGGCCGTGGTGCTTACCAACACCGGAACGGACGTTGCCGAGATTAGCAGCATTGGCGTAACCGGCGATGGCTTCTCTACAGAAGCGGAACCCTTCACCCTGAGCGCAGGCAGCAGCGCCGCCCTGCACGTGGAGTTCGAAGCCACCAACAGCGGCGTCTTCAATGGCGAGCTGGTTGTTGAAAGTAATGCGGTTTCAGGTGATGTGGTCGTGGCATTGACCGCCGTGGCCAGCGATCCGGGCATTCTTTCTGTAGATACAACTCCTCTCAATTTTGAGCTCCCGCAGAATGAAATAACCACAAGTACCATCACCCTAAACAACACCGGCGCGGCTGATCTTGAGTACAGCCTGCTTTCGCTGCAGATGCCCGACGGAAGCGAACGGCCTGTTAATCCGGCTAACGCACGGGAAAATCAGGCTGTTGTAATGCTTGGTGATTTCGTTCAGGCGCAGCAGAACTTCACCCGAAACGCCCAGCAAAGAAATGGTTCGTCCGGAAATGGTGATGCAGGTCTGATGAACGAATTTGAAGTTATCTGGGAGCAGGAATCGGATAACTTCAACGGGATTGTAAGCACGCGAATTCAAAATCAGGGTTTTGGAATCTATTCTTCCGACGACTTCATTATAGAAGGTCTGGCTTCAATAAGCGTGATAAGTACTGAAGGCTTTCAGAATCTTGGTGCAGCTTTTGAAGATTTCGCATCCGGCGTGCTCTTTGAGGTTTATGATGATCTGAACGGGATACCTGCTGGTCAGCCGGATGGCGGCGGTGAAGAGCCGTTATTCAGCTACACGGCCGATATCGACAGTCCTGAATTGATGATCGGGCTTACTGAAGCGGATGATCATGGTTTCTTTACCACGCGCCTCACCCTGGATCTGCAGCAGGCCATTGGTGAAGATCTGCAGCTGGGTGATGGCCGCTACTGGCTGGTAGTAGCGCCGGTTTCCACCGATCAAAACTTTTTGTGGTACCAGTCTACCAGTAATCAGGGTCAGGATGATGCCCGGATAATTGATGCATCCGATTTTTTCCATGCCGGAATTACGGAGTGGACGGATATAGTGCAGGTTACCAGTCCCGGAAACCTGGCGTTCAGGCTGGAGGGCACCATGCTCAATTTCCTGTCGGCCAGTCCGAATCAGGGCGTGATTGCCTCTGGCGATAGCGAAGAAATTACGCTTACCGTAGACGCGAGCGATCTCGAACCGGGCGAATACAGCGTGAATCTGCGCATTTCGACCAACTCGCCTTTAACTCCGGAAGCATCCATACCTGTTACGCTTGTCGTTACCGAAACCGAAAGCGGACTGCGCTGGGCAAACCTGCTCTATCCGGACTCGATTGAAATCGAGCAGGGGCAGGACTTCAGCACGCACGGTATGGTAGAAGCAATGGATGAAACAATGAATCTTGCTGATGCCCCATTACGCATGTGGGTTGGCTTTCATACCGAAAACGTGCATCCCGGCAATTGGGAAAGCGATGTATGGATTGAAGGTGATTTTTACCAGATGCACGACAACTCGGCTGAGTTTTCAGCGACCGCCGGTGCGCATTTAGAGCCGGGTGAATATTTCTTCACCACGCGTTTCCAGCTTGAAGATAACAGCTACGTATACGGTGGCTTCCATGAGGAGGGGGGCGGCTTTTGGAACGGGGTATCGAATGTTTCGGGTGAGCTGTTCGTAACGGCCCCGACCTCAACCGGGCCGGAGAATGATGTCCCGCTGGCTTTTGAACTTCGCCAGAACTACCCGAATCCGTTCAACCCGACCACGCAAATCAGCTATGCGCTGCCTGAGGCCTCAAGCGTGAGACTGGAAGTGTATAACATGCTGGGTCAGCGCATTGAGACGCTTGTGAATACGCAGCAGAATGCCGGTTTCTACACCATCACATTCGACGCCTCGCGCTACTCAAGCGGAATGTACATTTATCGCATCACCGCCGGCGAAATGACTCAAACCAGAAAAATGACATTGGTTAAGTAAGAATGGTGAATTGTTGAGCGAAGCGAAATCCCGGCCCGGAAAGGTGTCGGGATGAATGTTGAATTGT
>PWID01000331.1 GCA_003555145.1 Balneolia bacterium | reverse complement strand
GGATGAAGCCCGACATGAAAGCCATCAGCCTCAAAAAAGCGCCCGGCTTTCACCCTGAAGTGGATGACATCGCTCTGCCTAAAAACAATACATCTTCGGGAGACGACTCAAAATCAAATTCACGTCGTACCATCCATGAAAACGCCCACTAACTTTTGATATTTATCCCGTCCGGCTTTTCGCATTGATAGCCAATACTTTACACCCGCCCGTTTTGTATTCTGGCCGAAGAATCTCTGATAAATCCTGATTCAGGTAAACGAAGCACCCTGCATTGCTGTTGAAGCCATCATTCAGCAACCCAATATCTTACATCATTACAGACCCGCATGAGCCCTCGCAAGAAAAACCGCACCCGCTTCATTGCTTTCGGAGCGTCAGGTATCATCATTTTGCTCACACTACTTATTCTGTTCCTGCTCCCGGACAGCCCATCGGCCGAAGACGGTCCGGACTCCGCCGATCCTGAGCGCGAAGTAAGCGTTCGAACTTTCGATCCGGGCGACATCACAACAGATATAACCATAACCGGACGCATCCGCGCCGTCGAGCGTATTGATGTATTCAGCGAGGTACAGGGCGTGTTGCTTTCAGGTGCACGGCCGTTCCGAACAGGAAACCGGTTTAACCAGGGTGATGTGCTCGTTCAGCTTGATAATACTGATGAAGAACTTGAGCTGTTTGCGCAGCGCAGCCGGTTTCAGTCTGCAATCGCCGGTCTGCTTCCTACCATTCGAACCGACTACCCGGACAGTTTCGACCGCTGGGCCGAATATGTGGAAGAGTTCGATTCCGAGCAGGACCTTCGCGAACTGCCGGAAGCTGAAGATCGTCAGGAGCGCTTTTTCATAGCCGCCAATGATATTTATGGTCAGTACTACAGCATCAAAGCGCTCGAAAACAGGCTTTCCAAATACACCATTCGCGCCCCGTTCAGCGGAGAGCTGAGACAGGCTGATGCTTTTCCGGGCACGCTCATCCAGCCAAACACGCAGCTTGGCGAATTTATAGGTGATGTGTTTGAGCTCGAAACGTTCGTTAGCCTGCGCGAACTCGACTTTATTTCGCAGGGTGATGCGGTTTCGCTTCGCTCTGCTGGCACCGGGCTCGAAATTGATGGCACCATCACGCGTATAGGAAGCTCCGTGAGCGCCGAAACTCAGGCCTTTCCCGTGTATGTGGAGCTCGAGTCCCCCCGACTCAAAGACGGCCTCTATTTCGAAGGCCGCATCAGCGGACGCACGCTCGAAGGCGTGGTTGAAATCCCCCGGAACCTCCTCACCAGAGAGAACACAGTTCTGGTAATTGAAGACGGCGTTGCCACCCACCGTGAGGTTGAGCCTCTGTTCTTCAACCGCGAAACTGCGATTGTTCGTGGCCTCAGCAGCGAGGATGAAGTGATTGAGCTTCGGGCAGGCACTACCTCACTGGCCGGCGCCCGGGTAAAGGTCGCATCCGAGTAACCGAATCCTTCAAAACACTTTTAAATTGATTTCATGAAAGATCTCATCGGTTACTTTATCAGCTACAAATCTGTAGTCAATTTTACGCTTCTCATTATCCTGCTGATGGGCGTACTGGTTTTTTCGAACCTTCGGTACTCGTTTTTCCCCGAAGAGTCGGTACGGTTTATCAATATTGATATCATCTATACCGGCGCCTCACCTGCCGAGGTTGAAGAAGGCGCCATCGCAAAGATAGAGGAAAACCTGAAAGGCGTAAGCGGCATCGAACGGTTTACCTCTGTTTCCGAAAACAATATGGGTAAAATCGAGGTCGAGCTGCTCGAACGCGCCAATCCGGACGACGTGCTGATCGACATTCAGAACGCGGTGGACCAGATTACCTCGTTCCCCTCCCGCATGGACGACCCGGTGGTGTACAAGGTGGAAGTCCTCACAGATGCTATGACTTTTGCCCTGAGCGGGAATCAGCCGCTTACCGTAATCAAAGATATGGCCAGGGAGATAGAAAACGACCTGCTCAATCAACCCGGGATATCGAAAGTCACCCTCGAGGGATATCCTGACGAGGAGATTGAAATCAGCGTGCGGGAAGAAACGCTACGGGCCTTCAACATCACCTTTGAAGACATCAGCCGTGCAGTGGCGCAGTCGAATATCGAGCTGTTTGGCGGAACCATCAGAACCGGGCTTGAAGAAATTCAGATTAAAGCCAACGCGCAGGAATATTTCGCCCAGGATATGGGCCGGATCATAGTCCGGTCCACCGAAGACGGTCAGATTGTTCGCCTCAGCGATATCGCGACTCTCTCAAACCGCTTTGAGGAAATTCCGAACCGGCGCACCCTCAACGAAGAGCGTTCGGTTAGCATCAGGGTTGAGAATACGGTGGATGAGGACATTCTGGAAACCGTAACCTTTATGCGCGATTATATCGAACGGTTTAACGAAGACCGAGAGGACGTACGGGCCACCATCATAAACGATCAGGCCGATGGTCTTGAGGAGCGCATTCAGGTGCTGTCTGACAACGCATGGCAGGGTGCGCTGCTGGTTGTAATCGTGCTGGGTATTTTTCTGAACTTCCGTCTTGCGCTTTGGGTGTCGCTTCAGATTCCCGTTGCCCTTCTCGGAATGATCATATTTGCCGGTATCTGGGGCATCACCGTAAATCAGCTGTCGATGTTCGGGGTTATTCTGGTGCTCGGTATTCTCGTGGATTACGGCGTTGTGGTGAGTGAAAATATCTATCAGCATTTCGAGCGCGGTAAAGACGCCATCAATGCGGCCATAGACGGCACCATCGAGCTTGTGGCTCCACTCATGCTTTCCTTCACGACTACTGTAGCCGCATTCTCTTTCTTTTTCTTCCTGGACGGGACCTTGGGTGAGTTTTTCTCCGACATTTCTTTTGTGGTGATAGCCTCAAATATCGTAGCGCTTGCCGTCGGTTTCTTTCTGCTTCCTGCACTCATTGCCAACTCAAGATCGCTTCAAAAAGAAAACAAGCCCAACCGTTTTGAGCGGGCGTTTGACAAAATGTTCAGAAAGATTCTGAACGGATTTTATGCTCCATCACTTCGCTTCGGTTTGCGCTATCCGTTTGTGGTGGTATTATCGGTCGTTGGTTTGTTCATCATAACAATTGGCGGGTTCCGCAGTGATGTGATCCAAACCACTTTCTTCCCCAATATTGAGTTCGATGAGGTTTCCGTGAGCCTTCGTCTGCCGGCCGGAACCGGAGACGAGGTTACCGAAGCCATCCTTATTGATATCGAAGAAGCTACAAATCGTGTAAACGAGCGCCTCACCGAAGAGGCCAACGGAAACTCGCCGATACTTTACGTACAGCGCGTGGTGGGCCCGCAGCCAAATACAGGCAGTCTGCAGATCACCCTTACCAAACCCGAAGAGCGCGAATACCTGGCTTTCGACATAGCCGGAATGATTCGTGAGGAAACGGGTGAAGTCCCCGAGGCCGAAAATCTGTCGTTCGGTGCCGGTGATGCTTTCGGGAAGCCAATTTCAATCTCCATGATCCATCGGTTTGATGACCTCGATGAACTCCGTGAAGTTAAGTCCGAGCTGATGCGCCAGATGAACGCCGAGGACAGCATCATAGATGTTATCGATAACGACGAGATTGGTCAGCGTGAGCTGGATATCAGCCTGAAGCCCGAAGCCGAGCTGCTTGGCTTCACCCTGCAGGAAGTAATTGATCAGGTGAGGCAGGGATTTTTCGGAATCGAGATTCAGAGTATACAGCGGGGCGATGAGGAAATAAAAGTATGGGTGCGCTACGAGCGTGAGGCCCGTTCATCGCTGGTTGATCTCGAGCGTATGCGCATCACCGCGCCGAACGGCAACCGCTACTTCCTGCGCGATATTGCAAATGTAAACGAGCAGGAAACCGTAGTGCTCATCAACCGACGCGACGGGCGCCGGGAGATCCTGGTTGAAGCCGACGTTGCCTCACTAGATATACCCGTTCCGGCCGTTATCGGAATGATTCAAAGCCGGATCCTTCCTGAACTTACTGAAAAATATCCGTCTGTCGAATATACTTTCGAAGGTCAGGCCAGGCAGTCCCGCGATACCGCACAGTCGGCAGCAAAGGCCGGCCCCGTGATTCTGCTCATCATGTTTTTTATGATTCTGCTAAACGGCCGCTCGGTTTCGCAAAGCATCATTTCGGTGCTCATCATACCGTTTGCCATAATTGGCGTAGCCTGGGGACATGTACTTTCGGGCATCCCGCTGAGTATATTTTCAATGCTGGGGATCATTGCGCTCATTGGTATTCTCATTAACAATATGTTCGTTCTTTTAAGCAGCTTTAACGAGAAACTAAAAGCCGGGCGCGGTTTTGCGGCGTCGGTGTATACGTCGGCACTGAGCCGCTTCAAACCGATTATGCTTACGGCCATCACCACTGCTGCGGGCCTCACGCCCCTCCTGCTTGGCACAACCATCGGAGCACAATTTCTGAAGCCTACTGCTGTAGCCGTTTTTTACGGACTGCTTTTCGGAACTTTCCTAACCCTGGCGCTCGTGCCTTCACTGCTTGTGATTTTCAACTACTCCAAAAGACTTATTATCGGACTTTTCCGGAGCGAAAGGCCGGACGCGGAAGAAATTGAAACCGCACGTATCGAAATGAAGAGAATTAAAACCCTTAGAAAAGAATCACTATGAGGTCAGGCTTAAAAAATATTTTTCACCCTTTACTGGTGGTTTCTTTTTTTCTGGTGATGCCGTCCTTGCTGCTGAGCGCCTCGGAAGCCGCTGCCCAGCATAACGAGCCCATCACTCTGGAACAAGCCTTTGAGCGGGCGCTGGAGAATAACCACGCCATCCGTATAGAGCGGTTCGAACAGGACCAGAGCAGCAACTCTGTGTTCAGGGGAAATGCGGGTCAGCTTCCCGTGCTTAGTCTAACAGGAAGCGCAGAGTTGTCCCGAAATGATTCTGAAATCGAGCTTGCCGATTTTGGCTCAAACGGTGGCGAGCCGCAGCGTATATCAGTCGACGGTGCCGAGTCCAGAACCCTGAGCGCCGGCGTTGAGCTTAGTTACACAATATTCGATGGCTTCAGCGGGCGCTACCGCTACCGGCAGCTGCAGGCTCAGGACCGGCTGACGCAGCTTTCGGTTCGAATGACCATCGAGAATACCCTGCTGGAAGTAGCTGAAGCCTATTTTGGCGTGCTGCAGCAGCAGGAGCAGCTCCGCATTGTTCGCGAAAACCTGGAATTATCGCAACTCAGGTTCGATACCACCACCGAGGCACAGCGCTTCGGCACGGCCCGCAGACTGGACGTTCTAAACGCCGAGGTAAATTTAAATAACGACCGCATAGCCGTTGAAGATGCAGAAAACGGTCTGCGTCAGGCCATCAGGCAGTTTATGTTCGTGCTCGGCATGGAGTTTACGGATGATGAGCCGGAACTGATAGATGAATTCAATATCCGGGACGATTTCCCGCTTGACGAGCTTCTGCAAAGCGCGCTCATGAATAATGCCATGGTGAAGCTGGCCGATGAGGAAATCAGCCTCGCTGGAATTCAGCGCCGGCTCGAGGGAACGGGGCGTTATCCGAGTTTAACGGCCAGCGCCAGATACGGATATGTTCGTCAGGATAACGATGCCGGAAACTTTCTCTTTCTGGAAGAACTTGGCTACACGGCCATGCTCAACCTGCGCTATGATTTGTTTGATGGTGGCGTAACGAGACGCTCTGTCCAAAATGCCCGCATTGCCGAAAAGAGCCGCGAGGAAAACAAAAGGATGATGCTCAAACAGGTTGAAAAAGACATTCTGAATGCTTATTCCGATTTTCAGACGCAGCATCGTCAGCTGGATAT
>PWID01000163.1 GCA_003555145.1 Balneolia bacterium | reverse complement strand
TGCATCAGGATGGCGATAATCACAATAAGGGTGATGAGCACCTGAAGCGTAAGCGCCTCTTCGAGCGTTCCGAGCGTTTCGTAGATGAGGTGGGTACGGTCGTAAAACGGAACGATGGTCACCTGCGAAACGGTGCCGTCAGCGAGGGTTTTGGTGGGCAGACCCGCGCTTATTTCATCAATCTTCTGCTTCACATTATCGATTACCTGTAGCGGATTTTCGCCATAGCGCGCAACAATCACGCCCCCCACGGCTTCGGCTCCACTCAGGTCGAGCATACCTCTGCGCTGAGCAGGCCCGCGGCTTACATGCGCCACATCTTTAATTCGCACCGGCACGTTGTCGCTCACCGCAACCACGCTTTCCTCAATATCGGTCAGCGACTTAATGTAGCCGAGACCACGAACCACATACTCGGCCCGGTTCAGCTCGATGGTTCTTGCCCCGACATCCTGATTGCTGTTTCGCACAGCGTCCGCAATCTGCGTAACCGTAACGCCATTTTCGCGCATGGCATCCGGATCGATATCCACCTGATATTCCGAAACGAAGCCGCCTATGCTGGCTACTTCCGCAACTCCTGAAGCCGAAGAAAGCCCGTAGCGAACCTGGAAATCTTGAATGGAGCGCAGCTCGTCAAGGTCCCAGCCGCCGGTCGGATTTCCGTCGGAGTCCATGCCCTGCAGTGTGTACCAGAATATCTGTCCCAAAGCGGTGGCATCCGGCCCAAGCGAAGGCTGCACTTCACCTGGCAAAAGGCCTGCAGGCAGTGCGTTCAGCTTTTCAAGAATCCGGGCCCGGCTCCAGTAAAACTCAACATCATCCTCAAAAATGATGTTGATGGCCGAGAAGCCAAACATGGAGTTTGAGCGCACCACCCGTACGCCGGGCAGGCCAATGAGCTGAGTCGTGAGCGGATAGGTGATCTGATCCTCAATATCCTGTGGTGAACGGCCCGGCCATTCGGTAAATACAATCTGTTGATTGTCACCGATATCGGGGATGGCGTCAACGGCGACAGGATCACGTGGCCATACGCCCATATCCCAGTTGAAGGGCGCTGTCGACAGGCCCCAGCCTACCATAAAGAGCAGCAGGAGGCCGGCTATGAGTTTATTCTCAAGAAAAAATCGAATGATGTGGTTTAGCATATGCAGCGAATTTTGAATCCAACATGAAGGGAGACTGCAATGCTAAAATCCTTAAGGTGAGACCGGTGGTGCTACGGTTCCGGTGTCATCAACCTGAAATTATCCGCAGTTAGGGTGCGAAAAACGGTTCACAGCTAAAGCGTGTGTTTAGCTAATTCAGGTGCAGGTACCGGAGACGGTCTGCTGGTTGCATTGCAGTAAAAGGAGGGCGGTGCTTATCTCAGATGAGATAGCTGCAATGCTGTATGCGAAGAGAAGTGTGATGCGGGCGCTGTTCGAACTGCAGGGCTGCTTTCGAAAGCGATGCATTTACAGAAGCCGTAATACCGGATTCTGACTCCGCTGCTGAGGCGGTATTAAAATATGCTGACAGCTGATTAGCAAGCTGCTCAAGCTGAAGCGATGTTTCAGAACGATTCTGCTGAACTACTGCATCAGCGTTTAATGCTGCCGTAGTGCTGCTCGTAATGATACAGTCACACGATCCGCAGTCTGAAGTGCGGGCATCATCTTTTTCAGCGGGAATATCGCAGTGGTTTGCAGTACCGGCTAAGTCGGTAATGAGGGGAAGCGTTTCGTTATCTGCTGTATTTTGGGAAGGACAGCAGACTGCAAAATCCGAACTCTGATTGTCGCTTGTCATATCACATAAGGCCATTAATCCCGTGCCGCAGCTGATAACTGCCGGGAGAATAGTGTAAACCAGCATGCTTAAAAGAAGCAGCCGGCCGGCTTTTTGATAGTATGAAGTGAGACTGTTTTGCATTTACTTAAGGTACGTCTTTACCTTTATAGGTGAAACCGGCTTTATCGATAATTTCGGCGGCCATTTCTTCGGTAATTTTACCGGCTATCATGGCTGTACCGTTAACGTGATCGATTTCAGCTTGTTGTACCTCGGGATGTTTTTCAAAAAGCTTCTTCAGGCGCGAAGAGCAACCGTCGCACGTCATGCCTTCAACCTTAAGATTTAAGGTATCTTCCATTTGACCTCAGCGATTTTTTTTGTTTAAACGATTGACTAACCAACCAACATTGTTAGTACCACAAGCGCCACTAAAGAGGCCTTGAGCACGGTTGTTTTATATTTTCTCATTAAACCACTTGATTTCGATAATTGACCTGGAACCGTTAGAATATAATCAAGCCGACATGAGTTAACAACAATTAAATGTAAATATATTTTAATGTACTTGCTTATTCACCAGAGCTTTACTACTACCTAACAGTTTTCTGTTCGAAACCCCACATCACAATCGCTTTATCCGAAGGCTGTTCGAGACAACGCTTACAGAGCTTAGCGCCATCGCCAGTGCAGCAAACATGGGACTGAGTATACCAAAGGCCGCAAGCGGAATACCCACGGTATTGTATACAAAAGCCCAGAACAAATTCTGCCGGATAATGCGCAGTACGCCACGCGACAAGGTTACGGCCTCCAAAACTTTATCCAGACTGTCGCCCATTATGGTGATGTCGGATGAGGAAACTGCCAGGTCAGTGCCCGATGAAAGCGCGATGCCCAAATCGGCCTGCACCAGCGCAGCTGCATCGTTGATGCCATCACCAACCATCGCTACACGATTGCCTTTCTCCTGATACAAGCGCACGATTTCAGCCTTTTCGTCGGGCTTCACTTCGAAACGGACATCATCGATTCCCAGCTGAGCCGCAATGTAGCGGGCTGGTTTCTCCTGATCTCCGGTCACCATTACGGGATGGATACCGAGCTTTTTCAGGTTTGCAATAAACCCGGCCGCATCATCACGTAACTGATCCCCAACTGCGATGAGGCCAAGGAGCGCATCATCCGAACGAACCGAAACCACCGTTTCCCCTTTCTGCTGATGTTCATCGGCAAAAGCTACAAATTGCTTGTTCGATTTATCTTCATCCCGAAGAGCGCCAATCACAATGCGACGACCTTCGGCAATTCCTTCTATTCCGCTTCCGGGCAGCGTTTTTACCTCAGCCGGTTGTGATAATTTCAGCCCTAGCCGGGATGCCTCATCGGTAATGGCTTTGGCAAGCGGGTGATCCGATTCCTGCTCAAGCGATGCTGCCAGGGTGATGAGCTCATCATCCGAAAAACCATCTGTCGCAATAAATCCACTTACCGCCATTTTGCCTTTTGTGAGCGTGCCGGTTTTGTCGAGCAGCATTACATCGGCTTTTTTGGCTTCTTCGAGCGTTACGGCATCTTTTATCAGGATTCCTTTTTCGGCAGCGCGGCCCGAACCGACCATGATTCCCGTCGGAGTAGCCAGGCCAAGCGCGCACGGGCACGCAATGATGAGAACCGCCACCATATTCACGATCGCTTTGGCAGGATCGCCATCAACCAGCATCCAAACGGAAAGAGTGATTAGCGCAATGACGATTACTACCGGCACAAACACCGCTGCTATTTTGTCGACCAGACGCTGGATTGGAGGTTTTGAGCCCTGTGCACGGCGAACGGTTTCTATAAGCCGGGCAAGAGCTGTTTCTTCGCCAACGGCGGTTGCCTTCATGCGAAACGACTGATCCGTATTTCGTGTACCGCCCGTTACCGGATCGCCTTTTTGTTTATCGGCCGGCACGCTTTCACCGGTCATCATAGCTTCATCGAGCGAGGGTGAGCCGTCTTCAATAATCCCGTCGACCGGCACCTGCTCAAATGCCTTCACCAGAAGAACGTCGCCGGTTTTCACGCGGTCGAGCGGAATAGTTTTAATGCCTTCGTTTTCATCAACCAGATGGGCCTGTTGTGGTGTTAGCTTGATGAGGCCGCTGAGGGCATCCCGGCTTTTGTGGCGGGCCCGCTCCTCCATCCATTTACCCAAAAGAATGAGCGCGATGATGACGGCCGCCGTGTCGAAATATACGTCCATGGGCGTTACCAGGCCGCCTTCACGACCGAAGAACGTCGCATAGGCACTAAACAGGAAAGCAGCGCCCGTACCCACCGCCACGAGCGAATTCATGTCGGCGGTTTTGCGCTTCATGGCTTTCCACGCGCCGGTAAAAAACGATCGCCCTGCATAAAACATGATGAATCCCGTGAGCAGCAATTGCGCCAGATTCCACTCAAAAATATAGGGATGAATGGCGTGATGCCACGCAGAAATGAGCATCGGACCCATATCCATCACGCTGACCACAAACGCAAGCGGCAAGGCCAGCAGAAAACGGCGTTTAAAACCGGAGTCGGCGCCGAGCACATCCGCACCGGCCGGTTCTGAACCTTCGGCCACCTTCGCCTCGAAACCGGCGTCTTCAATGGCCTGTATGATGCGCTCTACTTCGCTGCCATCCCACTTAAAACGGGCTTCTTCCGTGGCCAGATTTACCGAGACATCGGTCGTACCCTCAACTCTTGAGATGGCTTTTTCCACACCGGATACGCAGGTGGCGCAGGTCATACCGCCAATATCCAGCCGGTATTCGGCTGTGGAGCCCGAAGAAACACCCTGAGGTTCTGATGCTTCATAGCCGGCGTCTTCGACAGACTGAATAATTTCTGCTACCGATACTTTTTCTGCATCGTAGTTTATTTCGGCCTGCTCAGTGGCCAGATTCACAGAGGATTCGCTTACGCCTTCGAGTTCGTTTAGCGCGCGCTCGACTCCACCCACGCAAGATGCGCAGCTCATGCCCCTGATTTCAAGACGGATATACTTCATAGTTCGTTTCACCTGTATCTGTTCTTTAATTTAGACTCAAGTTACAGTATGGGTAGCTAATGCACGTTCATCCGTATCAGCTTTTTGTATATAATTTTTGGGTATTAGGCCGGGTTCATGCACGGGTACCATCACCGGAAAACAAACTATATACTATCCAGACTTTTCCGGTTACCGGGGTTCTTTCGCCACTTTCCCGGAGCAGCACCTGTCGTGCCGGAGAATTGTGCAGAAAAATGCTGCGAAGAACTGTATCCCAGTCTGTGGGCCACCTCACCAATACTGAGCTCATCAGATTCAAGCAGCTCCTTAGCTCGCTCCACCCTCAACTTAATGAAATAACTTTCGATGGTTTGCCCGGAAGATTTCGAAAATGAGTCGCTCAGATAGCTGTAGTTTTTATGAAGACTGCTACTCAGCCAATCCGATATTTTTCCGTAATCCTCACCATTTTCTATGCTTTCGAGATACCGGATCAGGCTGCTTTTAATATCCGACACCAGCGCGTTGCCCCGCTCCTGAATTAGTTCAAAACCCTTGCTGCTTATATACCTGGAGAAATCTTCCAGACTGTCGTGTTCCGGCTCGCGTCTCAGCTTCACCCTTCCAAGCTCCACGGAATCCCATTCCAAACCATGCCGGCGCAGTCCATCCTCAACTGCCTCAACGCAGCGGGGACAAACCATATGCTGTATGCGAAGTTCTTTCAAGGGAGAAGATGTATTATGATTTTCTTGTTGACTGCATGATACAAAAAAAGCAGGATGCTTCAACAGCACCCTGCTTTTCAAAACGAATTGATCAGATTCTTATTCCACGGTCACGCTCTTGGCGAGGTTACGCGGCTGATCCACATTTGCCTTACGATATACCGCAATTTGGTACGATAAAATCTGCAGCGGAATTACGGTAAGCAATGGCGTGAGCACATCATGAGTTTCCGGAATGGTGATGCAAAACTCTGCCAGATTTCTTACGTCGTGGTTGTTCTCGGTCGTAATCGCAATGATGCG
>PWID01000234.1 GCA_003555145.1 Balneolia bacterium | reverse complement strand
ATAAGGTGTGTTTGTTAGGATTTAAGGCTAAAGCCGGGGTTAATCTACTAAAATCAATTGAAAATAAGACGCTGAAAACAAAGGAATAGATTTAATGTCAGTAATCAGTAATCAGTAATCAGTTAAACCGGGTATCTGGTAGCGATGAATTCAAAAATCACATATTGTATATCAGATATCGCATATCCTTTTGCGTCAATCTGCGAGAAAATCAGCGTTCCTTTGCGTCCTGCCTCACCATTCAAAATTAGGAGCGGAGCAGCTATATGAAAGCGCTTTTTTGCAGGATTCAACAATGTTTTTGTTAGGGAATTGGCTATCTTTGAATTGAAATTAAAACCGTGTGTCGGTTAGCTTTGGTGAACTTCAGGTTACCATGCCGGGCGCGAACATTGTATGTGCATTTTTCAAACTACAGAACCAATTTATGGATCCAAAAAAACAGTTCAGACCAGAGAGTCTGATGATGTCCTACGGCTATAAGCCGGAACTTTCAGAGGGCGCAGTAAAGTCACCGATTTTCCTCACATCAACCTTTGCGTTCAAGAGCGCCGAAGAGGGTAAGGCCTTTTTCGAGCTGGCCTACGGACTTCGGGAAAAGGAGCAGGATGAGGAGTTAGGCCTTATTTACAGCCGCATCAACAATCCCGATCTTGAAATCCTGGAAAACCGCCTCACCCTGTGGGATAAGTGTGATGACTGCGCGGTGTTCGAAAGCGGCATGAGCGCCATCACCACTACCATGCTGGAGTTTCTGAACCCCGGCGATCTGATTCTCTACAGCGCTCCGGTTTATGGCGGTACAGATCATTTCATTAATCATTTTCTTGAAAAAATCGGGGTTCATGCCGTTTCGTTTAAGGCGGGTCAGACTAAGGACGAGATCATGAAGGTGCTCGAGAAAACCGGAATGGCCGATAAGCTCGCCATGGTCTATATCGAAACGCCGGCCAACCCGACCAACTCCATTATCGATATTGCGGCCTGCCGTGAAGTTGCCAACGCCTTTACTGCGGAGGAAAAGCATGTGTGGATAGCCGTTGATAACACCTACATGGGTCCAATATGGTCGCATCCGCTCGAGCATGGAGCCGATATCGTGCTGTATTCGGCCACCAAATTCATCGGCGGACACAGCGACGTAATTGCGGGCGCGGCCTGCGGAAATTTTGAGGTCATTAAGCGGATAAAAACGCTGCGTACGTTCCTTGGCAACATGGCATCACCCCACACCGGCTGGCTGCTGATGCGAAGCCTGGAAACGCTTAAGGTGCGCATGGAACAGCAATGCCGGAACGCACAGGAGGTGGCCCGTTTTCTGAATGAGCATCCGAAAGTGGAAAAGGTGAACTACCTTGGTCTGATTCCCGAAGGCACGCCCGAATACGAAATTTATAAACGTCAGTATGAGTCGCCCGGGGCCATGCTTTCCTTCGACATCAAGGGAGGCGAAAAAGAGGCGTTCAAATTTATTAACGGGCTGAAGCTCATCAAGCTGGCCGTGAGCCTGGGCAGCACGGAGTCGCTGGTGGAGCATCCGGCCACGATGACCCACGCCGGGGTGGATCCTGAGCACAGGCGCGAGTTTGGCGTTACTGAAAAGCTGGTCCGGATTTCGGTGGGCGTGGAGTACCATGAAGACATCATCTGGGATATTAAACAGGCATTAGAGGCCGTATAAATTCATAAAAATTGTTACATTTAGACAGCTCTTTAGTTCGGATTTGAATTCGCTGAAGAGCTGTCTTTATATTTATCATTAACACACAATGTCTTTGTTATGAAAAATGTTAATCTGTTAAGCGTGCTGATTCTTGTTTTTGTACTGCTCTCATGCGGTAGCGAGCCGGAGCCCCGGGAAATTCCTGTCGGCGAAAGTGTAGAAAACGGCGATTTCCCTCAGGAGTTTATCGACCATCATAACGCTCGTAATTCGCTCGACTATCCCGGTGAATATACTGGCGTAACGCCCTGTGCGAACTGCGAAGGCATCATGACCACCGTCACTCTCACTCATGAAGGAACCTTCACAAAAACCATGGAATACATGGGCAATGAAGACGATTCCGAACACCGCTTCGAAGGCGAATACAGCTGGAATGATGCCGGCAATACCATCACTCTGGAGGGAATCGAGGATCAGCCTTCACAGTATTTTGTGGGCGAAAATATGCTCGTTCAGCTCGATATGGACGGCAATCGCATCACCGGTGAACTGGCCGAAAACTACATCTTAACCAAATCTTACTGATATGCTGCGCATCACCTTTTTACTGTTTTCCGCAATAGCGTTTTCTTTTTTTATGATGGCCTGTGAGTCTGAAAGCACACATGATCAGCAGCCCGACCCTGCCGAGCAGATGGATACCGACGCCACCATGGAGGTCATAACGCCACTGGAGGAAACCGAATGGCATCTGGTTTCGCTGCGTGATGAGGAAATCGAGCTAAGCGAAGAATCCCGCGGAACGCCCTACATCGCTTTTTTCGCTGAGGATAGCCGCGTTTCCGGCAATGCGGGCTGTAACCAATTTACCGGCGGATACGAGCTTGGCGAAGCCGGCGGACTGAGCTTCGGCAACATTGCTGCTACCAAAATGATGTGCGCCGATATGTCGGTCGAAGATCGCTTCATGGAAATCATTCAGGACGTAGCGGGATACACTATAACCGGCGACCGTCTTATCCTGATGAGCCGGACCGGCGAAAATCTGGCCGAATTTGAAGTCGCTTCGGTGTGAAAACGATGAAATCGGGATTTATGAAGTCAGCCGGACAGGTTTCATCATTCATGCTGAAACCGCTGCTGATTTTATGCTTAATGATTCCGCTCATGGGCAGTAATGCTATGGCACAGAATACGGGTGAAGTAACGGAGCGGAACTGGCAGGAAGATGTACTGGGCGAAGGCTTTGAGCAGATCACCCTGCAGCAGCCCGATGATTACGAGGGCGAGGTTTTTACCACGCTGGTGCGCAGCCTTCCTGATACTTCAGTCGCAAACGGACGCGCGGTTTTGTACGTGCACGGCTACAACGACTATTTCTTTCAGACCGAAATGGCCAACCGGTTTACGGATCGTGGATACACGTTTTATGCGGTTGATTTGAGGAAATACGGACGCTCCTGGCGCGAGCATCAGCAGCTGACCAACGTGCGCGACCTGAGCGAATACTATGCCGATATCGACAGCAGTCTGGCCATCATCCGGGAGGCGGGCCATGAATGGACGCTGCTTGCGGGTCATTCCACCGGCGGACTCGTGGCCGCAATTTATGCCGATGCGCGATCCGATAGTCCCGATTTCGAGGCCCTGTTTCTGAACAGCCCTTTTTTCGATTTCAACGATGGGTTTTTCACGCGTCGAATAGCCATTCCGTTTATCGCATGGAGAGGGAAATCTAATCCGGATGCCACGGTTGGCAGCGAGGAGATGTCGCTGTATGGAAAAAGCCTGCATCGTGAGGCGAGGGGTGAATGGGAGTTCAACACCGAATGGAAAACCATGGATTCTCAGCCGGTGCGCTACGGCTGGCTCAGGGCTATCTATCAGGGACATCAGAAAGTGGCGGCCGGGCTGGACATCAGCGTGCCCGTTCTGGTGATGCACTCCGATAAAACTATCAATGCTGATGAGTGGACAGATGATTTTTTCACGGGTGATGCCGTTCTTGACGTAGATCACATCCGGGAGCGATCGGAAAAGATTTCGGCCCCTGATCTGCGCATCGTGGAGATTGAAGACGGCATGCACGATCTTGTCCTCTCCCGTGAGCCGGTTCGCGAGAAAGTCTACTCAGAGTGGTTCAGCTGGCTTGAGGAAATTACAGGTATCAGGTAACAGGTAACAGGTAACAGGTATCAGGTATCAGGTATCAGGTAACAGGTAACAAAGAGACCTTCGACCTTCGACTAATTCACAATTCACAATTCACAATTCACAATTTTGAGCGAAGCGAAATCACACGAAGCGAAACAATCAACTGAAATGAAGGAAATCATTCGGCTGCAGAAAGAGGTGCAGGCGATGGTGCAGCAGCAAAATGAGCGCATATCGGCTGTGGATAATCAGCTTGGGCAGCTGAAGACGAATCTGTCTGCCAAAATGGGTGATGTGAGCAGTTCGCTGTCTCCGAAGCTGGAGGCCATACGGGCCGAAGTAAAGGAGCTGGGCAACAGGCAGCCGGAGCACAAAAAGCAGCTCCGCTCAGACGTGGCTGCCCTTCGCCGGGAGCTGGATGAACTCAAAGATGCCATCACCCTGCAACAAAAAGAGACGGCTGCACGGCTCGAAAACAGGATGATGGCCGGCTTTGCGATTCTGTTCGCGCTGCTGGTTTTATCGATAATTTTATGAAATTTCAGTAATCAGTAATCAGTAATCAGTATTTTGACCAAACCGAATTAAAGCTCATACTCCTGAGAGACACATTGTTGATTACGATAGGTTGTTGAATGTTTTTTTAGAACTCATCATCACAATGCATGTCCGAAGGATCTCCTTTAATTTGGCAACTCCCGTTTCGAGAATCGGGAATTCAGGTATCAGGCACCAACAACAAGACCTTTGACCTTCGACTTTGGACCTTCGACCAATTCACAATTCAAAATTCATCCCGACACCTTTCAGGGCCGGGATTTCGCTTCGCTCAACAATTCACAATTTCATTTCAGCGAAGCGGATAACTTACATTTATTCTGTCCGCCTAAATGAGTATAATGCAACACCATTAACCCAACAAAAAAAGAAAAGGACCGACTGTTATAATCAAGAAGCCTGCGGGCTTGCAGGAGGCCCTGTATTATTAATTCTATCGGCATATGAACGAACAAACGTTTGATTTGACTAAAGAAGAAATAACCGTCCAAACTATTATTAGAAACCCGGCTCCGGGACGGTTTTATGAAGATGCAATTAAATACGACCCCGGTTCGGTGGTTACCTCCAACGGCTCGCTGAACGTGAGCTCAGGCGAGCGTACCGGCCGCAGCCCGGGCGATAAGCGTGTGGTGAAAACCGAGGGTGTGGAAGACATCTGGTGGGGGAATGTAAATATCCCGCTGGAAGAAAATACCTTCAATATTAACCATCGCCGCGCTGTGGATTATCTGAACACCCGCGAGCGTCTGTATGTGGTTGACGGTTACGCCGGCTGGGATCCGAAATACCGTATAAAGGTGCGCATCATTGCTGAGCGTCCGTACCACGGATTGTTCATGCACAACATGCTCATTCGCCCTACGCAGGAAGAGCTCGCTGATTTCGGGGAACCGGATTTTGTGGTTTTCAACGCGGGTAAGTTTCCGGCCAATCCGTACACTGAAGGCATGACCTCCAACGCCAGCGTGAACGTGAACTTCAAAACCAATACGATGGTGATTTTGGGAACGGAGTACGCCGGCGAGATGAAGAAAGGTATTTTTACGGTTATGAACTACCTGATGCCCAAGCGCGATGTATTATCCATGCACTGCTCGGCAAACGAGGGTAAGGACAAAGATGTGGCGCTGTTCTTCGGGCTCTCCGGAACGGGCAAAACCACGCTATCGGCCGACACCAATCGTCAGCTTATAGGCGACGATGAGCACTGCTGGAGCGATGATGGCGTCTTCAATATTGAGGGCGGATGTTACGCCAAGGCGATTGGCCTCACGCAGGAGAGTGAACCCGAAATTTTTGGTGCCATCAAATACGGCACGGTTCTGGAAAACCTGGTGGTCGATCCCAAAACCCGCGAGGTTGATTACAACGACGTAAGCATCACCCAAAACACCCGCTGTGCGTACCCGATTGAGCATATTCCGAACGCCAAGATTCCGTGTGAAGGTGGT
>PWID01000313.1 GCA_003555145.1 Balneolia bacterium | reverse complement strand
GAGACTAATACTATTCGCATCAATCGTGGCTATAATGCATTTGTTGCCCAGGGCGATTCGATAGCCGTTCTTCGTGAACTTGAGCTCGGTCTGCAGCAGGGCGATCGTATTGAAATTCTTTCCGGTCTTTCGGAAGGTGATCGTCTCATTATTACTGGTCAGGGCGGTCTCGAAAACAATTCACGTATTAATGTTGCCGGAACGCGCCAGAGACCAACCCGCGGCGATATCCCCATTTCTGAAAGCGAGAACGGTGAACAAATATCCCAGCCACAAACAAGCGATACATCGGCGGCAACTGAACGTTCTGAATCAACTTCGACCGAAGCAGGCGAATAAGCCAGATCATCTAAACCTATTCACCTGACTCTCACATGAATCAACTTCCAAAAACAGCAGTAGCCCGCCCCGTAACCTTTTTGATGCTCGCCCTGATCGTCATAGGGTTTGGTCTGTTTGGTCTGTCCCGCCTGAATCTGAATCTATATCCGGATGTCTCCTTCCCAACCATCACCATATACACTACGTACGATGGCGTGGCACCAGAAGACATTGAAACACTCATCAGCCGCCCGTTAGAAGAACGTGTTGGCGGGGTTAGCGGCCTCAGAAGAGTACGCTCTCTTTCCAGCCAGGGTTCATCAGTAATCAAGCTTTATTTCAACTGGGGCTCGGACTTATTACAGGCGCAGAATGATGTGCGCAAGGAAGTGGATTTTGCGCGCCGGATTATCCCGAATGATGCCGATCAGCCCATCATATTTGCCTATGACCCCAATCAGGAACCGGTAATGCTCCTCACGCTGCGCTCCAATACGCGTAGCCCGGTGGAACTCCGAACCTTCTCCACCCAGCAGCTGGAGCAGCGCTTTGAGCGTATTCCGGGCGTAGCTTCTGCCGAAACCTCCGGCGGACTCGAGCGGCAGATTAACGTGTGGATGAACACCGATCAGATTCTGGCCTATAATCTCGATATAGGCTCCATAGCGCAGCGATTGCGCCAGGAAAACGTTCAGGTTCCGGCCGGCGAACTAATCGAAGGACGCATGGTTTATTCGCTCCGAACCACGGGCGAATTTCAAAATATTGATGAAATTCGTGAAGCGATTGTAGCCGTTCGCGACGGAGAACCGGTTCGCCTGCGTGATATTGCCGACGTAGAAGACGGCGTACGCCAGCCAATCGGGAACGTGCGTGTACAGGGCGAGGAAGGCGTCATCCTTAACATCTACCGGCAAAGCGATGTAAACATTGTTACTACAGCCGGAAATATCCGGGCAGAACTCGACAATATCCGGCGTACACTCCCGGCCGGCGTTCAGCTGGATGTACTCACCGACCGGTCTGAGTTCATAGAATTATCGATCCGGAATATCTACATCACGGCCCTTATTGCCATTGGTTTAGTAGTGCTTATTCTGCTGCTGTTCTTAAGAAGTTTCCGTACGGCTATTATTGTAGCTATTTCCATTCCGGTTTCCATCATCGCTACATTCAGCATCATGGACTTTGGGAACGTAACGCTAAACGTTATCTCCCTTTCCGGACTCACCCTTGCAGTCGGGCTGGTGGTGGATAACGCCGTGGTGGTTCTTGAAAATATTTTCCGCTTCAGGGAAGATAAATATAACGGAGACGACGCCTCTGTGAAAGGCGCTCAGGAGGTGGCCGGACCTATAATTGTATCTACTCTTACCACAGTAGTCGTTTTCCTTCCTATTCTCTTTGTACCTGGTATTGCGGGATTTCTGTTCCGTGATCTGGCGCTCACCATTTCCTTTGCCTTGGGCGTTTCCACCGTTGTGGCACTTACGCTCATTCCCTTACTCACATCAAGGCTTTTCCGTGCCAAGGGCAAAAAGAATGAAGCATCAACTTACGGCCTTACTGACAAAAGAGAATTAAATGCGACCAAAGACGAACCTGAGCATGAGCCCCAGAAAGACACCTTTTTCAATACGCTCATTAGCTGGTATTCCAGAACTATCACCAGACTTCTGCCCAAAAGCGGCTTAGTAGTTGGCATAGCCGTTCTCTTTCTGCTGCTTACCACACCACTGCTTTTCTGGCTCGGTGGCGAGTTTTTTCCTCAGGTCGATGAAAACGCATTTGTAATTGAGCTCACCCGTGAGGCCGGAGTAAACCTTTTTGAGCTCGAAGAGTCTTTCAAACAGGCTGAAGAAATCATTATGGAAACCGTGCCTGAAGCCCGCCTCATCGTTTCCGACTATGGAGACAAAAGAGGCGTGGAAGGAGCAGAGTTTCCAGGTGGTTTCAGAGGTTTAATACGCGTTGAGCTAATCTCATCGAGAGAGCGCTCCCGCGGACAGCTCGAAATTGTTGGACGACTGCTCGAAGACCTGCAGGCTGTACCAGGCGCTACCGTTCGTGAGCTTCGCGAAAACCCGCTCAATCCAGATGGCGATGACGGCCTGATTGTAAATATTTACGGATTCGATATGAGCGTTAAGCAAGAGCTTACTGCCGGTGTAATAGAAGCAATGACCGGCATCGACGGGATCGTATCGGCATCTTCCTCTGCCGATGAGGGAAGACCGGAAATACGCGTAGTTATGGACCGGGAGCGAATCAGCCGCAACGGGCTGTCTACAGCTCAGGTTGCAAACGCGCTTAGTGATGCGGTTCGTGGCAACACCGCAACCAACTTTATTGATGAAGGCCTTCAGTTTGAGGTGAACATACAGCTGGCTGCCGAGCAGAAAACAAACACGGCAGACCTGGAGCGTATACAAATCCGTACCGATGCAGGAACATGGATGCCCTTGGGTAACCTGGTTCGCATCGAGCGTTATACCGGGCCGTCGAATATTCTTCGAATAAACCAGGAGCGGGTTACAGAAATCAAGGCAGATTTATCCGGTATCGATCTGCAAACCGCATCGAATCTTGTGGATCAGCGATTATCACAGATTGAATTCCCGGATGGCTATCGCTACGAAATTGGTGGAACGGCCGAAGAGCAACGCGCATCATACTTCTATCTGCTTATCGCATTCATGGTTGCTGCCACGCTTGCTTATATGGTTATGGCATCTCAGTTCGAAAGTCTTCTCGAACCGTTCATAATCATCTTTACGATACCTCTGGCGCTTTCAGGCGTATTTTTTGTACTTGCGCTTACCGGTACGCCAATTAGCGTAACCGCGCTAATCGGGCTAATACTGCTGTCCGGAATTGTGGTAAACAATGGTATTGTGATGATTGACTACATCAAAATTCTTCAGGCCCGCGGGCTCGAACGCGAAGAAGCTATTATCACCGGGGCCAGCCGTCGTTTGCGTCCGATTATAATGACCGCCGCAACTACCATTCTTTGCATGATTCCTCTGGCCTTTGAGCTTGGTGAAGGTGCAGAAACCTGGAGCCCGATGGCCCGCACCGTAATTGGCGGCCTAACCGCCTCCACCCTGCTGATGCTCTTTTTTGTTCCATGTCTGTACTATCTGTTCAGCAGAGTACTGGAACGCTTTGGCTTCAGCGCGGTTAACAAAGTAGATCCGCTTTCGGAGTAATAACAATCAGAATCAGCTAAGTATGGATACAAAAGGAATTATTTACCGGTTACTCCGCAGGCCCATCACGGTTATGATGGCAACCATTCTGATTATCGGATTCGGGTTTTTCTCGCTCAATAATCTAAAAATTACTCTTCTGCCGGAAATCAATATTCCGGTTGTTGCTATCTCCACGAACTATCGTGATGTAGCCCCGGAAGACATCAAACAAATTCTGGCCATCCCCATTGAGAACGCTGTGGCTTCCATAGACGGCGTGGAACGTATAGAAACGACAGCACGGAAAGGCGGTGCGTTTATTGTGATGCGCCTCAAGCCCGGAACCAACGCACAGCGCGTGGAAAACGACGCCCGTGAAGCGATAGATCGAATTCGCGCAAACATACCGAGTGAAGCATCACAGCCAATTATCTTTCAGTTCGACCCCGAACGCAGGCCTATAATGAGCCTGAGCATTGCCGCTGCGAACAGGGGTCTGGATGAGCTTCGACAGATCAGCGTAGAGATTATTGAACCCATGTTCGAGCGTATAGAAGGCGTGGCTTCAGCTGAAACGCAGGGCGGCCTGCAGCGTGCTATTTACGTAAATCTGGAGCCGGACCAAATGGCCCAGCACCGGGTTCTTCCCGCAGATGTGGAGCAGGCGCTTCAATCCAACAACGTTCAGGTGCCTATTGGCAACCTGGTCTCAGACAGGCAAAGCTACAGCATCCGCGCTGAAGCCATCTACCGGAATATCGATGAGGTAAACGATACCATCATCAGAATATCCGACGATGGAGTACCGATTCGCGTAAGCGACGTAGGACTGGCGATGGATACCTTTGTAGACATCACTACCATTGTTGAGGTGAACGGGCTTAACAGCGTAACTCTGGACATACAGAAACAATCTGATGCCAACACTCTCGACGTAGCCAACGACGTAATACGCACCATTTCTGAAATTGAGGCTATTCTTCCACCCGGTGTAACTATGCAGGTCCTCAATAATGAGGGGCAGTTTATTGAAAACTCGATTAACAACCTTACCCAGTCTGCGCTGGTGGCCCTGATCCTGGTTGCTATCATTCTCTTCATCTTTATGGGAAGCTACCGCGCCGCATCGGTTGTTGCACTCAGTATCCCGATTTCGATGACCGCCACATTTGCCGCCATGTACTTCAGCGGTGTAACGCTAAACATCATTTCAATTACCGGTCTTGCCTTAGCAGTGGGTTTACTAGTTGATAACTCCATAGTAGTTCTCGACAACATAATTTCAAAAATCGAAAAGGGTGAAGAAATTTTTAACGCGGTCCTGAACGGAACCAACGAGATGAAAGAAGCCCTGCTGGGCTCGACCCTCACCACGCTTGCCGTTTTCGTACCTATCTTTTTCATAAGCGGATTTACAGGACAGATAGCAAAAGATTTAGCGCTTACAATTTCCTACGCCATCTCTTTATCCTTCCTGGCCTCCATCATACTAATTCCGGTTTTTTCCTCACGGTTTCTGCGTAAAGACAGCGTTAAAGCTGAAGGCTTCATGTTTCGCTTTATTGAGAAGCTTGAGAACAGATACGAGCGCATCCTGAAATGGCAATTACTCCACAAGCGTTATACCCTTATTGGTATTTTCCTTGTTTTGGTTGGAATTGTGATGCTTTTCCGTCAGGTTCCGGGCGAATTCTTCCCAGATAACGACACTGGTGAATTCGTTGTTGATGTTACCCTCCCAAGCGGAGCACAGCTTACCGATACAGCCAACACCCTTCGGGATATTACGGGTAAACTGCTCGAAGACGAACGGGTACAAACAACAGTTACTTCTATTGGCCGCAGCGGATGGAGGCGAGAAAGCAACGCGGGCCGCGTATCAGTAACACTCGTACCGGCGAGAAACCGCTCCCAGACAACCGATCAGGTAATAGCTGAACTAAGACGGGATCTTGTCTACAACGAAACTACTGTACGCATTTTTGGGTCAGGTGGCGGTATCGGGCCCGGTGGCGGTCGTGGCGGAGGCGGTTTTGGCAGTGGTATGGGAAATATTACCGTTAGTATTATAGGGCCGGATGTGGCTTTCCTGCAGGGCATTTCCGACCGTATAGAAACCGTAATGCTTCAGGATAGTCTCGTTACGGCTGTTGATAATCAGCGCGTAGGTTCCCTGCCCGAGATTGTTTATCAACTCGATCGCGTGGCGCTTGGCCGCATGGGCTCATCCTTTAACGAAGCTGCAAACAGTTTTAAGACTCAAACCCGCGGCACACAGGTTGGATTCTACCGCGTGGATGGGCGCGAATATCCCATTGAAGTACGGCTCGAGGACCATCATCGCCGGGGGATAGAAAGTCTTAACAGGCTGCAGGTTGGTCGCATGGATGAGCAAAGTATACCAGCATACGCTGTTGGTTATTTTGAGCAGGTTGAAGGGTTTAACACTATTCGCCGCGTAAACCGTGAAACGCAGCTCGACGTTAGCATTCGCGTAGATGGCAATGCTGCTCTTCAGCGCGACAGAATTATTGAACTATTCGAGTCTGAAGTCGTGCTTCCGGATGGTTATCGATACGAATTTACCGGAGCAGCTCAGGATCAGCAGGAAAGTCAGAGGGAGCTAATGTACGCGCTTCTGGCCGCTATAATCCTGACTTTTATGGTGATGAGTGCCAAATTCGAAAATCTCCGCGATCCGTTCGTAATTCTGTTTACGATTCCGCTGGCATTCTTTGGCGCATACTTCATGCTGTGGATCACGTCTACCCCGTTTAGTGTACCAGCAGGAATTGGCATGCTCATTCTGGTTGGGATTGTAGTTAACAACGGGATTGTGCTTGTCGACTACATAAATCAAAACACCTCATACGGAATGAATCCCAAAGAATACTTCGATCGGTTTTCCAAAGCATCAAGAAGACGACTTCGCCCGGTTTTGCTAACCATGCTCACAACCATTTTCTCAATGGTACCGCTGGCACTGGCCATTGGAGAAGGCTCAGAAACATGGAGTCCGCTGGCGCGCACTGTAATTGGTGGCCTGTTCTTCGCTTCAATCTTCACCCTTTTTATAGTTCCGGTAATGCACGCAGGGATTTCCTCAAAAAAACGTCGCCTGTTTCGGGCTTATAAGGCAGAACAAAATTAAATTGAAAGCGTTAGAAAAGATGACAATCACTTATATTTTGCTTATATATAAAAAACACTTTCACATTTAATTTCTTTCGTTATGGCTAATTTTTCTAAAGGTTTCACATTCGGCTTGCTTACCGGAGCTATTGCCGGCTCTATTACAGCCATTCTGCTTGCCCCTGATAAAGGAAGCAACACTCGTAGTCGCGTCAGTTATCGCCTGCAAACCTATGCAGACGAGCTACGCAGCCTTATTGATGAACTGAGAGATGAAAACTTCAGCATTAATACGGCCAAACAGGAAGGCGACGATGTGGTACAGGATGCAAAACAAAAAGCCGAAGACCTTTTACGCGAAGCAGAAGATCTTCTTTCCAACATCAGTAAAGAAAGCTGAATTCTATGATCACGAATCTTTAGTGACCGCACGATTATTTAAAGCCCTGAATAATGTTCAGGGCTTTTTTTTTGCTATAGGGCTGCTCTCGAACCAAAGTCGAAGCAGTTTTAAAGCTTTGTACATTTCAATGATAATCTTCCTGGCAGACTCCTTGTCTCGATTTTCAATTGCAGTTTCCAATCGCAGAGTCAGTTCGTAGATATGGTCAGCCTCAATATTTACCGCGGCCCCCTTGAGATTATGATTTATATCGTATGCCTCATTGTGTTTTTTATTCCGGCAAGCTTCAGATAGTTCATTAAGCAGTACCTCGGTGTCTTCAATAAATCGTGATATAAGGTTGTGTATGAACTCGTCGCTGCCCCCGAACCGCTCTCTTATTCTAATGAGGTCAACAGTTATATTATTCCGTTCAGACCGCTGCTTTTCTGTAGGTTTAAGACGACCATCAAAAACTTTAATAATGTCTTTTATCTTATATGGTTTTGCGATATAGTCGTTCATTCCCGCTGTAAGGCATCGTTCACGATAACCTTTAATTACGTGGGCCGTTACAGCCACAATGTGTGTTTTAGCTTTTTTACGGCCTGGTAGCGTTCGTATTTGCTCAGTTGCTTTAAACCCATCTAATACTGGCATCTGGCAGTCCATAAACACAACATCGTAGTCATTCATTTTTACTTCTTCTACAGCTTTATTACCATCCCCAACAATTTTATAGTTCACGCCAAGCTTGTTCAGAATAAGCTCGATCAGCATCTGGTTAACTCTGTTATCTTCAGCTACAAGCACGTTTCCTGAATACGTTTTTAAAATCTGTTCATCAGCAGCCAGTGTCTTACGATTGTCCATTCCATCTTTTTCTGGAGGTCTGACCAAAGACACGGGCTCATTAGAACGTTGAAGCAACCGTTCAATCTCGAATGTCCGGATTGGGCGAATAAGGATATCGCTTATATCGTGCTGTTCCAAAAGCGTGCGGCTTACTTTCGTCTCCTTACTGCTTATTAAGACAACCCGCATGTTGAAGTTTTCGGGATCATCTTTTAAGGTATCTACAAAATCCAGTACTCCGCTCAGATTCTCATAAATATTGATGAGTACCAGTTCATATCGTTTGCCCGATTTTATCTTTTCCCGGTTTAATATTTTGGCTTTTCCAAAACCTGATGCGTAATCGTAGCGAAAAGAATGGGCGTTTAGCTGCTTCTTTAAAAATATTGTACTCATCTCATCGCCTCCGATTATCAGTGCCTCCTGATTAGCAGAACCAGGCGAAGTCGGTCTGTACACAAGCTGTTGTTCGGAGGGGCGCAGTGGAATATTAAACCAAACTTTTGTGCCCTTGCCTTCTTCACTTGCCAGACCTATAGTCCCCTGCATTCGCTCAACAAGACTCTTGCTTATTAGTAAGCCTAACCCGCTGCCGGCATATTTTCGGGTATTGGAAGAATCAATCTGAGAGAATGGCTTAAATAAACGGTTCATATCTTCCCGTGCAATACCGATACCCGTGTCGGTTACATCAAACCTGATAAATACCTTGCCGGATTCATTGTCGCGCTGCGCAAGAGATGCTTTTATTTTTATGAACCCCTTATCCGTGAACTTTACGGAATTACTGATGAGGTTCATTAATACCTGCTTTATTCTTAACCGGGCTCCGTTGTAATATTCATATGGTAACGCTGTATCTTCGATTTCAAGCTTGATTTGTTTTTCTAATGCTTTCCCGGTAAATAAATCCCGGACTTCTTCCAGTAACTCACTTAGTCTGAACGACTCCTCGTGCAGTTCAACTTCATTTATTTCAATTTTATGCAGATCCAGAATATCTTCAATAATCCGCTGCAACGTTTCACCACTTGAGTCTATAATCTTCAGATAATTACGCTGTTCATCAGAAAGTATAGTTTTCTGAAGCAGTTCGATCATTCCAATTATACCATTGAGAGGCGTACGGATTTCGTGGCTTATATTTGCCAGAAATTGTGTTTTGGCCTCATTTGATGCTTCTGCCTCATATCTTGCTTTAATGATTTCGGATTCAAAACGTCGCCGTATTTCCGAGTTTGATATCAACTCTGCCAAGACATGCAGCAGACGTCGCTCAGTTTCACTCCATGTTTTTTTCTGTTTAACTGCATCAAAACCAACGAATCCGAGACACTCTTCGCCATTCATAAGCGGTGCTGAAATAAGCGTTTTTATGCCCTGCTTTTCGAGAACTGCTCTTGTATTACTGTTTCCAGGCAGTTTATTCACTTCCGGAATGTGATATAATTCACCTTTCTCATGTTGTTTCAGAAAATCGGGGAATAAATCTATGGGTAACTTCTGCAGATTATTTATTTCACTTGTCGTGCCTTCGCTACACCATTCGTGTGTGTTACTAAGCAAGTTCTCTTTAAAATCATACGAGAAAACATAAGCACGATCTACCTTGGCAAAGGTCCCGATTTCCCTTAATGCATTGTGAATTGAGGCATCAAGTGCATGAACCGGTATGTTTACCATGCGAATAGCCACATCCATTAATAGGGCCTGAAGACGCTGCTGATTATCCAGATTAATTTCCATCATCTTCCGGTCGGTAACATCCCGCCCTATTGAAATAAAGTAGTCAACCTCCCCCTTATCATTAAAAACAGCCCTGTCGTACCATTCCAGCCAGACAGTTTCACCATTAGGCAGATATACGGTGTGTTCATAGATAACCTCCGGCTTTTTTTGAGTAAGGTTATCCAGATGGCTAATAATGGCAGCATGTTCTTTTTCAGGTACAAGATCTAAAAACTTTACCCCAACCAGTTCTTCCTTGGTTTTTTCGAACTTACTTGCATATGCATCATTAACAACAAGGAGCGTACTGTCTCTACTAAATTTACACACCAGCTCATTTCTTGTTTCAATAATTTCGCTGTACAGAGAATGAAGTGCTTCACGCATGATGCAGTTATGTTTAGTATTGTTAGAATGAGGTTTGAATCCAGATGCTTAACCTACTTATAATACTGAGAATTATACGTACAAAAAAAGCCTCTCACATTAGTGAGAGGCTTTAAAAAACTACCAGAGTTTTAAGATATGTACTAAAACTACTTAGCTTTCTGACTTGAGAATATCGGCAATCGACTTGCTTCTTTCCTCAGAATCATTTTCGCTACGTTCAGGCTGCATACCGCTAACGATGAGGTTTTGATAAGTCCTCATACCAGTACCAGCAGGTACACGATGTCCTACAACAACGTTCTCTTTCAGACCAAGCAGTTTATCAGATTTACCTTCAACTGCGGCTGATGTAAGTACTTTTGTTGTCTCCTGGAAAGATGCCGCAGACAACCAGCTGTCTGTAGACAGGGCTGCACGGGTAATACCCAGAAGAATCGGACGGGAAATAGCTGATTCAGCTTCGCGTACCTGAAGCTCTTCTTTATCGTCTTTAATAAGCTGTGAGTTAATTTCACGAACTTCGCGACGGGTTAGCTGTGTACCAAGCGACAGATCAGATCCGCCGGTTTCGGTTACCACAAACTTACCAAGAAGGCTGTCGTTTGTACGGTTTACTTCAAATCGGTCTACTTTGTCGCCTTCGAGATACATGGTATCTCCCGGCTCGGTGATCTCAACCTTCTGCATCATCGTACGTACGATTACCTCGATGTGCTTATCGTTGATCTTCACACCCTGCAGTCGGTAAACTTCCTGAATCTCATTCACGATGTACGACTGTACAGCGAATGGTCCAAGAATGTTGAGGATATCCTGTGGAAGAATAGCCCCCTCAGACATCGCCTGACCAGCAGTTACCAGGTCGTTTTCCTGTACCAGAATGTGCTTCGACAACGGAATGAGGTAGGTACGCTTGTCAACACCGTCTTTACTTTCAACGATAATTTCCTGCGAACCTCTCTTACGGTTGCCAAATTTAACCACACCATCAATCTCGGATACGGTTGCCGGATCTGAAGGAGGACGTGCCTCAAACAGCTCGGTTACACGTGGAAGACCAGCGGTAATATCTTTCGACTTGGAAGCCTTGCGAGGAATCTTAGCCATTACCTGACCTGCAGAAACCGTCTGTCCGTGTTCCACAACAATGTGTGTACGCACAGGCAGGGTGATTTCCTTAACGCGCTCTCCGTCCTTAATAATAAGGGTCGGAACCAGCGTGCGGTCTTTGGAATCGATAATTACTTTTTCTTTGTAACCGGTCTGTGCATCTGTTTCATCAGCACAGGTTACATCGTCGATAATGTCCTTGAACTCAACTTTACCATTCATTTCAGAGTAGATCAGGGCATTGTAAGGATCCCACTTACACAGTGGCTGTCCCTTCATTACCATGTCGCCTTCCTCTATGAGGATTTCTGAACCGTATGGTACGTTGTGCGAGTTCAATACTTTACCAGTATCGTCTACTACTTTAATTTCGCCGGCGCGGCTGAGTACAATGTTGTACTCTTCTTCGCCATCGTTGTAGGAGACAACCCGCATGTTTTCAAATTCAATTTTACCGTTGAACTTGGCTTTGTGCTGCGATTCGGCCTCAAGACGGGCGGCAGTACCACCAACGTGGAAGGTACGAAGCGTCAGCTGTGTACCAGGCTCACCGATAGACTGAGCTGCAATTACACCTACGGCTTCACCAGACTGAACCAGTTTGCTGCGTGTAAGGTCGCGACCGTAGCACATAGAGCAAACTCCACGACCTACTTCGCAAGTAAGTACCGAGCGGATTTCAACTTCTTCAATAGAAGTCTCTGAAATTTTGCTGGCAATCGATTCATCAATCAGCTGATTTGATTTTACAATTATTTCATCGGTTAGCGGATCGTATATATCGTGCATGGAAACGCGACCAAAGATACGGTCTTCAAGGCTCTCAACGATATCTTCGTTATCCTTGAGTGCTTTAATTTTAATACCGCGAAGCGTACCGCAATCATGTTCTGTTACAACAACATCCTGAGATACATCTACCAGACGTCGTGTAAGGTAACCGGCATCAGCAGTTTTAAGCGCCGTATCGGCCAGACCTTTACGGGCACCGTGTGATGAAATAAAGTACTCAAGTACGGTAAGACCTTCCTTGAAACTCGACAGAATCGGAGTTTCAATTACTTCACTACCAGAAGAGTCTACAGAACTTTTCTGTGGCTTAGCCATAAGACCACGCATACCACCCAGCTGACGAATCTGCTCTTTGGAACCACGGGCTCCGGAGTCAGCCATCATAAATACAGGGTTAAACCCGCCCATATCTTCGCTCAAAGCGTTGAACAGGGTTTCAGAAACACGGTTTGTTGTGCTCGTCCACTTATCAATAACCTGGTTATAACGCTCGTTATCGGTGATAAAACCGTTCTCGTAGCGCTCCAGAATCATCTGTACTTCTTCCTGGGCTTTATTGATGAGTTCTGCTTTGGTACCCGGAATTACGATATCTTCAAGACTGAACGACAGACCACCAACAGTTGCGTTTTCGAAACCGAGATACTTCATATCGTCGAGGAACTGTGCAGTACGTGCTGTTCCAACTTTGTTGAATACGTCGCCAATAAGAATACGAAGCTCTTTCTTACCAAAAGTATGGTTCTTAAAGCCCAGCTCTTCAGGGATAATCTCGTTAAAGATTACACGTCCTGGCGTAGTTTTAACGATTTCACTCTTTCTCACGCCGTCAACTTCTTTGAAAACACGAAGGCTGATTCTTGAGTGGATCTTAACAGCACCCTGGTCGTAAGCAATGATTACTTCACCCGGATCACTGAACAGCTTACCTTCACCAACTTCACCGGCAGGGCCGACTTTAGTCATGTAGTACAGACCTAAAATCATATCCTGTGATGGTACCGTAATAGGACCACCGGATGCAGGGTTAAGAATGTTGTGCGCACCAAGCATCAGAATAGATGCTTCGAGAATCGCGTCGTTGCTCAACGGAAGGTGAACAGCCATCTGGTCACCGTCAAAGTCAGCGTTGAACGCCGTACATGCGAGTGGGTGAAGCTGAATAGCCTTATGCTCGATAAGAATCGGCTGGAATGCCTGTATACCTAATCTGTGCAGGGTTGGTGCACGGTTAAGCATTACCGGGTGTCCGTCAATTACGTTTTCGAGAACGTCCCAAACGACTTCATCGCGGCGGTCAACCATTTTCTTGGCGCTCTTAACCGTTTTTACGTACCCGCGCTCAATAAGGCGACGAATTACAAACGGCTTGTAGAGCTCAATGGCCATTTCCTTAGGAAGACCACACTGATGCATTTTAAGCTCAGGGCCTACTACAATTACAGAACGACCGGAATAATCAACACGCTTACCAAGCAGGTTCTGACGGAAACGACCGCTCTTACCTTTGAGCATATCGCTCAGGGATTTGAGAGGACGGTTGTTGTTACGAACCGCGTTGGTTTTACGGGAGTTATCGAACAGAGAGTCGACGGCTTCCTGAAGCATGCGCTTTTCGTTACGCAGAATTACATCAGGAGCTTTGATGTCGATCAGTCTTTTCAGACGGTTGTTGCGAATAATTACTCTGCGGTACAGGTCATTAAGATCTGATGTTGCAAAACGACCACCTTCAAGCGGTACAAGCGGGCGAAGTTCCGGGGGGATAACAGGAACAACTCTCATCACCATCCATTCCGGACGGTTTTCAATTGATCTGTTGGCCGTACGGAAAGCCTCAAGTACCTGAAGACGCTTCAGTGTTTTTTTCTTGCGAAGCATTGAGGTTTCGTTTTTAACCTGCTCGCGATACTTATACACATCCTTATCAAGGTCGATATTAGCAAGCATAGACTCAACCGCTTCAGCACCCATCTTAACGATGAACTTATCTGAATCGTCATCATCAAGTTCGCGATGCTCCTCCGGCAGCTGACCAAGAATATCATAATATTCTTCTTCGGTGAGCATATCACCATACTTATAGCCCAGATCTTTTGCCATACCAGGATTGATTACTACAAAGTTCTCGTAGTAAACTATTTTATCCAGGTTTTTGGAAGAAAGACCAAGAAGATAAGCAACCTTGTTAGGCAATGATTTGAAATACCAGATGTGTACAACAGGAACGCAGAGGCTTAGATGGCCCATCCGCTCGCGACGCACAGCCTTACGGGTAACTTCCACACCACAACGGTCGCAGATGATACCTTTATAGCGAATACGCTTGTATTTACCACAATGGCATTCCCAGTCCTTTACGGGACCGAATATCTTTTCGCAAAACAAGCCGTTCATTTCAGGCTTGAAAGTACGATAATTAATAGTTTCAGGAGTTAAAACTTCACCTCTTGAGCGGGAAAGAATAGATTCCGCTGAAGCGAGTGAAATTTTTAAACCTTTAAAGTCTTTGGATACGGTGTCGCTTACTGTTAGTGACAAAGTTCCACCTCCGTATTTGAATTGATCGTTAAAACTCGGTAGTTCAGTTTAGTGGCCTTCATACTATTGCTCGATAGTAACTTCGAGTCCAAGACCCTGAAGCTCTTTGAGCAGTACATTAAATGATTCCGGTGTATTACCATCGGGCAGGTTTTCACCTTTTACGATAGCTTCGTACACTTTGGAACGGCCTTTTACGTCATCACTTTTCACCGTTAGCATTTCCTTAAGGATGTTTGCTGCACCATACGCATAGAGTGCCCAAACCTCCATCTCACCCAGACGCTGACCACCAAACTGTGCTTTACCACCGAGAGGCTGCTGCGTAATAAGTGAGTAAGGACCAATAGAACGGGAGTGCATCTTGTCCTGAACTAAGTGGTTCAACTTCATAATGTACATCAAACCGACTGTGGTTTTCTGTGCGAAGCGTTCACCTGACCGACCATCATATAGATAAGTTCTGGCATCTTCAGGAAGACCGGCTTTTCTGAGCCAGCCCTGTACATCTTCGTATTTGGCACCGTCGAAAATCGGGGTAGCGAATGTTACGCCCAGTTTTTTACCGGCCCATGCAAGAATGGTCTCATAAATCTGACCAAGGTTCATGCGTGAAGGTACGCCAAGCGGGTTAAGAACGATATCTACCGGAGTTCCATCTTCGAGGAACGGCATATCTTCAACCGGTACTACCTTGGCAACAATACCTTTGTTACCGTGGCGGCCGGCCATCTTATCGCCTACCTGTAGCTTGCGCTTTTTGGCTACATATACTTTAGCCTTTTTAACAATTCCCGGCGGGAGTTCATCTCCTACCTGAATCTGATATTTATCGCGTTTGGCTTCAGATTCGTACCTGCGACGTATATCCGTGTAGTTCTTGAAGAGAATCTCCACAAGTTTGTTTACGTCGTCGTCCTGGCACCACTGCTGGCGAGCCTTAATCTTAAGTGGCTCGGGCATATCGTCGAACATCTGCTTGCGGTATTTTTCTCCTTTAGGAATGATTTCAATCCCAAGGCCATCCACAATACCAGGTGATGTTTTGTCCTTAAGCAGACGGTACATTCTGGTTGCCCACTCGCCGTTGTGTCTTTCGACTTTTTCAGCAAGCTTCACGCTCTCTTTCTCAACAAGGTCTTTTTCTTCCTTGCGGGAAAGCTGCTCGTCTTTCTTACGGCTGAAAAGCTTCGTGTTAATAACAACGCCCGAAACACCGGGAGGTGTTTTAAGTGAAGCATCTTTTACGTCACCGGCTTTGTCACCAAAAATGGCACGAAGAAGCTTTTCTTCAGGAGTAGGATCGCTTTCACCCTTAGGTGTTATCTTACCTACAATAATATCACCATGCTGAATTTTAGCACCCTCACGAATTACACCATTTTCATCAAGATTACGGGTAGCTTCGTCGCTTACATTAGGAATTTCACGGGTAAGCTCTTCTTCACCACGCTTGGTATCACGAACCTGCTGTTCGAATTCCGAAATGTGGATTGAGGTGTAGATATCGTCGGAAACAACGCGCTCACTTACTACAATAGCATCCTCAAAGTTATAACCTCTCCACGGCATGAAAGCCACAAGAAGGTTACGGCCGAGGGCAAGTTCGCCATCATTCGTTGCGCATCCATCAGCAATAGGCATACCGTCTTCAACCCTGTCGCCAACTTTAACAATAGGGCGCTGGTTGGCACAAGTATCCTGGTTGGTACGCTCAAATTTGCGGAGATTGTAAGTTACAATTCCATCATCGAAATACGCCTGATGCTCCTGTTCGGAACGATCGTATTTGATGCGAATTTCTTCGGCAGAAACGTAAACCACTTCACCAACACCATCAGCACAAATAATTGCGCGTGAATCTTTGGCTGCGCGATACTCCATACCGGTACCGACAATTGGCTTTTCCGGTCTGAGCAGAGGCACGCCCTGGCGCTGCATGTTAGATCCCATGAGCGCACGGTTGGCATCGTCGTGCTCAATAAACGGAATCATCGAAGCGGCAACAGAAGTAATCTGGTTTGGCGCAACGTCCATGAATTCGACTTCATCCGGTCTTGCAAGACCTACGTTACTATCTCTGAAACGGGAGAAAATCAGGTCGCTGGCAAATCTGGACTTATCGTCCAGCACAGCGTTAGCCTGAGCAATAATAGTTTCGTCTTCCTGCTCAGCCGCAAGATATTCTACTTTATCGGTTACTTTACCATCCTTCACGAGGCGGTAAGGCGTTTCGATAAATCCGAAATCGTTAATTTTAGCGTGTACACAGAGTGATGAAATCAGACCGATGTTAGGGCCTTCCGGCGTTTCAATCGGGCAGAGACGGCCGTAGTGAGTATAGTGGACGTCACGAACCTCAAAACCAGCACGCTCACGGGTAAGACCACCGGGGCCAAGTGCAGACATACGACGCTTGTGCGTCAGCTCTGCCAGCGGGTTGGTCTGATCCATAAACTGAGACAGCTGGTTTGTACCAAAGAAGGTATTGATTACGCTCGAAATTGTACGGGCGTTAACCAGATCCTGCGGAGTAAACTGCTCGGCATCGCGGGAGTTCATACGCTCGCGGATAGTTCTTGCCATACGGGCTAGACCCAGGCCGAACTGCTGCGCAAGCTGCTCACCTACGGTACGAACGCGGCGGTTACTCAGGTGATCAATATCATCTACAACCGACTTCATGTTCTTAAGACGAATCAGCTCTTTAATGATAGAGACAATATCGTTGATGGTAAGAACACGAATATCAAGCGACTCGTCAATGCGAAGACGCTTGTTAAGACGGTAGCGGCCTACTTCACCAAGGTCATACTTCTTATCGCTGAAGAACAGGCGATCTATTACCGCTTTACCGGTTTCGATATCCGGCATTTCACCGGTTCTGATCTGACGGTAAACCTCAGCAAGCGCAGTTTCCTGGTTGTGAGTTGTATCCTTGCGAAGCGTATTGATGATTACAGAGCGATCGGCATCTTCCTGGCTGATTTTGAGTACATAAAGACTCTTAACACCCATTTCCTTGATGACTTCATAGTCTTCATCGGTGAGCTCATGCTCACGGGCCAGAACTACAATCCTGTTCTGAGCTTCAATTACTTCGCCTGTTTCTTCATCTACTACTTCTTCAATCTCTTCCTTAATAAGATCAGTTGCCAATCTGCGGCCAACCTGATCGCTGTATGCTTTACGAGTCTTGACACTTACTTCTTCAGAAAGATCAAAAATGCTAAGAATATCAAAATCGGTAGAGAAACCAAGAGCACGCAGAAGCGTGGTTAAAGGTAACTTTTTCTTTCTGTCGATATACGCCCATAAAACGTCACGAATATCTGTAGTAAACTCTATCCACGAGCCTTTAAACGGAATAATACGTGCAGAGTAAAGCTGGGTGCCGTTAGGGTGCATCGACATGCCGAAAAACACGCCGGGGGAACGGTGAAGCTGGCTAACGATCACGCGCTCGGCACCATTAATAACAAATGTACCTCTCTCCGTCATCCATGGAAGCTCTCCCAGGAATACTTCCTGCTCAATAGTTTCAGAGGCTTCATCAGACTGATCAATTGAAGAAAGTCTTAATTTCGCTTTAAGTGGAACTGAATAGGTAAGGCCTCTGTCTACACACTCTTCGATATTGTACTTCGGTGTATCAATAGTATAGTACAGGAACTCCAGAATGTTCTGCTCTCTGGAATTTGTAATGGGGAAATGCTCGTTGAAAATCCGCTGAAGGCCCAGTTCCTCACGATCGTCCGGAGCAATATCCCACTGTGTAAAACGGTAGAATGATTCATTCTGAATATCGAGAAAATCCGGATAGTCGAGAACCTTTTTAGTACTCGCGAATGTAATTCGATTCGTGAAAGGAAGTGTGTTGGTCTCTTTACTCAAGGATACCTCACGGTTAAATGATGGGTATGAATTAAACGTAGAAATACATCCTCGCTGTGGATCAGATTCTGACCACAACGAGCATGTATTAATCAGACACCAATAGCCAAAACCTTATCAGGCTTGGCTATTGGTTTAATTAGAACGCTATGTTGAATTATTATTTTAATTCTACAGTAGCACCAGCTTCTTCAAGTTTAGACTTGAGTTCTTCGGCTTCATCTTTGCTAAGAGCTTCTTTAACAGTACTTGGTGCACTGTCTACAAGTTCTTTAGCTTCTTTGAGTCCGAGGCCGGTAACGGCACGCACCTCTTTAATCACACCAATTTTCTTAGCACCAGCTTCCTTAAGCACTACAGCGAATTCGGTTTGCTCTTCAGCGGCACCTGCATCACCACCTGCTGCCGGTCCAGCAACAGCAACTGCAGCAGCAGCTGGCTTAATGCCGTATTCTTCTTCAAGAACCTGTGCGAGATCGTTGGCTTCTTTGATGGTGAGGTTAACTAGTTGTTCTGCTATCGATTTAACGTCAGCCATTGTTATACTCCGATTGTTGTATGGATTTGTTTATTGTATCTGTTATTAATTTTCTTCTTTATCGGCGATAGTTTTAACCGCACCGACAATATTTGATCCCTGAGCCTGAAGAGCTCCAACGACATTGGTGATAGGCGCCATGAGCAATCCTATAATATCTCCAATAACTTCTTCCTTCGACTTCATAGACGAAAGTGCTTCGAGGTCGTTTTCCTTATAGACCACGCCCTCGATAAATGCCGCCTTAAAATGAGGCTTCTTATTATCTTTGAGGAAGTTTTTCAGGATTTTAGCAGGCTTGGCAGGATCACCGCTTACGAAAGCATAAGCAGTTTGATTTTCCAAATGACTATAAATTTCTTCATAGCCGCCTACTTCGTCCATAGCACGTTTTACTAACGTGTTTTTGAAAACCCTGTACGTGATACCGTCCTTTTTGAATTCACGGCGCAGGTTATTAACCTGGGCAACCGTCATTCCATTATACTCTGTAAGGTAAACCGCTTCAGTTGATTTAAGCACCTCAACGATTTCCTTAGTAGTTTCTTTTTTTTGTGCAAGTGTTGCCATGATGTCAATCAGTTTCGATTAGATTATTTTTGTGCAACCGAGCGGCTGATAGTAATGCTTGGTCCCATAGTTGTGCTCAGGTAAATACTTTTAACATAAATACCTTTAGCTGAAGCAGGGCGAAGCTTTACTACTGTGTTCAGGAATGCTTGAGCATTTTCCTTGATTTTATCAGCATCAAAGCTGGCTTTACCAATTGATGTATGCAGGATTCCGTATTTATCAACCCTGAAATCAATCTTACCGGCTTTTACTTCCGTTACAGCGTTTGCTACTTCCATTGTAACAGTACCGCTCTTAGGGTTTGGCATCAGGCCTCTTGGACCGAGTACACGACCCAGCTTGCCAAGTTTACCCATCACATCAGGGGTGGCTACAATTACATCTATGTCCGTCCATCCGCCTTCAATTTTCTCGATGTAATCATCCAGGCCTACATGGTCTGCTCCGGCTTCGCGGGCTTCATCCTGTTTTGAAGGATTTACCAACGCGAGTACGCGAACGCTTTTACCAATACCGTGTGGAAGAGATACGTTTCCTCTTACCATTTGGTCGGCCTGTCGGGGGTCAACACCCAGACGCACATCCATATCTATAGACGCGTCGAAGTTAGCTACAGCCGTTTTTCCAATAAGCTCTGCAGCTTCTTCCAGGCTGTATTCTTTGCCTGCTTCGATTAGCGAAGCGGCATTGACGTATTTTTTTCCTCTTTTAGGCATGCTCTTAATTGCTTATGAATTACTAATTATTTGCTTCGGTCAACCCGGATGCCCATGCTTCTGGCAGTACCGGCTATCATTTCAGCAGCAGAATCAACATCATAAGCATTGAGGTCTTCAAGCTTAACTTCTGCGATCTCTTTACACTGTGATAATGTTACCGTGGCAACCTTAACACGATTCGGTTCACCGGAACCAGACTGAATATTCGCTGCTTTTTTGAGTAATACCGGAGCAGGAGGTGTCTTGGTTACAAATGTGAATGACTTGTCGTTGAAAACGGTGATTTCAACTGGTATGATTGTGCCGACTTTATCTTGCGTTCTCGCATTAAAAGCCTTGCAAAACTCCATGATATTAACGCCGGCCTGACCCAATGCAGGACCGACAGGAGGTGCAGGGTTCGCCTGACCGCCTTTTATCTGAAGCTTTATAACTTTGTCAATTTTCTTAGCCATGAGTATAAATAATACGTTTTTTAAATGTGTTCAAGCTGAATGCAGCCGACAGAAGCTAGAACAGCTTTCACCGTTCGCCGACAGATTCGTTTATTCTGGCTCTACCTGGTTAACATCCACCTCTACAGGTGTTTTTCTTCCGAAAATGCTAACGTGTACAATAAGTTTGAGCTTTTCAGGATAGACCTCTTCAACAGAGCCATCGAAGTCCTTAAACGGACCATCGATAACCTTAACGAGGTCACCTTTTTTGAATGGAATCTCAACAAGTCCACCCCCGGCAACAACTTCTTTGTCGTGGGTAACTTTACCGAGAATCCGGTTTACCTCTTCCTCATGAAGAGGAGTAGGTTTTTTATCATTTTTGCCAGCTTTCAGGAAACCAATTACAGAAGGAGCACCGGAAACGAGATCATTAATTGCCTCATCGTATATACCCTCAAAGAGGATATAGCCGGGGAAGAAGTTTTTCTCTTTGGTTTTCTTCTTGCCGCCTTTGATTTCAATGACTGTCTCAGTAGGTATCAGAACCTGCTCGACTTTATCCATTACATCATTCTCACGGAAAATCTCAAGCAGATGCTCCTTCACCTTCTTCTCATGACCTGAGAAACATCTGATTACAAACCATTTTATATCACTGTGCTCTATCATCCGAATATAAATTCCAGAGCCTTAGTGTATATCTGATCTATAAAAAAGATGAACAGAGACAGAATAATAGAAAACAACACCACAACTGTGGTGTTGTCCTGAAGTTCTTTAGCTGTTGGCCAGGAGATCTTGTTCCACTCCTTTTTAACGCCATCAGTAAACGATTGTATTTTACTCATTGAATTCTGTTAGCTGGCTTTAGCACGGGCGGAGGGACTCGAACCCCCAACCGCCGGTTTTGGAGACCGATACTCTACCAATTGAGCTACGCCCGTACGCTAAAACTACAGACTTTAAGTTAGTCTAAGATTGTTGATACAACACCTGCGCCTACAGTACGGCCGCCTTCGCGAATAGCGAAGCGAAGACCGTCTTCCATAGCAATAGGCTGGATTAGTTCTACCGTTAAGGCTACGTTGTCGCCCGGCATTACCATTTCCACACCATCCGGCAGTTCACAAATTCCCGTTACGTCTGTCGTACGGAAATAGAACTGTGGGCGGTAACCTTTAAAGAACGGAGTATGACGTCCGCCTTCTTCCTTGCTCAGAATGTAGACCTCGCAGGTAAATTTCTTGTGAGGTTTTACGCTGTTTGGCTTACAAAGAACCATGCCGCGAAGAATCTGCTCTTTGTTGATACCGCGAAGAAGAAGACCAGCGTTATCGCCTGCCTGACCTTCCGGAAGAAGCTTGCGGAACATCTCGATGCCCGTTACAACGCTCTTCATCTTGTCTTCGTTAATACCTACAATGTCGATCTCTTCGTTGATCTTGATTACGCCACGCTCGATACGGCCGGTAGCTACTGTTCCGCGACCGGTAATTGAGAATACATCCTCAACAGGCATCAGGAACGGCTTGTCTACATCACGCTCTGGAGCTGGGATGTAATCATCTACAGCCTGCATAAGCTCAACTACTTTTGCTTCCCAATCAGCTTCGCCATTAAGGGCGCCAAGAGCTGATCCCTGGATTACAGGAATGTCATCTCCGGGGAAGTCGTAGCTTGAAAGAAGCTCGCGAATTTCAAGTTCCACCAGTTCCAGAAGTTCTTCGTCATCAACAAGGTCAACCTTGTTCATGAATACCACCAGGTAAGGTACACCTACCTGACGCGCAAGAAGAATGTGCTCACGGGTTTGTGGCATCGGTCCGTCTGTGGCGGCTACTACGATAATCGCTCCGTCCATCTGGGCAGCACCGGTAACCATGTTCTTAACATAGTCGGCGTGTCCCGGGCAGTCTACGTGTGCGTAGTGGCGGGTTTCAGTTTCGTACTCTACGTGCGCTGTAGCAATGGTAATACCACGCTCGCGCTCTTCAGGAGCATTGTCAATTTCGTCAAAAGCTTTGGCTGAACCGCCATAGGTAGCTGCCATCACGCGCGTAATTGCCGCAGTAAGCGTAGTCTTACCGTGATCGACGTGACCAATTGTTCCAATATTTACGTGCGTCTTGTCACGATTAAATGTTTCTTTTGCCAT
>PWID01000322.1 GCA_003555145.1 Balneolia bacterium | reverse complement strand
TCGAAGCTAAAGCCATCGTTAATGGAAGCGCCGGCCGGGGTAACTACGATATCGTAGGTAGCTTCAGTTGAAAGCTCCACGAATTCAGTTGCGCCGCGGAAAGGTACATCAGATAGAAACAAATCACCATTCACGTAGATGTCGACTTCAGCTACAGCCGGATCAGCAGAGTTGTGGATGATTTGTATAGATGCTGTGTTTTCCTGGGCCTGTGCAGTTGTATGAAAGCTAAACGCTGTCAACAACGAAACAAATAGTATTGTTATGTATTGATAATAGTTCATATCAGGGGTTGATTTGGTGTCTTGTTAGTTGTGTACGTAAAGTAACTTGCTTGTACAAACCACAGACACAACTTGCCCCCGCCATGACTACTCTCTAAAAAGAAATTTGTAAACTAATCGAAGGATTAAAACCCGGAAGAAGGCGATCGGACAGTCTAAGATCCTGAGACCCATCAGCATGCGTGCGCTGTGCGTAAATGCCTCGATCAATGCTGTTTCGGCGATTTAACACGTTCATGAGGTCTAAACGAGCTTCCATGCGGCTGAAACCAAGCGCCTGATTGTAAATGAAAGAAACATCAACCTGATCGAAAGCGGGCAGACGATAGCTCTCTGGTGTCGTCAGATCAAACTGCTGAACCTGATGTACATTATGCATCATCAGGAAGTCGTAATACGACTGACGGAAAGCCCAGGACCGGCCCATTACCCTTTGCCATTGCCCGACTATACTCAATTGTGAGCTCACTCTGCCCAGCACTCTTCCCTGCACCGTGTGCGGCTGATTCCAGGGGGCGGGCATCACCCTTCCAAACTGAGACTCCATATTTACCTGCGCGTTGCTATAATCGTAGCCGCCCTGCAGCTTAATCCTTGAACTGAACAGCTCCTGATTTACACGAATTCCCGCGCCCCACGCCTGCATATCCGTCACCTCAGCAAAGCTTTCGAAGCCAGAGAGTTCAACAGACTGCTCATCGAGCAAACGGCTGTATGATGTGATGTATCCAGCCGGCTGAATCCGGAGCCAGGTTTCAGAAAATATTGTTGTTGAGGATGATGGGTTCACAACAAAAGATGCCGCTGTGTGCCAGGCCATCGGCTGTCTGAAGCTGCTGTCGTGCGCCCAAATTGTAAACGAAGGTACTATAGAACTCGGCCCCGCATTGGAGATATCAAACTGATTGATAAACTGAAGATATAAACCACCCGAAAGTTTGAGCGACCAGTCGCCTATTCTGCTTTCAGAACGATCATACTGAATTTGAGCACGTGGTTCAGCATATACCTGTCCAGAACTTTCCAGATAAGTGAAGCGGGAACCTACTTTCATATACACAGGTCCTGCAAGAGCAAACCGCAGACTAGTGTGCGAGCTCAATATTGTAGACTCCTGGGAATTGGCAGCTGGCAGATAAAACAGACCGCTCAGGTCGTACTCAGATTGTACATGATCGGCCTGAAGTCCTCCCTCGATTGAAAACCGCGGCGAAAAAGCATAAGCTGCATCAAGGCGACCTATATAATGCCGCAGCATATTATTGTCGAACTGAGCCGTTGTGTGTTCGATATTTTGAGATACGAGACCGAGAAGTTCGTTTTCCTGTGTTCCGGGTCCCGCTTCGGTGCGCAAGAATTCGATACGTTCGTTATTGGCCATGTAATAGCCATGCCGCATGCGGTTGGTGCTGTAGGCCAGCTGACCGCTCAAATCAAGTCTTGGTGTGGCAATCCAGTCGTAGCTGAGCTGGGCCGCCGTGTTTTTGAAATCATAACTGTCCCGTGAGAACATGTAAAGCTGGTCGCCGTGCATTTGCTCGCTTGCCAGCACATCTGTTTCCACATCATTCTGCCCGCTGTATATCGAAAAACTCAGACGCCTGAAAGAATCTGGCTGGTAGCTTCCGGCAAGGTGTACATCATTAAAACCAACATTGGAACGGTTATTTACAGGTGCGAAATCCTGCATCGGCTGTTCGCCTCCGTTCGATGATATCAGATTATACAGCAGCGGGTCGATCGTGTCCCAGTCGCTGAGCGTGCCCGACAAGACCGGGTCTTCATAAATGCCCCACACGGAAGACCGATAGGCAACCATTGCCTCGATGCTCTGCCCTCCCGGAGTAGTCGAGGATACCGATCCAAATGCATTAGTACTGAGCGGATCGGCCTGGAAAATCGCGTTTTGACCGGACCGGCCCGAAACGTTATGCTGCAGGTTTATTTTACCCGCAATATAACTGCCGGCAGATGCATCAAAACCCGCTTTGTCTACTTCAACCCGGCTTATTGCATATGGACTAAAAGCACTCATGAGCTGACCAAAACTGTAGGGATTATACACCGGAACGCCATCGAGATACATTCGGTGCTCACTTCGCTGCCCGCCCTGGATATGCGTTCCCGCCATAGGCACTCCGTGCTGCACGCCGGAAAATAAATTAAGGCTCTGTATAGCATCCTGCCCCCGGTTACCGGCATTCCACTCGCTGCGGGGAGTCGCCGACTGCTCATGATGCGTACCTGCTGTCATCGGGCGGTGAGCTGAAACAACTATAGGGTAGAAGTCAACCGGCCGGGAGTTCAGGGTGATGCGTTCCGAAACGTTTCCCCGCTGCGGGATTTCAACTGTTTTACGCACTTGTTCGTATCCGATGTAGGAGAAAACCAGCTCCTGACGGCCGCTCAGAATTCCGTTGAGGCTGAACTGGCCGGAGCGGTTTGTAATAGTTCCTGCCGAAGCATCGGCTATCATTACCGTGGCTCCCATTAGTGGCTCACCTGTTTCAGCGTCGACTACCTGCCCGGTTAATGAACCAAAGGATGAGGCTTCCCTCGTAGACTTCACAACTACGTAGGTACCGGAAGAAAGAATGATGTAGTCCAGATCTCTTCTGTCGAGAAGTGCTACAAGCAATTCGTTAATAGTGTTTCCGCGAATCCGGCTGTACACGTATTGATCGCCCACAATTCCGGGATCAAAAATAAGATTTACCCCCGTGGTTGCTGCAACGCTTTCGAGCGCCTCGGAAAGCGGCGTTCCGGAAAAACTGAAGCTGTAGCTGTACTTGTTTTCGGAAGATGAATCTGAGTTTTGAGCCATTACCGGCTCGGCGGCAAAAGCCAGCAAAACGGCAAAAAAAGCAACAATCGCAGCCCGTAATTTACGTCTGCAAAATTGCAAGCTGTGTAATACCGTACTTAACATAAGCATCACCGGTAGGTTGTCTGATTCGATCCCTGCAGATTATTTCCGCGAAATGCGATATCCGGTTGAAGTTTGGGAAAAGGTGAGTCCTTTCACAGTACATATATCGGCCAGAACAGACTCAACGTTATCGGGCTGTGTGTAGAACGTAGAAAGCGTTGTCTGAGCGATTTCAGGTTCACTCCACTCGATTGTTACATCATACTTGCGCTCCAGTTCATCAAAAATAACCGACAGTGGCTGAACTGAAAATGCCAGGTTGTTGTCGCGCCATGCAATTGCGTAAGAAAGCGGCGCTCTTACAGGATCAGCCGGTTTTTTAATAACATCACTAATGCGGCTTGAATGGCCTTCGGTAAGTTCAACAGCAGATTCCGGAAATGATTGAGGGTAGAACTTCACCCTGCCGCTAGCTACATTGAGGCGCGTTTCACGATCAGGATCGGTAGACCAAGATCTGATATTAAAAGATGTACCCAATACCTCCGTAACGCTTCCGTTTGCATTTGCTATAAACGGTACATCAGAGGAGCGGACTTCAAAAAAGGCTTCACCATCAATGGAAATATTACGGTTAGTAATTCCAAAAAGGCGGCTGTATTCAAACGTTGTACCGCTGTTTGCTGTGAGCATACTACCATCTCTCAGTTCCATCGCAAGAGTCTGACCTGCAGGTACAGTAATCGTAACAGGTGTATACAACCATGCGCCAAAGGCAATTAACGCAACTGCTGCTGCAGCGAGGAAGTAAGTAAGACGACCTGCAATTTTGGATGATGAGCCTGCAGATGTTGTTGGTTCTTCGTTCTGCTGACTATCAAAATTCAGTTTATTATGAAGAGCGCTGAGCGCATCTTCAGTTTCTTCATCAGTAATTTCATTTGCGGTCGCTTCACGATGAAGCATTCCGGATTTATTCCAGATGCCGAGCATCTCCATACGCTCATTATCGGGCAACTCCCGAAAGAATTCGGAAATTTCACGACTGTCATCATCTGTGTGTTTTTTCATTTTAGCCATGTCCTGCTATTACGTTTTTTTTTTCGTCCATCTCGCGAATTTTCTGAATGTTTTTCAGCGCTTCTACAATATGGTTGTTAACTGTCCGTGCGGAAACATTCATAACATCAGCAATTTCGTGGTGGTCAAGACCTTCAAACCGGCTTAGCTCAAAAGCTTCGCGCTGGCGCTCAGGTAGTTGACTAATCCATAGTTTTACTAAAGAAAGACGTTTTTGGGTATCATCATCATCACTTTGTTCAGTCGGGTCTGCCCAGCTTAGCTGCTCTTCGCCAGCTGCTACAGCCTGATCGCTTATAAGCTCAAGGCCCGGCTGTGTATTAGCATTGTCGCGAATGTAATTAAGCGACAGATTCCGGACGGTTCTGTATAAGTAAGATTTAGGCAATTCCACATCCTTTAATGAAGAGCGATTATTCCAAAGTTTGATGAAAGCTTCCTGAACTATGTCAGATGCGGTCTGCTTGTCTTTCACATAACGACAGCCAAATACTACAAGCGTTGCGTAACTTTTCCTGAAAAACTCATCAAAAGCTTTTCTGTCCGAGACTGCAATGAGCTCGAAGAGTTCTACAGCACGTTCGTCTTTTAGCTGATCCATGTAAGAATTTATTCAGATTCCGCTGACCTTCGCCTACAGGACACCGGTGGAATGAGGTATGACTAGTCATCCCATAAATACAATTTCCCTGAATTTCGTTTAGCTTCCGGAAAGTTTTGTTTCTCAGCTAACAGCGCGCGTAAAAGCTGCTGAACCTCAGCTATTAAGCTTTGCCCCAAAGTCGCGAAGGCGGCGACAGGCATCATCAAGAACGGGCTGTTCTTTGGCATAACAAAACCGAAGGTAGTACCGGCCCCGCTCCGGATCTGAGTAGAACGAGCTTCCCGGAACCGAGCCAATACCGGTTTGTTCGATCAGCTTTTTGCAGGCCGCTTCATCATTTTCGAAACCGTTCAGTCCAAATTCTTTGTGAAGCCTCTCGAAGCTGGCAAACACATAGTAAGCTCCCTGAGGCTCTTCGAAATCGAAACCGGCTTCACGCAGCGCATCACAAAACTGGGTGCGTTTGCTGTCATAATCTTCGCTGAGATCTTCAAAGTAGGATGATGGCATTCCAAATGCTTCGCTCAGCCCGTGCTGAAGCGGAGTGGGCGGACAGATATAAATAAGATCACTCAGCAGACCCATTTTTTCGATTACCGGCTCCGGACCAACGGCACTGCCCATTCTCCATCCGGTCATATTGAAGGTTTTGGAAAAGCTGGAAATGGTGATGGTCCGCTCAAACGCCCCGGGAAGCGATGCCAAAGAGAGGTGACGGTTCTCATCATAAATCATGTACTCGTAAACCTCGTCGGTATATGCCCACAGATCATGCTTCTGAAGCATTTTTAGCAGCTTTTCCAGCTCTGACCTGGTCCATACTTTACCGTTCGGATTTCCCGGATTAGTTACCACAACGGCCTTTGTTTTTGGGGTGATGGCTTTCTCAAGCGCATCAAAATCGATGTTCCCCGAACGGTCGCTCATAGGAACAAAAACCGGTTTGAAGCCAAGCACCTCAAGCAGATTCACATGGTAGCCGTAAAAAGGCTCGAACTGAATTACCTCGTCGCCCGGCTCGAGCGTAGCCAGG
>PWID01000117.1 GCA_003555145.1 Balneolia bacterium | reverse complement strand
GGTTAAAAAGGTCACCGGTGAGGAACGCTCCGTTTACCCCAAAAATCAGAACCTGGAAAAGCGAATGAAACCCGAACGACTCGCGCCGCTCATCTATATCACCAAGCGAGTAAATACTCACCGCAAGCGCCATAATACAGGTTACAAGCACCATGAGGGCGCTGAACAGGTCGGCAACAAGGGTGATGCCGAAAGGAGCCTCCCAGTTACCGGGCTGCAACACCTGAATTCCGTCTGCGTTTACGGAATACAGAAGCAGTGCCGATGCGCCTAATACGGCCGCAGAGCCAATTACATTGATCCAGCGCTGAAATTCCCTGTTTTTGAAGAATATCAGTGATATCGCAGCGGTAAGAATCGGAATAAGCAGCGGATAGATTAAAAGATCGTTCACGACTTATCTTCCTCCTCCGTTATAGCCGTTTCCGGCAGTACTTCACCTTTGTAAGCCGGTTCGGCTACTCTCATATCATCTACATTTATGGTGCCTACTTCTGTGTAGGCTCTGTATGTTAATACCAGGGCGAAGGCAAACAGACCAAAACCAATTACAATGGCTGTAAGCACAAGGGCCTGTGGAAGCGGGTTTGCAAATGCCTCTACAGGCACAGACTCGCCGGCTGGTATAAGCGGTGGAATGCCCCGGTCGAGTCGACCCAGCGTAAAGATGAGCAGGTTCACAGCATTGCTTAATATTACGATGCCGATAACAACGCGAACCAGGTTCTTACGCAGTATCAGGAAGATGCTCAGCGCAACCAGTATTCCGATAACTATTGCTAATAATGGTTCCATGTTCAGTTGTCTTCTTCTTCTAGTGCAAAAATAACGGCCAGTGTAAAACCAACAACTACCAGATAAACTCCGATATCAAAAATGAGCGGCGAGCCTACATACAGCTCTGAACCGAACAAGGTGAAGAATACCCACTGACCTGTAAAAAATGAATCTCCGGCCATCATAGACATGATGCCGCTAATTAACGCAAAAAGCAGTCCCCAGCCTACCATCACGCGCGGATCCATGCGAAGCAGCTTCCGGGTTACTTCAGTGCCAAAAGCGATGGCAAAAAGCACAAATGCTGAAGCACCTACCAGACCACCGATAAATCCGCCCCCGGGCTCGTTATGCCCACGGAAAAACAGAAACAAGGAAAAGATCAGAAGCAGGGGGAACAATAACCGGGTTGCGGTTTGCAGAATTACTGATTTCATACGGTTTTGCCCTCCTCTTTGCGGAAAAGTGATTTTCCTAGTTTTATGAGACCGTACACGCCCACCCCGGCTACACCGATTACCACGATTTCACCAAAGGTATCAAGCGCCCTGAAATCTACCAGGATAACGTTTACAATATTACGCCCGTAAGCAACTGTATAGCTGTTTTCAGCGAAGTAATCGGTCATGAACGGGTCGAAATCGACGGCCAGAACCGCAAGTACAATCAGGGTTACAATTGTACCGACTGAGGCTGCAATAATTCCATCACGTACTTTCGACGACGTTGATGTTGTAGCCGTGAACTTAGGTATGTGAATGAGCACCAATGCCACCAGAATAACGGTAAGGGTCTCTACTAAAACCTGAGTTATGGCAAGGTCAGGAGCGCTGAACAGCACATAGAGCAGCGAGATACTGTAGCCTGCTACTCCCAGTGCCGCGATAGCAACCAGCCCCGAGCCGGCCATTACAGCGGCAAAAGCGGCAGCCACAATTACAATGGCGATAGTCCACTCATAAAAGTGAATGCCAGTGAGGTCAATCAGAAGCGATACGTTTGTTTGCGAAAACAGGGTGAAGCCTACCAGCAGAACGAAAAAACTCAGAAGCGTTAGCAGATAGTAGCGAAGGTAACCGTTCTGGAAGAATCGGGTCTGCACTGCTGCAAAGCTGAGGATACCAGCAAGAATGTTTTCATATCCGTTTTTAGGTCCTTCGCCCATCCAGCGGTCGTAGCCCTGAAAGCCTTTGGTATCCCGGAATTTATTCCAGACGAGGTAAACACCCACGCCACTCGCGAATGTAAGCACGCTTAGAATCAGCGCAGTATTAATACCATGCCAGAGCGAAAGCGAAACCACAAGCTCCGGGGTACCGGCAATAGAAGCGGCTGCTTTTGTAATGATGGAGCCGTCAATCAAAAACGGCAGGATGCCAAATACAATACTCAATACCGACAGGAAGGCCGGGCCAATCCACATACTTAGCGGAGCTTCATGCACATGCTTTTCATGCTCCTTATACTCACCAAAAAACGGGCGTATAGCTACAATAGCACTGGAAGCAACCACGGCCACATTAGCCAGAACGGCTGCCGTTATAAGAAATAGCGGAAAGATAGATGCAGACAGAGCGGCTTCATACACCAGCTCCTTCCCGATAAAACCGAGCATGGGGGCAAAGCCCGCCATCGAAAGCGCAGCTATACAGCCAAAAGTAGCCGTTAGTGGCATGGTTTTACGCAAGCCGCTGATGAAGCGTATATCTCGGGTACCGGCTTCGTGATCTACGGTACCGGCCACCATGAAGAGTGCGCCTTTATACAAAGAGTGGCCCAGAATAAACACCGCTACCGCCTGAACAGCGTACTCGTGCCCCATACCAAGAAGCATGGTTAGCGTACCCAGCGCCATTACGGTGGAGTAAGCCAGTACTTTTTTAAGGTCGGTATGCGCAAGTGCCAGCCATGCGCCAATAAGCATGGTTACCGCACCAAAGAGTGTTACAATATAGGTCCACTCAATAGTACCTCCGATTACCGGGCTAAGACGTGCAAGCAGATAAACACCTGCTTTAACCATTGTGGCAGAGTGCAGGTAGGCCGATACCGGAGTTGGTGCAGCCATGGCGCCCGGCAGCCAGAAGTGGAACGGAAACTGTGCTGATTTTGTGAAAGCGCCAAGAAGTACCAGAATAAGCATTCCGAGGTACCAGGGGTGCTCGCTCACTATCCCGGACTCACTGAACATTTCAGAAATCTCCATAGTGCCTGTCATTATAGACAGCAGTATGAAGCCGGCCAGCATAGCAAGGCCACCCGAGCCTGTTACGAGCAGCGCCTGAAGCGCAGATTTGCGGGAATCTTCCTTATCGTGCTTATAACCGATAAGCAGGTAGGAACTTATACTCGTAAGCTCCCAAAAAATAAACAGGGAAATGATGTTATCGGCGAGTACAACACCCAGCATAGAACCCATAAACAGGAGCACGCTGAAGTAAAACCGGCCAATATTTGGATCGGAGGCCAGATAGCCTCCACCATAAATCATAATAAATGTACCCACACCGGTAACGATGAGAGCAAACATCAGGCTGAGGCCGTCCAGATAGAACGACATATTTACTCCCAGGAAGGAAACCCATACGTACGATTCGTTAATTACGTTACCGTCGGATATAACCGGGATAAAGCCTGCGAACCAAACGAAAACAGCAAAAGGAACAACTGCCAGCGCCCAGCCCGAATAGGTTTTAAAGTATTTTGCTGCCATCGGGCCGAAAAATGCGACCGCGAAAATGAGCAGTACGGAAAATAGAATGGTCATCAGGAATCAGAATCTTTTCGGTTCACCTTGGCTGAGGGCGCTGTTGCAGCGGAATCCTCCCGATTATTTTTCAGCTCATCTGTGATGGTGCCTTCCCACAGGTCCAGACCTACATAGTATGCAGCCCTGCCGATGAGGTGAGCTGCTACAGGTGCGGTAAGCAGCAGGAAGATAATGGTGGCTATTACCCGGGTCAGAACCGAGATTTCATCAAACGCCACGCCTACACTTACCAGAATAAGACCGGCCCCTAATGTACCTGCCTTGGTAGAGGCGTGCATTTTCATCATAAGGTCGGGAAGCCGTAAAACCCCGACAGCTGCCACAAGCACAAAAAAGCTTCCTGATAGAAGAAGGATGGCAATAATTATTTCACTTATCATATTCTGTCGTCGGTTGATTCATGGCCGGCTTTGTGCACATAGCGCGCAAAGGCCGTGGTGCCAAGAAAGGCGATGAGGGCTACTACGATTGCCGCATCAATAAAATCTGCTGTACCCGTAGCAATAGAGTAGGCAGCAATAAATGCTATTACGATGTAGGCGATAAGGTCGAGCGCCACAACACGATCGGGCAAACTCGGACCTTTCAGTAATCGTATCACACCTCCGACAAGCGAAATACTGAGCGCTGCGAAGGTAATGATGAGCACTGTGTCCAGAAAAATGCTTTCTCCGTTAAACACGGTCAGGCTCCATTTAAATATCTGTTTAGTAGTGAACTACGATCTTTAGCTAACGGGCTTATCCTTTAATAATAACTGCACTTCCTCAAAATATGGGCCCGTTCAGGCTCTTTTTTAATGAGGACTTAAAATAAATTATTTCGGGACTGCTTCAAAATAATTTCGGTTTATCTGCTATATGGTACAAAAAAGCCGGAGAAGGCAGTCCCGCTCCGGCTCTAAAATCGTGTGTATACAGTAATGCTAAATTAGTACTCAGAAGTACTTCCGCCACAAACTCGGGTCTTAATCCTGAGGCTGATTGAGTAGCATAGCAGGGTTGGAAACCGAACGTGCCACACGGAATCCAATTCTTGGTGAGGCGTGGTCTTTCTGACGAAAATCACGAACGCCTACGCCAATAAAGAAATCCGTTGAAGCCCAGCTTCCGCCTCTCACAATACGGCGGCTCTCGCGATCGCTTCTGTAAACAGGTGTTACCAACTGAGAACCGGAACGAGTAAGCGCAGAATATGATGGCGTATAGGCATCTTCGCACCATTCTGCCACGTTGCCCGCCATATCGTACAACCTGAAATTATTCGGGCGAAACGCACCGACCGGAGAGGTTATCACATAACCATCCTGACCATAATCTCCTCCTGGAGCAAAGTTAGCCAACAGCTGTCCTGTTTCGCGGTGACGCACATCAAGGCCATCCCACGGGAAAATACGTCCACTCACGCCGGAGCGCGCAGCGTATTCCCACTCAGATTCTGCAGGTAATCTTACGCCCGCCCAATCTGCAAAAGCCTGAGCCTGATCCCAGGTTACCGCAACCACAGGATAGTCTTCGAAATCTTCGGACCAGAAATACGATCCCCATGGCACCCCGATTTCGTTCGTCCAGGCCACCGAGTCAGGAAGCATAGCATCACGATTTCCACCGTCAAGAGAGCTGAGGAACGCCCGGTACTGTCGGTTCGTAACCTGTGTATGCCCCATCATAAAAGCATTCACAGAAATCCGTACCTTACCGGCCGGCTGTAAACCAAACGGATCTGCATTGTCCAGACCCATAAGGAAACTTCCCCCGGGAATGAGAACTAGCGGCATTGGTGTACCGTCGGGTAGCTCGAAATTCTCGATGTTATTTTCAGAAATATAAAAATCGACATCAGGATAATCAGCCATAATGCGCTGAGGAGCATCTTCCTGGTTATCGTTGGCATTATCGGCTGTTGCGCAGGCCGAAAAAATCATAAGGCCGGCTGCAAATAGCACAAGGAGATTAGCTGGATGAAAGGCTTTCATTCTGTAGTTGTCTGCTTTAATTAATTAATATACCATGCCCGCTAAATCGGGGTTTCACAGCGAGTAAAGATAAATAACTTATCTATACTTACAACAGCATAATTACATTTACGTTCGGCATTGCCACCGCTCTGGAATGATATCTGTACCAGATTTACACACGAATCTCACTACACACTTAACATGAATAAAGAACGCACAAAAATTACTGATTCGGTCGAAGAAACCTTCTCTTTTGCCCGGCAGCTGGCTTCGGAATGCGAAGTAGGCGATATCATCTGCCTTTACGGAACATTGGGCGCAGGAAAGACCCATTTTGTAAAAGGTTTTGCTTCAGCATTTGGCATAGACCCTTCGGATGTGGATTCCCCCACTTTTGTACTGATCCAGGAATATAACGGCCGTATTCCAATCTACCACTTTGATGCCTATCGCATTGAGTCGCTTGATGAAGCGCGCGGAATCGGCACCGAAGATTATTTGTATGGTGATGGCATCTGTGTGATAGAATGGCCCGAAAAAATAGCCGGACTTTTACCTGAACAGCGAATCGATATCCATATTGAGCAGACTGGTGCACAACAAAGAAGCTTCAAGGTAGTTTACAGAAGCTGATTAATTTGTATTTTTGCAACCTCTATGGCTACTAAGAAACTTTCATATCGCTTCGACCGGCTTCCGGTCATTTTTCCATATCACTACCGTGCCAGGAACAGCATTTCGGTCGGCGATCTGGTGTACTACGGTCCGTCGCCCCAGTATTACGGCATTGGCGAAGTTCTGAACATTATCGATACATTCTGCATCGTAGACTTTCGGGGCACCGGCGAGCTGGATATTCACAAAGATGCGTTCGAACTCAGCTATCTTATTCCCATCCACAAGCTCAACCTGTCCCACCTGCTCACCGAGTCCTGAGCCGGCTGATTAACAGCACCACCACAGAAAATAAAAGCCCCGGATAAAACGGCTCCACGCCGAGCCATGCGTACGAATAAAGCTCTTCTGAAGTTTGTACGCCCATCACCAGCCAGCCAAGCGCCGTTAGAAAAGAGCCGCTAACAGACCAAACGGCAAATCCTTTTCCATAGCGCAAAAACGGCAGGTAAATGCCCAGAACGGGCAATAGCATAGCCGGAATGATGAGACTGCCGATTACATACCAAAGCTCAATAACGCTGGGAAACAGAAATATCATAAAAACGGCTAGCACTGCCGCAATCAGGATTCCGATTTGGGTGAGGCGCACCGGATTCACTCCGGTTACGTATTGTTTGAGCACGTCCCGGCCCAGCGTCTGACCCGAAAGAAACAGGAAACTGTCCAGCGTTGACATAATGATGGCTATGAGGGCCGTAACAAACAAACCGAGCAGGCCGGCTGGAAGAAGAGTTACTGCCAGTTCGGGGAATGCCGCAATCGGATTACCAAGTTCAGGGCCCAGAATTACGACCGCATACAGACCCGCAAGAAGAGTGAGCGCATCAAATACCGACCAGAACAGCACCGAGATAAGAATCCCCTTTCTTGCCGTTTCCGGACTTTCCGCTGCTGCCGAGCGCTGATGAAATCCGGGATCCACAAAAGTCCACATGGCGATGAAAAACCATACAAAAATGTAGCTCAGGTTGTAGCCTCCGGTGAAATCGCGGTGTAGTTCCGGCAGCTGCCCCCACATTTCGACCGGGGATCCCGCGTACTGCCAGGCGAAGCCTATCATCATAAAAAACCCGCCGTACATAAGCACCGCCTGCAGCCAGTCAGTCCGGACCACAGCCGCAAAACCGCCGGCTCCTACATAGACGACGGAAAACAAGGCCACGGCTACTGAGTAAAATAACCATTCATCGCTGCCTGTTATCAGCTGAGCGATAACGCCGAGCATTAAAATGTAGGGAGCCGGACTCACCAGAACAAAAACGCCGGCCGCGCCAAGCATACCGGTTTTCTTTCCGTAGGTTTCACCCAGCGCCTCGGGAATGGTAAGGGCTTTGCTGCTCCGGATTTTTCCGGCCAGCACCACCGCATAAACAATGGCAAACACGTAGTACGGGAAGGCAAAAAGCAGCCATTGTGAAACGCCGGCCGTATAGGTGTACTCGCCCACGCCCAGAATGCCGCCATACCAGGTCGCTACCAAAGTCGCCACAAAAGCCGGCAAAGTTAGGCGCCTTCCGGATAAAAGATAGGCCGTTTCATCGGAGCCGTGATCGATGTATTTCTTGCGAAGGGTGAACCAGCCCAGCATCCCGAAATACAGTACTAATGGAATCCAGTCTAAAAGGGTAAAGGCCATTCCACCGGGATTATGAGCAGCAGCGCGCCGCTCTTGTATTCTATGGTGATGTCTTCAGAAACGGCTTCATTCGAGGAGCCGTCGCGAACGCCGTTTTCCATAAACTCATTGCTGAGGCTGTATTTCAAACCCGAGGTCGTAATGCCATCCACACGGCCCGACATGGGAAAAAGCGACACGGGTGAACCCGGCCTACGTTTCATGCTGAACTTTTTCGGCAGCATGATGCAAGCCGCATGGTCATCAATAATCACGATGGATGAAAACGAGCCTTGGAACTGCAACATCACGGAAAGGTTCTTGAGCGTATGATCAATCCGGTATCCGGTTGCGCCACATATAACTATCCGGCTTCCGCCCTTTTCTTTAGCCAGCTTAAGGGCCTTTTCGAGATCGTTGGTTTCCTGATCGGGGTTGGATAGAAGGATGATTCCGTCCGGGAGCGCATCACCCGTTTCCGTACCAAAGCTATCCATATCTCCGGTGATGAAGTCCGGCTTTATGCCCGCTTCAATCAGCGTTCGGGCACCGCCGTCGGCCGCGATGATGCATTCGGCATCAGCCTTTAGTTTTGAAAGAAGTCCCCCGGAAGGCGGCCTGCCGTTGCAGCAAATAAGAATGTTCATTTCAGGTTAAAAATATTTTCAGTCCGCGATCTGCACAGTACCTGTTGAAATTTACAGTCATAAAACTTCCTGCATCTACTCCCCGAAAAGATACAGCAGAAAACCCAGCACGAACAATACCACCCAAAGTACCACCGGCCCGTTCAGAACCACTGCAATTACGCCACCCACAATGCAGGCTCCGGCCAACACGGCGCTTTTCAGACCTTCAAGTGGATTATCGTTATGTGGGTTACTCATATTTTCATCCAGCTGCCGCATATAGTCGGCAAAGATTTTGGGCAACCGCACGGCCACATCTATAAACTCCGGCGCTCCCCGCACAAATTCTCTTGTAAGGGCACGAACGCTAAACTGCTCTTCAAATATTCTGGCTATGTGTTCGCGGGATAGATCCGGCACATCTATTTTGGGATCGAGCATTCCACCTACAGACTCAAATGTTACCAGCGCTTTCACCATGAGCGTCATTTCTACCGGGAAAAACACCCGATGGCGGGCGCCAATACCCAGCGATTCCACAATCATTTTACCCATACTAAAGCGACCCGTTTTGGCCTGCTGAAAATACCGGCGCAGCAAATCGGTCACACCTCTGCGAAACTGCTGCAGATTTCCGCCCTTGCCTAAGCTCGCCATGGCCGTAAGGTAGCGCGCTGCGCCCTCGATATCGCCGTTCACGAGCGCATGGAAATAATACAGCATCTGCCGGCGGGTTTGCTCCTCGAAACGGCCGACCATACCCAAATCTATAAAACCGACTTTACCGCCCTTCATAATAAAAAGGTTACCAGGATGGAGATCTGCATGGAAAAAGCCATCTTTGTATAACATCCGGATAATACCCGCAGCCCCGTTGTACAGCAGTTGCTGCTTTTCTTTATCGGTGAGGTATTCCATTTTCGAATCACCAGGCTTGAAGCCTTCAAGCAACTCCATTACCATCATATTCTCATTGCTGAATTCCCGATAAATTTTTGGAAATACCACGCCCGGATAATCGGTAAAGTTCACCTGAAAGGTTTCGGCATTATCAGCCTCGTTTACCAGATCAACTTCCTTGGCAGTGAAGCTGCAAAATTCATCAATAAGGCGATTCGGCTGATACTGCGGGATGATGATTTCCAGAAAATAGCCAAGCAGTTTTAGCAGGTTGATATCGGTGAGAATAGTGTCCCGTATACCGGGCTTAACCACCTTAATTACAACTTTTTCTCCGGTAAATAAACCGGCTACGTGCGTTTGACCGATAGAGGCAGAACCCAGCGGCTCGGGATCGATATAGGTAAAAACATCTTCCAGCTTCTGATCAAGATTAAACCGGATTAGTTCTTCCATTACGTCAAAGGGAACTTCTGGCAGTCGGTCGAGCAGGTTTTTCAGCTCTTCCGTCACAATTCTTGGCAGAATATCCTCACGCAGCGCCAGAATCTGTCCAAGCTTGATGTAGGTAGGACCAAGCATTTCGAGTCGCTTTCTTAGCTGTACCGGAAAGGGAGCGCTGCGAAGTTCTTTTTTTACGAAAGGGGTAAAAAGCAGGGAGAAAAAGCGAACCCAAAAAGAGCGCAAACCTTTTTTGCGGTCACGGGGCATGGAGTTGCGGTAGGCTAATAATCCGCCAAGCAACAGGCCTATCACGTGCCGGTTAATCAGGAAAAAACGACGGAAAACACCTTTATACGGCGCAAGCGGATCGATCTTATAGGGCGATTTCTTCCGCCCCTCCCGATGCATCTGCGCCTGCTTCTTCAGCTCCTCAATGTATTCATCATCCTGAACCAGATCATCCCTAAAGTCAGGCTCTGAGCCAGGTGATGGCCGTTTTTCCGAAATAGAACTCAAAAGCTGGATTCCCGTTAACAAAGTGTGATGGCATCGGGACTGGAATCTTCTCTCAGCCCCGCAACTACTGCATAATACGAAAATTCGGGCTTCGTCAATAACTCATCAACGCTTTCAGCTAATAACTAACTCATCCAGGTTTTAGAAACCCTGATGAGTTCTGAAGTTACTGATGAGTTTTCTACGATTATCGCAGAAGCGTAATACTGCGCGAATTGCGTACCACGGAACCGGATTCACCGGCGCCTTTAGCTTCCATTAGTAAAAAGTATACGCCCGAGGCAAAACCGGCGGCATCCCATTGGAAGGCGTGCTGACCAGCAGGAAGACGGATTCCGGAGCTAAGTGTAACAACCAGCCGGCCGGCCGAATCATACACACGAAGGCTCACATCCGAAGGTTCGGAAAGCTCCAGCGGGATAATAGTAACCGGATTAAACGGGTTCGGATAGGCCGCGCCAAGCGTAGTCTTGTCGGGAATCTGGATTGCCGGATCCGGCTCGGTGCTCACCGGCTCGCCGGGCTCGGTGTCGAAAGTGACCGGAATAAGCTCATATTCGGCCTCAATTTCGTTAATGAGCGCCATAGTTGGAACCCCCTCGGGGCTGCCATCATCCAGCATCTGGAACACCAGCGTGCCCAGCAGGCCGTTGCCCGCATACTGATTCGAAGCCCAGACCACCTTCACCTTTCCGGATTCTTCTACAGCATGCGCCTGAATAATTTCCCCAAAGTTCGAAAAGCTGCTCAACACCTCCTGAAACTCAAGAATTGATGCCGGGAAAAACAGCGTTAGCTCTACCGAAAGCGCCTGCTCCGGCATACCGCTTACTACCACGTCTACAAGAGCCTCCTCGCCCCGAAAGAGCGATTCGGCCTGCAGCTCAACAACAATCTCTGCCGTTGCAGGGTGATGCCGTCCGGACCCAAAAACAGCACTTGGGTAGGCCGCGCCTTCACCATTTATATTAAAGCGGGGCAAATCCGGACCAAATCCGCTTTCACTAATATCAGCCGGGAAGGTCATTCCGAAGCCGGATGAAGCCCGGTAAATAAGGCCTGCATCAAAAGCCGTTATCTGCCCGTTTCCGCTCACATCAGCGGCATAATGCCGGGCAAACAGCAGCTCACCGTTTTGATGTGGTACACCAGCTGCATTTTCCAGCACCGATACTGCATCCTGTTCCCGAATCAGTCCGTCCTCGTTCACATCACCATAACGAATTTGTTCAATATTCTCCTGATTGCTCACCAACAGCTGATGAATATTAGAGGTTAGCTCGCTGCTGTTTACAACGACCACGCCAAGCTGCTCAATCTCACTCCATTCCCATTCAGAGGCGTACAGGGCGGGATGTCGACCTTCGGGGTTATCGGGAAGCGCCGTTTGCACCGAGCCGTCGTTATTGTAGGCAATGATGCCCCAGCCCGTTTCGGGCGCAGAAGCAAAAAATGCGGACAGCATATTCCCAACAAACGGACTCTGAGGCACAATGGCGTAGTAGTTGGCCGCATTTGCTGTAATTGATGAAAGCGAATATGGCTCTGTAGGAAGGGTGATGCGCTGGGAGCGTTTGAACGAAGTCGGGTAGCGATGCGCATCAGCAAATCCGAAACCCTCTCTGCTCCACGCCCCTGATGCGATGTGCCACAAATGCAGATTCACAATTTCCTGATCGTAGTCAAGCCCTCGCACGCCCAGCTCATCGCGAATGATGTTCTCCATCCCGGCTTCGGGCTGCATTTCTATACGCTCCCAAACGTGACGCATAAAATCGGATGCCACAGACTCGGTGAAGTACATCAGCCAGGTGGCGTGCTCATAAGCCACGGGTGTACCCTGCGCAGGAGTACGAAAAATGGAGGCTTCTCCTATGAAGTTGAGATACTCCTTCACGTCCGGGAAAACCTGATTTTCGGCCATCAGGGCGTCCATTTCGAGCCAGCTTGTATCGCCGGTCGGGCCCTGCCACTGGTTGTAGGCAAACTGTATGCTGTGGTAAATTTCGTGAGCTACGGTAGCCTGAGCAGCTCCAACAGCCTCATTTTCGGCATCATTACCGGGAATCCAGTCGAATGTGGAATCTATAACGCTGAACGGAGTTCCCGTCTGGCCGCCGCCTTCAAGACCCGTGAAGCCATAAAATCCCAGATTGCGGATATAGATATTATAGGTTGAAAGCTCAACTATCGGATCTTTGAATCCCAGACTGTCGCGATAAAAAGCGCGCGAAGAATCCGCAGCCGCGGCCACCATTTCCACCCAGTCGGGAATGCCGCTGCCGCTTTCATCCTGCGGGGGGACGGCGTGCTCACCCTCCAGGTCGTACCAGATCAGATAGCCGCCACCGGGCGATTGATAGCTGTTTTCTGAATCAAAGACGTGAGGAGATAGGAAAAGAGTTTCAAATTCTGCAACCGGTGTTTTTTGTGAACGGATATGTTCGGAGACATGCGTGGTAAGACAGCGCGGAAACCTGTCCGGAGAAGTTTCAAGCAGGCGGGATTGCGATTGCTGCAGCCAGCTCGTCCATGGGGTTTGGGGCAAATCCGAAAGGTGCTGCGCATTCAGAACGGAGTTAGGGCCAGATGACATCACCAGAACCAAAAACACCATAGCCAGAACCGCGCGCCCAACCGGGGCAAACGACGGTACAGCAGGCAGTACGTGGTGGCGGCATTCCATGATTCGCAATATAGGGTGAGATGATTCGTAGTTGTGTAAGTTACGTTTTAAGACGCTTTTTCCGTATTTTAATTTGTTGTGAACAACACGCCCTTTCATCAGCCGCAAACCCACAATCCGGCATCAGCTGCAGCTTTTTAGCATCGAAAGAGCATTAGTATTATTCGAAAAACAACCAATATGTTCCCCGTATTACTGTATTATAATTTCAGCCCGATTCAAAACCCCGATCAGTTTCTGATTGAGCACAAGGCGTTTTGCAAGGCTCAGGGCCTTAAAGGGCGTATTTACTTGTCTGAAGAAGGCATCAACGGAACCGTATCCGGCCCGCACGAGGCTACCGAAGCGTACAAGGCCGAACTCTGCTCTAAGCCCGGTTTCGAAAACACCGAGTTTAAAGAAGATGAAGCCGACCGGATTCCTTTCGCAAAGCTGAGCGTAAAAATCCGTCCGGAAATAGTTACCCTCAAAAGCCCTGTCGACCTGGATCCGAATACAGAAGGCGGCCGTCGGCTGCGCCCGCACGAGTGGAAAGCCATTATGGAGTCGGGCGAGGACTTTGTGGTTATCGATGCCCGAAATAACTATGAGAGTAAGGTTGGTTATTTTGAAGGGGCCCTTAAGCCCGACCTAAAGAATTTCTACGATTTCCCGCAGTGGCTGGACGATATTGAGGGTGAAATCCCCAAAGACAAGAAAGTACTCATGTACTGCACCGGCGGCATCCGCTGCGAGAAGTTTTCTGTACTTATGAAGAAAAAAGGCTGGCAGGATGTCAACCAACTGCACGGTGGCATCCTCAACTATGCCAAAGAAACCGGCGGGGCTCACTTTTTGGGCAAGTGCTTTGTATTCGACGACCGCCTTGTGGTGCCGGTAAACCCGGATCACGAGGAGCCTGTTTCCCATTGCGAAATTACCGGAAAACCAGCCGATACGTACATTAACTGCGCGAATATGGAGTGCAACCGGCTCTTTATCTGCTCCGAAGAAGGCGCGCGCCAGATGGAAGGTGCCTGCAGCGAAGAGTGCAAAAACCATCCGTTCAAGCGACCTTTTAACGAGGAAAACGCCTTCGCTCCATTCAGAAAGTGGTACAACTATTTTGGAAATGAATTCAAGGAGCGGGAAGTCAGCGAAGGCTGATTCGAAGCCCGTTCGCATTGTAGCACCCTATCCGTTTACGTATACATTCAGGGTGAAGCCGCCCGAAACCGGAATGCCGCTTCTGGTGTTTCTGCTACGCAGGTTTCCATTCCGAAGCTCATCCGGCTGGGAAGAACGCATCAATGATGGCCGAATCCTTTGTAACGACGCCCCTGCCCTTCCGGAAACGCTGCTGAAGCAGGGTGATTTAATTTCGCACCACAATCCCAGGGTTACCGAACCATCGGTGCCAGACGCGGTTCGCATACTCGAGGAAACCGACTCCTGGCTGATAGTTTATAAACCGGCGCCTATGCCGGTCCATCCCGGCGGTCGCTATCAAAAAAATACCCTCATCGAAATACTGGGCGAAATGACCGACGGCCCGCTGCATATTATTCACCGCCTGGATTCGGTTACTTCCGGGCTGATGCTCATTGGAAAAAATCCTGAATTCAGTCACAAAGCTTCACTGGCTTTTAAGCATGGTGATGTAGAGAAAGCCTATTTCGCCCTTTGTGATGGTGTTCCGAAGGATGATGCATTCAGCTGCGATTTTGGAATCCGGCGCGAAAAGGGCTACCGGTTTACCTGCGCTGAAGACGGCAAACAGGCGCTTACCAAATTCAGGACGATAAAGCGGGGACCCGCACGTTCTATCATTCAGTGCGAACCCGTAACCGGGCGGACGCATCAGATACGGCTGCATCTGGCCGCACTGGGTTTTCCTGTTTATGATGATGATGTTTACCGGTCCGATGGTGGAAACCTGCTGCAAAATACGGCTATCAGCCTGCAGAGCTCGGTACTCCGCATCCCTGCCCTTGATGTTAACTATGCAATTGATGTACCTTCCGACTGGAATGATAAACTCTGAAAAGCATATAGCAACCTTTCTTATCATCACTTTTGTGATGCTTGCGGGCTTTATACTTTCCGGATGCGGTATATTCGAGACACGCGGTGCCGAAGAGCCCGGCGCAGGCACGGGATCAGGATTTCAGCAGCCCGACCGGCCGGAGCTGGTAATCAGCAACATGCAGTCGGCTGTGGCAAATCTTAATACGGTGAACTACATTCGTTCGCTAAATGAAGAATCATTCGAATTTACCCCGGCTTCCGTTGCCCTGGACAACGATCCTCAACTCTGGCAAAGCTGGTCGACAGAAGATGAAGAAACGTATTTCAACAACCTCAGAGCCTCCGCTCAGAACCAGAGCGGCCATGTGCTTCAGCTATCCAACGAGCAGCGAACAACGCTGCCTGACGGCGGTGAACGGATAACAGCCTCTTATTCGCTCAGCGTTTTTCATAACCGCACATCAACCAGCGTGCCCAATGTGGCTACCGGTAATTTTATTATGGATCTGGTTCAGGATGAAAGCGGGCTTTGGTCCATTGCCTCATGGACCGATAATGGATCCGGTTCATCCTTTACCTGGAGCGATTTTAAAGCTGTTTTCTACAGAGACTAAGCTCATTTCTTAAAGTCTTTAAGTGGAGTCTTGAAAAAGCTTGTAAAGGCAGAGCAGGATTATCGTCTGATATTTTAAGCCTCAGATAATATACAAAAACCTATGCAGTACATACGCTTAGTTGCCTTTTCAACCGCTTTCATCAAGCTGCCTTTATGTTATGTTACAAGCTGTAATTCCACTTTTTAAGGAACTACATGCTAGTCATTTTTCTTTTTGAGGGTGTCATTCATACACAGACAACAACCAACCACTACTAACTAATCCCAGAGATGAAATTATTTCAGTATATATTAGCTATAATATCGCTTGCTTTCCTGGCAAGCGCATGCGACAGCACAACTTCTACCAGCGCTGTTGATCCGCAGGAACCAACAATTGTAGACATCGCCGTTGAAGACGACAACTTTTCCACACTTGTTGGTGCACTTACACAAGTTAATCTAGTTGGCGCACTTGAAGGCGCAGGACCGTTTACAGTATTCGCTCCAACCAACGATGCATTCGATGCACTTCCCGATGGTCTTCTTGCAAGTCTTACCGACGAGCAGCTTACCGAAATCTTAACCTACCACGTACTCGAAGCAGAAGTAGGCTCTGCAGCCCTTCAGCCTCAGCAGTCTGTAGCAACACTTAACGGTGAGGAAATCTTCATTACTGCTCAGGGCATGAATGTGGACATAAACGGGAACTCTTCCGTAACCACAGCAGATGTTCTGGCCTCAAATGGCGTTATTCACGTCATTGATCAGGTACTTATTCCGGACGCTTTCGGAACTGTAGTAGATAACGCCCAAAAACGCTATTTCCTGAGCGCTCTTGTTGATGCAGTTGTTGCAGCAGATTTAGCTGGTGCATTATCCGATCCGGATGCTGAATTCACCGTTTTTGCTCCAACCAACGATGCTTTTGCAGCTATCCAGGATGTAGTAGACGGCCTTAGTATTGAAGAACTTACTGAAGTGCTTCTCTACCACGTTGTGGATGCCCGTGCTCTTTCCGGCGACCTGCAGGATGGCCAGACCATTACAACGCTTGGCGGTGGAGAACTCACCGTAGGTATTACAGAAGGCGTTGTAACGATAAACGATTCTGCTGTTGTAACCTCAGCCGACAACGATGGAACAAACGGTGTAATCCATGTAATTGACTCTGTACTTATTCCAGGCGGCGGTGGTGAAGCTGAAGTTAATGGTACCATTACAATCAATAATGTTGGTTCTTCTGCCTGGGTTGTAGAATCCATCGACGGTGAAGGAATTTCAGCTGATACTGGTGTTGAGAACGCTACCATCACCCTGCAGGAAGGACTTCGTTATGAACTCGTTAACCTTGGAGCCGGCAACCATCCGTTTCAACTCAGAGACGCTGATGGCGATATTCTTATTGCTGCAGCCGGTAACGGAAATCTACAAGACTACGAACCTGCAAACGTAGTGGTTGACGAAGAAAATGGAACTATTACCTTTACCCTTACCGGTAATCTTGCCGACTGGGTAGCCACATATAATTGCGCACCACATGCTTCAATGGAAGGTGATATTGTTGTAAACTCAGCAGTATTATAATCCGGAAAAAACCTTTCTGGTCTCTAACGCCCGTTATATATGTAATATGACGGGCGTTTTTTTATGCCTTAATTTATCTGACTACTTAAATCAAAGAGCCGCAGCCTATTGAACTAAATATATTTTAATACGTATATTATATTTTAAATCAGCTGTGTTAGCTGCCCCAATTTATTAAGTGCCTGAAGTAAAAGCGACAAGCTTGTCTTGCTTTACCAGATAATGACTATTTAATTTCTTTTATGAAAATATTCGACAATCCGATCGATGCTGTATCCATCATTCAATCAAATCAGAGAGTTTTTATACAGTCCGTAGCTGCTGCTCCCGCAAAGCTTATACACGCCATGGCCGCCCGGGCCCCGGAGCTGAAGAATGTTGAAATAGTGCATCTCCATACAGAAGGCGATGCGCCATACACAAAACCAGAGTATGCCGAGAGCTTTTTTACCAACACGCTTTTCGTAGGAGCTAACGTTCGCGACGCAATTCGTGAAGGCCGCGGAGATTATGTTCCGGTTTTCCTTAGTGAGATTCCCAATTTGTTTACACGAGGCGTATTGCCCATTGATGTCGCTCTTATTACCGTTTCGCCACCAGACAGGCATGGGTTTTGTTCCCTCGGCACTTCAGTTGATGTAACGCCTGCTGCCATAAAATCGGCCCGGTACATTATAGCTGAAGTTAACAAACAAATGCCCCGCACTCACGGAGACGGTCTCATACACACCAGCCAGATCGACTTTGCAATTGAAACTGATCAGCAGCTTCACATTCACGAACCAGGTGAACCCAACGATCAGGAACTTATTATTGGTAAGCACGTAGCGGAGCTTATCGAAGACGGAGCCACGCTTCAGATGGGTATTGGCGCAATTCCAAATGCAGTTCTGGCATCTCTCACTCATCACAAAAACCTTGGTATCCATACCGAAATGTTTTCTGATGGCGTGATTCCTCTGGTTGAAAGTGGTGTGATCAATAACAGCTTAAAAAAAATCCACCCGGGCAAAATTGTGAGTGGTTTTGTAATGGGCACACAGAAGCTATACGATTTCGTAGACGACAACCCGCTGGTGGCTATGCTTAACATTGCATACGTAAACGATACCGCCGTAATTCGTCGTAACCCCAAAGTTACAGCTATAAACAGCGCTATCGAGATCGACCTTACGGGGCAGGTCTGCGCAGATTCCATCGGAACTTACCAGTTTTCCGGTGTAGGCGGACAGATGGACTTCATTAGAGGGGCTTCGCTTTCCGAAGGCGGAAAACCCATTATTGCGTTACCTTCTATAACCGCCAAAGGCATCAGCCGGATTGTTCCGTTCCTCAAACAGGGCGCCGGCGTGGTTACCACACGTGCCCACATGCACTATGTGGTAACCGAGTATGGAGTAGCCAACCTGTATGGTAAAAACATGCACCAACGCTCTCGTGCACTTATCGACATCGCCCATCCAAGCCACCGGGAAGAGCTGGAGCGTGTGGCAAGCGAGCGATTCCACCAGAGATAAATTCGTTTTATACGATATATTCGCTATGTAAAGAAAAGGCTCAGTTCACTTCGGACTGAGCTTTTTTTGTATACATGAACACCGTTTCCAGTCGTTTCACATAAGGTTATACAGAACAAATGGTATGCTTCCCGGGTATAACCTTGTTCTTTATGAAGCAATTATTCATTTAAATGATTGTTTCTAAACTTCCGATATTTAAATTACTTTCAATTAGAACCTTCTGAACACAGGTCTCAGATCTATCACGTTAATTCTGTTATATGAAACTTAGCTTACTGTTTTTTCTTTCCTTACTAGCTGTAGGATTCCTTGCTGCGCCAGCTCATGGACAATCACTTCCCGAACCACGCCAGAGCCCACTTGGCCTCAGCAGAGCGATGATTGGTGATGTATACGTAAAAGTTATTTATGGCCGTCCGTACGCCCGTGATCGTGAGATTTTCGGCTCCCTCGTGCCTTTTGGAGAGGTTTGGCGCACCGGAGCAAACGAAGCCACCGAGATTACTCTAACCGGTGGCATTAATTTTGGTGATCAGGAATTAGAACCCGGAACCTATTCCCTGTTCACTATTCCAGGCCAGAACAACTGGACCATCATACTAAACAAACAGCTTGGCCAGTGGGGCTCCTATGCCTACAACCGGGATTACGATCTTGCCCGCTTTACTATTCCAGCGGGCGAAGCGGTCGAATACACCGATCTTTTCACCATCTCAATTGAGAAAACCAACGATACAAGCGGTCATCTTGTGATTGAGTGGGAAAATACGAGACTCGAAATTCCGGTCTCAAAATGAGCCCTTTACAGCATAGCGACCCTCATAAAGAATCTGTCTTAACCGTATCGGCAGGCAGCATGCTTATTTTTGGGGCGATATGTTTTATTGCAGCAATCTTGCTTTCTGCGCCGGACCCTTTACATGCTCAGGACGGTGATCCGGCCTCTATGAACGACGAACAGCTGGTCGATGCGTTAATGCAGGCGTCGGGATTCGACAGCTCATTGCTCGACGTGTGGTACGGCATCCGCGACAGTATAGACGATGAACAGGAGCTCAACCCCGACCAGGCGGTTAAAGTGCAAAACTTGTTACGTTCCGGTTTTTACGGAGAGCGGCTTGTAGAACAATATCGCAGTAACCTCCAAGCCAGGCTGGATCGGTCTTATGCCGTATCCATTATAGTTTTTCTCCAGTCCGATACCGGACAGCACATTCTGGAATACGAAACACGTGAATCTAACGCCACAGATGCTGAACTTCAGGATTTTGCATCATCTTTCGATCCACAGGATGATACCAACAGTGTCCGTATCGATCTGGTACAAACGCTAATGAGCGAAACCCGGGCTCTGGAAAATACGGCCTCTATTCTGCATGCACTTTATTCCAACCTTCTTTTAACAGCTAACGCTGCCGAAAACCCGCCTGATGAAAGGATGAGCGAGCAGGAGTTCAAAAGCACCTCAGAAATGATTCGCGCCCAGCTGGATCAACAGATTGGACAGTACATCCTTATAAGCATGTTGTACACCTTTCGCGACGCCAATATCGAGTATCTTGAAAAGTACGCCGAGCACCTTCGCTCCGAATCCGGCCGCTGGTACACATCTACCCTGCACGACATACTGATAGACGTGCTTGAAGATGCCCACAAGACCGTTATAAACGAAATCAGGCTGACAGATTCGTAAATCCATCAGCCTGAATATCTTCTAAACTGTTGTTAAGGGTGATGTTTGCCTTTAGGCAGGTTTCACGCTTACAGACTTTTTCTTCACCTTAGAGCGGTTCATTACTGAAACCACCTGAGGCACATGCTCCGAAGGAACATCTACGTGGCTAAAACTCTGCTGGATATCGATATGGCCGATTACAGAGCCAGGAATTCCCGATTCTCCTGCAATTGCGCCAACCAGATCACCCGGGCTAACTTTATCTTTACGACCTACGTTAAAACGCAGACGCACCATGTTTTCGTCACTGCGGGAATCTGAACGGCCTCTTCCACCTTTACTGGCGAATTTACCTTTGCCTTTTCCTTTTCCGCCACCACCACGGCGATCACCTGAGTCTCCGCCCCATGATGGTTCAGGAGCATAACTGTCGACTTTAGCATCAAGTCCCGGACGGTTTTTCTCCATCTCTTCCATACGCATTTTAAGAAGCGCAGCAGCAATTTCAACCGTGCTATAGGTATCGTTTACCATAGCTTCGATTTGCTCTATAAACGGTTTCAGACTGCCTTTTTCAAGCGTGGAATTCAGCTCATCCATATGCTGGGTAAGGCGTGATTCTTCCACATCCTTAACGGACGGCATACGCAAGGTTTCGAGCGCGTTATGTGTAGCACGCTCGATAAAGCGGATGCTTCTCATGCGTCGGCCGGAAGCAAACGTAATAGCAGTTCCAGACTTGCCTGCACGGCCGGTACGGCCAATACGGTGAACATAGTGTTCCGGATCCTGGGGGATGTCGAAGTTGAAGATCACATCTACATCATCCACATCAATACCGCGGGCAGCAACATCTGTAGCGATAAGCAGATCGAGAAGACCATTGCGAAATTTTTGCATCACTTTATCGCGCTGGCCCTGGCTAAGATCCCCGTTGAGGATTTCGCTGGAGTAGCCACGTGCCTGAAGCTCGCTTGATACGGCTTCGGTTTGTCGTTTGGTGTTACAGAAAATAAGGCCAAGCTTGAAATTCTTAACATCCATGAAGCGGCAAATCGCCTCTACACGAACTGAATCACGAACTTCAACCACGAACTGAGCAATATCGGGTGTGCTTAATGCGGTGCGCTCAATAGTGATGTTTTCCGGGTTCTTCATGAACTTCTTCATGATTTCGCGGATCGGCTTTGGAACAGTGGCCGAGAACATCAGCATCTGAACGTCGCCTTTTTTGTAGGTCAGGATTTCTTCCATGTCCTCACGGAAACCCATGTTGAGCATCTCGTCGGCTTCATCAAAAATAACCATATTAAGGTTATTGAGCTTCAGCGTGCCGCGTTTGAGGTGATCAATTGTACGGCCCGGAGTACCAACTACAATCTGTGCGCCACGGCTGATGGCTTTAATCTGGTGCGAAATAGGCTGACCGCCGTAAACAGGTACAACCTGCAGTCCGCGGATATTGGCGCCAAGCTTCTGGATTTCACCAGTAACCTGAATAGCAAGCTCACGCGTAGGGCACTGAATAAGCACCTGTACGTTGTTCTGCTTGGGGTCGGTTTTTTCTACGGCAGGGATAGCAAAAGCGGCCGTTTTACCGGTACCGGTTTGCGCCTGACCAAGAACGTCGCGACCACTTAATAAAAGGGGGATGGTTTGTGCCTGAATGGCTGTGGGTTCTTCGAATCCCATTTTACTTAAACTCTGAAGAACGGCGTCGCTGAGACCAAGCTCAGCAAATGTTGAAAAAGACATAGTATACTTTAATAATTGATCGGACGGGCGTGGTGGTCCTGCATGTATCACGTAATGAAAAGGGGCTATATCAGTACGGCACGGCATTATCTGCACATGGATTTCTTTGAATCTTCCCATACGGGAAAACGCTCAAAAACGGGGATTCGACGCTGCGGCTTCGTCTTTTCTCAAACACGGGTTCGCATTCCGGACCATACTGTTCCTTACAATCTCACACTCAGTACAGCCCTTAACCCGTGTTGCCCGTCGCTAATTATTAAGTTGAACTACTAATTAACAGGTTACAGACCGTATGCTTAGGGATAATTCTATGATTATCCGTCATTTGAGACATATCTGAAACTACCAAGCCTTTAATATACACTTAATATTTAACTAAACCGATTTATTTATCCCAAGGGTGATGCCATCCCGGGCTTCATCACCCTTTAATATGCCAAATAGTCCACTGCGATGCACGCCATGCCATTAACCCCACTCCTTTTCAAATTATTATTACTATATTTTACACAGATTCAATCAAGCGAATGCCTTCACTTACATGACTTTATATGATGCTTCCTACTGCGACTGTCCGGTTTTCTTTCCTTCTTCTGTCTTGTGTTTTTATAACTGTTGCGTTCACTACGTACGCTTCTGCACAGTGGAGTGATGATGCCGATATCAACCTGCCCGTATCCACAGGTTCGGATGATCAGATTCAGCCCAAAATGGCGCTGCTCCCGGATGGTGGAACTTACGTCAGCTGGTT
>PWID01000039.1 GCA_003555145.1 Balneolia bacterium | reverse complement strand
TCCCGATGCAAACACGCTTCAGGTTATCGAAGGCGTACGTTCCGAACTGGACCGTCTCGAAGGCAGTGGATTTATTCCCCGGGATATAAATTATCAAACGACTACTGATCAGTCATTTTTCATAAACAGCTCTATTGGAGCGGTAAGTACCGCGGCTATACTCGGTGGCGTGCTGGCCATGCTTGTGGTGCTTTTATTTCTGGGCAGCCTGCGCAAAAGTTTCGTAATCGGTCTTTCGATTCCCATCGCCATCATGGCTACTTTTGCGATGATGGGTATGGGAAACCTCACCCTTAATATCATGAGTCTTGGCGGACTCGCGCTGGGCGTGGGCCTTTTGCTCGACAACGCTATTGTGATGCTCGAAAATGTATTCCGGCATAACGAAGAGCTCAAGAAGTCACCAGAGGATGCCGCTCATGAGGGGGCCGCAGAAGTATCCTCGGCCGTGGTGGCATCAACCATGACCAACCTCGCTGCCGTTCTTCCGTTCCTGCTGATTACCGGCCTCGCGGCCATGATATTTCAGGAGCTTATTCTCACGATTTCCTTCGCCATTCTGGCTTCGCTTGCGGCCGCCCTCACACTTGTTCCCATGCTGGCTGCGCTGCTTTCGAAAATACAGTTTCGAAGCGGACTTGAAACGAGCCGTTTCAACAGAGGCTTTAATTCCGGACTGCGAAAACTGACAGGCTTTTACGGAAACACGCTTCAGAAAGTGCTGCGATTCCGGTGGGTTTTGGTTGTTTCGGCCTTTTTGCTGCTCGCCGGCACGCTGTACCTGATGGATGATCTTGGAAACGAGTTTTTGCCACAGGTAGATGACGGAAACTTTTCAGTACGAATGGCACTGCCGCCGGGTGCGCCTCCGCATACAACCTACGAATATGCCACCTGGATCGAAGAAGCAATCGACGAAATGCCGCATGTCGAAAACGTCTTCAGTTTAGTTGGCGGTCACCTTTCGGGTGGGGTTATTTCGGAGCGTCCGGGCACAGCACGGTTCAGCGTGAATCTGGTGCCCGCTTCTCAGCGCAGAGATTTATCGCCCAATCAGTGGGTGGACATGATGCAGGCCAAGCTTGACTCCCTGGCCATTCCGGGCGCGCGGGTAAACGCATCACCTCCGAGTATTTCGGGAATCCGCACCAACCCGGCAGGCTCGCAGATTTCAATCGGTATTGTGGGGGATGATGTGGACGTGCTGGACCGGATTGGCCGCGAGCTGCTGTTCGAGCTGGATGATATTCCGGGCCTGATTAATTTTGATCTCAGCAGAGACGACCGGAGTCCGCTGCTGCAGGTGGATGTGGATCGTGAGCGCGCCGTTGCGCTTGGGCTCAAGATAGCTGATGTGGGCGACGCCGTTCGCACAGCCGTTCTGGGTGATGTGCCCACTCGTTTTGCAACCGGAAGCGCCGAGTACGACATCAGGGTAATGCTTCCGCGTGACGTGGTGAGAAATGATGAAGATCTGAGTCAGATTCTGATGTTTCGTGAAGATGGCCGGCCGGTGCCGCTTTCCGATATTGCATCGTTCAGGCTCACCGACGGTCCGGCTCATATTGAGCGGGAAAATCAGGTAAGGGTGATGCGTCTCGAGGGCGAGGTCAATCCCGCTGTTTCTGATGTGGGTACGGTAAATAATCACATTCGTGATCGCATGGAGAGTTACGATCTCCCTCAGGGCTACAGCCTGATTTTTGGCGGGGAAGAAGAAGCCATACAGGAAACAAACCGGACGCTTTTTATTGTAACCCTGCTGGCAATATTCCTCGTTTTTGTGGTGATGGCCGTGCAGTATGAGCGCCTGGCCAATCCGCTTGTAATTCTGGTTGCCGTGCCGCTTGCCCTTATCGGAGTTGGAGCCGCGCTGCTAATCACCGGAACGACCCTGAGTGCGCCTGTGCTTCTGGGCGTTATCCTGCTTGTGGGCATAGTGGTGAACAATGCAATTCTGCTCGTTGAGTACATCGAGATCGGCATCAGCAAAGATCAGGCGCCTTTTGATGCCGTGGTTGAAGCCGGTAAAATACGCTTCCGCCCAATACTTATGACAACGCTTACGACCGTCTGCGGTATGCTGCCTTTGGCCATTGGTCTGGGTGAAGGCTCCGAGCTTATGCGTCCGCTGGCTATTGCCGTGGTAGGCGGCCTGCTGGTTTCCATGTTCCTCACCCTGTTTATCGTACCGAGTCTGTATCTGATCGTTAACTCATTCAGCGTCTGGCTGAAGCAAACGCTTACGGGCAGTGATGCCTCCGAAATGAAGATGCAAACCCAAGCTGAGCACGGTCAAACAACTAATGGAAACAGCAGTCGAAGTGCAATACCTGCAGATACGGGAAAGGGAACCGGAAATGAACGCGTTTAGCTAAATAAAAAGAGGTTTCTTTCTAAGTGAGAAACTGAGCTGATTAATACGCATTACCAATTGAAGAGATAAAGTTCAATTCGTAACATTCAGTTTTACCTAATCCACAGATAACCATGGAAAAGAAAATGAGCGCGGCATTACAGCCCGAAATCAAGCTTGCAGGAATCGACCTTGGTCGGGAAACAGAATCCACTAACGGTCAGGCGGAAAAAGATCGTGCAGAATTATGGCAGCGATTTCAGGACGAAGGAATTGCGGATAAACTCAAGGGAAAAACCAGCAGTGAAATTATTCTGGTTTCCTACAGGCCCCGCCGCCCGCCTACTTCTCAAGACCCGTTTCGATATTACATGGGCATGCCGGTTGGCGATAGTGAAGACCAGCCTGAGGGAATTGATACCTTTACGCTTCCGGCCGGTAGCTATCATAAAGAAAGTGCATCTGGAAATATACCTGAATGCGTAAAGCAAAAATGGGCAGAAATAAATAGTTCCGACATACAGCGTAGTTTAGAAAACGACTATGAAGTGTACAACGAAAACGTGCTTTCCAACGCAGAGGGAAGGGTTGATATCTATATTTCCTGATAATTTTTATCCCGTTTGTAATACATGAGCTCCGACCCCGGATATGAATATATCCGGGGTTTTGATTTTAAATAAGCCAGTCTTATGCATATATTTATGCGATGTAAGGCGTTTGGTCTCATGTATTTAAATTAGATTGGAATACAAATTACTCTGCAATGAATCTTTCCCGGGTTTTAAGCCTCATCCTTCTTATTCTTGTGCTGCTTATCGCAGTACCACTGATTTCAGCTTTTTTTGTAGATAATAAAATTCAGGTTGAGCGAAATATTTCTATTGAACGTCAGGTCGATGAGGTCTTCAATTACCTTAAATATGTTCAGAACCACGATAATTTCACTAAGTGGAACACACTGGATCCTGATATGAAAAAATCCTACACAGGCATAGACGGAACGGTTGGGTTTGTTTACGCCTGGGAAGGAAATGAGGATGCTGGTAAAGGAGAACAGGAAATAATTTCTATTGAGGAAGGCCACAGGATCGATCATGAGCTGCGTTTTCAGGAACCTTTTGAAGCTACAGCTAAAGCATGGATGGTTACCAAACCGACAGGTGATAACCTAACCGAAGTTACGTGGGGCATGGAAAGCAGCATGCCCTATCCGATAAACTTGCTTTTGTTGTTCATCGACTTCGACCAAAGCCTTGGCGAAGATTACGAACAAGGGCTGAATAAGCTGAAGGCTATTCTGGAATCAAATCAATTTTCTGTAAACGCCGGTGCAGAGGAAATGGAGGAAGAAGATTAACTACGGTCAGAATAGTCCTGTACTTTTGGCTAAACTGATTCCCCCCTTATGCTTCTTTGTGGTAAAGTATGAGTGATGTTCTGTTTCTGACCATCGCACCATGGAGGTCCCCACATCCGAGCTACACTAGACGTTGGCAATAATAAGTCATTCTACCAAATTCGGGGTTCAGGTAATGTCGCAAAACCTCGGTAGTTAATAACAATTAATTCTTAGGGTTCATGGAAATATGTTTATTATTTCTATCTTGGAAACTTATCATTAAAAGTGCGCATCTTTCCGCTACAAATAAGTGGCGAATTCAATACCAGTCAATAATAAAGTGAAGATTAATCAACTCATCTACATAGTCCCGGCATGTATTGTTTTAATAGCCATCGTTGGGATATTTGCACTACGTAGTCTATACAATGAAGAACCTGTTGATGAAAGCAGAGCGGTTTATGTGCAAAAAAGCGAATCAGGTTTTCAGCTCATCAGAAATGGAGAGCCTTTTATTATACGGGGGGCCGGAGGGGATTCTCATTTTAAAGAATTAGCAGAAGCAGGTGGGAATACGATAAGGGTATTCGATAGTGCAGATTTGCAATATAAGCTGGATGAAGCTCACAGACATGGTTTAGCAGTTATAGTTGATATTTATGTCCCATACTACAGTACTAAATACGATTTATACGAAGATGAAGATGAAAACCTAATTCTAAAACAAGAAATAAGAGACCTGGTGTATGAGCATAAAGATCACCCGGCACTATTGATATGGAATCTGGGTAATGAGATTAACTATCCCCTGGTTTTACGGAAAAATGATTTTATTCGAACATTCAATGAGCTTATATCCATTGTTCAGGAAACTGACCCCAATCATCCGGTTTCAACTTCTATAATAGGAGCTGGCAGAAAAACTATGAGCAGTATTTTTTTTCATTCTCCGGAACTGGATATAATCGCTTTTAATACATTTGGAAATACGATGTTTGTAAACAGGCATTTAGCTCAGACGTTCTTTTTGTTCGGGCCCCGACCATACTTTTTTAGTGAACTTGGCCCAGATGGGCCATGGGAATCACAAACTACATCATGGGGTGCACCTGTCGAAGCGACAAGTTCTGTGAAAGCTGACCTATACAGAACAAGAAGTGAGATGGTTTTGGGTGATGGAAATTCGGCAAATCTTGGATCTTTGTTTTTTTACTGGGGATCAAAACTGGAGCGGACGCATACCTGGTTCAGCCTTTTTAAGAATGATTATAAATCCGAAGCGATTAATACAATAGAGGCCGTATGGGCTCAATCGGATACTGCTCCGCAGCTAAGCAGATTGAATTATATGTTAGTAAATGATAAGGGTGCACATGAAAATATTGTCTTTTATCCGGGTGAGTTAAGTCATGCAGAAGTCTTTTTTCATGAAAACAAAAATGATAGTGTTCGCATGGAATGGGAAATTTATCCTGAAGCCTGGTACAGCGACACAAATGAATTAGTAGTAAGTAATTATAAGACCATTGATACTTTTGTAGATTTCGGGAATAACACTACGAGTTTCAGAGCTCCCGAAAGAGAGGGGCCCTACAGAATATTTGCATATATATACAATGAGGATGGCACCTTCGCCACCACAAATATCCCATTTTACGTTTTGAATAAACAGTGAGCTCAACTAATACAGTCATAAAAGAACCATCGCTAAAAGAAAAGCTGACGCTGAGAATTTTAATAATTCTCGGGCTTCTGAGCATTATTAATTTTTTCTATTGGTTTCTATCGCCAGAGTTCATCGATTATAAGCCGCTTTTCTGGCTTCTAATGGTGCTGCTGGGATTCGACAGCTTCCGGGTCATTTATATATGGTACCACTATTGGGATATTTCGGTACCGGAAAAACCGGTGCTCACAAAACAATTTACCGTTGATGTACTAACGACCTATTTTCCCGGCGAACCTTACGAAATGGTAGAAAACACTCTTCTTGCCATTCATAGGATGAAGTATCCTCACACGACCTACCTGTGTGATGAAGCCAATGATGCGCATTTAATAGAGTTTTGTAAAAAACACGGGATCGTTCATGTAACAAGAGACAACCGGATTAATGCAAAGGCGGGGAACATTAATAATGCGCTCAAACAGGCAACGGGAGATATTTGTCTGATTCTGGATCCCGATCATGTACCCAAAGAAGACTTTCTGGATGAAGTTATCCCGTATTTTGAAGATGAAAAGATAGGTTTCGTACAATCTGTACAGGCTTATTATAATGTTGAGGAATCGCTGGTTGCCAAAGCAGCGGCTGAGCAAACGTTTCATTTTTATGGTCCGGTGATGATGACCATGAATAGCTACGGGACTGTAAATGCCATTGGCGCGAATTGTGTGTTCAGGCGTGAAGCTCTTGACTCAATTGGCGGGCATGCTGCGGGTTTGTCTGAAGATATGCATACTGCAATGCAGCTCTTTGCAAAAGGATGGAAATCTGTTTATGTCCCTAAGATTTTCACAAAAGGGCTTGTGCCTGCAACTCTTACATCATACTATAAACAGCAGCTAAAATGGTCAAGGGGAACCCTGGAACTATTGGTCTCGGTTTTCCCCAGGCTGTATGACAAATTTACCTGGCGGCAAAAAGTCCATTTCGGAATATTACCGCTTCACTACCTGTCCGGTCTTGTTGTTCTGGCATGTTTGTTGATACCCATAATTTCTTTATTTGCTGCTGCCACACCCTGGAAAGGAAACATCATTAATTTCGGGTTCATGGTTACACCCGTTTTGGCTGCAATTTTGGGTATTAGACTTTTCGTGCAGCGCTGGGTGATGGATAAAAGTGAGTGGGGGACTCACTTTCTGGGAGGTTTATTACAGGCGTGTACCTGGTGGATTTTTATTCTTGGATTCGTGTATACGCTTATTCGGAAAAAAGTACCTTATTTACCAACTCCTAAAGAGGACAATGAGCGCACGAGCTGGATAATACTGATGCCAAATCTGATAGTTGGAGTAGTTTCGATTGTTGCTATAATCTATGGCCTGAGTATTGATTTAACTCCTTTTTCAATGTTTATGTCAGGTTTTGCCTTGTTAAATGCATCGTTTATGTTTTTCACACTGGTATTTGCCTTCGAAAAACCAAAACCCGTTAAACCTCACTTTGAGTTTCAGGAGCTGAAGAAAAACCTGTATAATTCCGGAAAATATATGGTCTTTACTACGTGGCAAAAAGCAGCGCTGCCTTTGGTTGTAATTACTGCAGCACTTTCTATCGGTTTCTATTACCATACTGAATATGTAAAGTGGGGAGGGGTACAAGCCGAACTACAGGAGAAGAATGTGATTAATTATATCGGAATTTTTGCTCCCCAATATGATGATGGAATTACCAGTCTGGAAATAGTAAAAGATATATCTGATCAGATAGAGGAGAATTTCGATATAATATCGTTTTACGTAGCATGGAATAAAGATATTGAATCAAATTTTCCAACTGCAAAAGTGGATTCAGTTTATCTGAATAAGTCTATTCCGATGATTACATGGGAACCGTGGCTCAATACTTTTCAGGATGAAATAGCTGACGATGATCATGTTTACGACCTCATTTCTGGAGGGTTCTTCGATTCTTACCTTGCAGAATTTGCAGACAAGCTAAGGGATCTCGAAAAGCCAATTTTTCTGAGATTTGCCCATGAATTTGATAATCCGTTTTACCCCTGGTATATGTCAGGTGAGCAGGCCGGATCGAAATTCAGAAGAGCATGGATCCATACGTATGAAATTTTTAAACAAAGAGATGCCCACAACGTAATATGGATATGGAACCCCTGGAAGGCAGAAAATATTGCCGACTCATATCCCGGCAGGGAATATGTCGACTGGGTTGGAATCAATATTCTGGATTACGGGGAGTTCAGTACTGGTGGCCGGTGGTTTGATTTTGAAAGACTTTATCAGCCTTATCACAGAGAGCTAACAAAGCTGCCTCAAACCCCGGTGGTTATTTCTGAATTTGGAACACTTCGCGATGGTCAGCGGCAAAACGATTGGATTGAAGACGCGTTTTATGTAATTGAAAATGTTTATCCGGAAATAAAATCGGTTATCTACTTTAACAGTAATGTAGATAAGAACTGGCCGGAAGGAATGGAACCCGACGGGTATCTCAACTGGACTATTCCTGAGAATGAGGTTATAAAGAATTCATTTAAAAGTAAGGAAGTACCGGAATATGTGTTCACACAATTTCCGGTACTCGAAAAAGACAGCAGGACTTCAAATTCATACTTAGGCAAGTTAGAAGGAATACAGGGGATAAATTTAAAGTATGGCCATGAATGGCGGAAAAATTACCATGTTCTGAACCGGAGGAAGCTGCTTTCGGATTTTGAAAGGATTAAAAATATCGGTTTCAATACCATCAAAATTACCGGGAATTCAGTTTATGTCTATAACATTCTGAATCTCTCAAGAGATGTGGGGCTAGATGTCTCATTTGGCTTCTGGGTTTCAGAGTCGATCGATTTTATGCAAGATACTCTGAAGGCTTCGCGATTGCATGAGTCTATCATCAACGAGGTTAAACAGCATAAAAATAATGACCATATTACCTCGTGGAACATCCAGAATGATGTTCTCTACAATCAGAAAGACTTTTTCCATAAACCGGAGTTGCTGTACCAGAACCTGGCCTATGTTATCTGGCTGAAAGAACTGGTTTCGGAAATTAAGAGAATTGATCCGGACAGACCTGTAATTCTGGATCTTGAAGTAAATCAGCTCTCGGTCTATCATGCTCGGATGCTTTCCAAAAATCTGAATGGAATCGATTATTTCGGCTTAATCGTAAAAGAAGAGCAGCAGCTAAGCGCTGTAACCGACTATCTTAAAAAGACCGAAACGAAATATTTGTTTAGCGAAATTGATGCCGAAGTATTAATTGCATCTGAAATTCTGGAATCCAGCCACTCTTTCTTTGTCGCTTCCTGGCAGGATCAGCACGAGAGTAATAAACTTACTTTTGATGGTATTATCGACCGAAAGGGGCGGGCTAAAATTGCATACTTCCAGCTGAAACACTCTTTGCTTGAGTCCAGCGCGCTGCCGGATAATAAAACAGCCAGAATATTAAAGCCGGCAAGACGCGTGGTTGAGAAAGAAGACCTGCAGTTCCATTCAATGATTTTCGACGAAAACGAAGGATGGAAATACGGGCAAAGCTTTGATAACCTGTCTTTTGAATGGTCGCTTGTTAAGCGTGATGAGCACGGGAATTACCTTGCTGTAAGAGATATACATACCGGCCCCGAATTGAGCTTGAGGATCCCCGAAAACTACGAATATTTTAAGCTGCTGCTTACTGTATCGGATGGTAGATCAATAGCCACTGATTTAACCACTTTGAATATTCCATTGGTGGATTAGGGAACGGGTTAATCTGAGAATGGTTCAGAGACTTTCTTAAACCACTATGCTTTCACCTGCTAATTGGTTTTGATATGCTTATCTAAAATTCGTGCTATCGAACCAGCCTGCGTTTCCCGTGAGTAGCCATTTATGATAGTTTTGTCTGGATTTATTGCCGGCTTCCCAATTTGATACGCTTCAAAGCATTGCGCTATAATTTTCCGGATTGTTTCCACATCTTCAAAGCCCGAGGTGTGGCCTGCTCCGGTTTCTTCGAGCAGCTGTGCTGCATCACCCTTTGCGGGGCCGACGCATAAAATAGGTCTCCCGCTGGCCAGATATTCAAACACCTTGCCGGACAGAAAGCCCTCAGCGTTCGCGGTATTGTTGATAAGCAGCAGCAGCAGAGATGCCGAAAAAACGTGTTTTATAGCTTCGGCATGCGGCAGGTACGAAATAATCTCAGTCCTGCTTTCCAGACCGAACCGCCTGAGCGAACTCACAACGCTGCTGTCTGTACTGCCCACCAGCCTGATTTTCAGCTTTTTCTCAAACTCAGGATTCGATTCGCAAAGCCCGCTAATTGCTTCCCAGAGCGCATCCGGATTTCGTGAGGGAACCAGCGATCCTGTGTGTACAAGGGTGAAGCTGTCCGGATCGGGCTCAACTTCAGTGATATTTTCAAAGTCAGAGGGGTCGAAACCATTTGGAATGACTTCAACATTTCCGGCTCCTTTTGAAATCAGCTCTTCTTTAATCTGTGGACTAACGGTTGTTACCACGGATGCCGAACTCAGGACTTTTCTCTCAAGCTGGTGATGCCGTTTGTCGGCATGTTTTGTGAGCAGTAGATCGTCGTAAAAATCGATGCCGGTCCAGGGATCGCGGAAATCGGCCAGCCAGGGAAGCTGCGTATGCCTGGAGAGCTTCATGCCAATCAGGTGCATGGAGTGGGGCGGTCCGGTGGTTATGATGGCGTCAACCGGATTTTCCTTCAGATACTGAGTGAGAAAACGAACCGACGGACGAATCCAGAATTTGCGCGCATCCGGAATGAAGAAATTGCCCCGTATCCAGCGCGCGCCCCGCTCAAGCCTGCTTTCAGGCTTGTCGTGCTCGGTCCTGGTGAAGCCCACGTTTACCGATTCTTTTCGACCCGTGAGCCATTTATACCAGCTGTACGGCTCAAGTATTGGTCGTTTTATGATCTCAAGTCCGGCAGGGATTTCTGCAAGAAGGCTTTCGTCTGTGGCCGGTGCTTCCGGATTTTCAGGCGTATAAATGACGGGCTGCCATCCGGATTCCGGCAGGTACTTGCTGTATTTGAGCCAGCGCTGTACACCGGAGCCCCCGGATGGAGGCCAGTAGTACGTTATGATGAGCACCCGTTTCAAACGGATTCTGTGTGGGATTCCGGTTTGGGTTGTGTCCGGCTCTGGTAAAACCCAAAGCCAATCAATCCAAGAATCATAAGATTAAACAACCAGGAAAGGGCAGAACCAATGGTGTGTGATGCCGGAGCAAACTCAAGCGTGACTTCATGATCGCCGGCCGGTAAATGAATGCCCCGAAGCAGAAAGTTCATGGCAAAAATATCAGTTTCTTCACCATTAACCGTGGCGGTCCATCCTATTGGATAGTACATCTCGCTGATGGCAACATAGCCTGGCTCCGACTTCGTTACCTCAAAACTGATTTCCCGCGCATTGTACGTTGTTACCCTTGCTCTTGCGCCAAGATCTCTGTTGTGTTCGAGAAGATCCGTTTTTTCAAGCACTGATCCCGAAGCCGGATCAAAGCGCCCTGCAGAAATGAACTCAAGCGCTTCCCGAGGGTTGGATGCGCTGCTCACGCGTTCCGGGAAGAAGACCTTGGGCAGCACGTTGCTGTTTTCGAGCACAATGCCATCACCCTGCTGATACACCACGTTGTAGCCGGGCAGACCATAGTCTTGCGCCACGGTCATGTAGCGAACGTTGAGCATATCGAGCAGGCCAAAGTTGAGGCCGCCGGGTCCGCCAAAGAAGGCGTTGTCAATTGCGTCCTGGTAGCGACTCATTTTGGCGCCCGTATATCCGCCTACAGAAGGGTAGAAATATGATGGGATAGCGTTATTGAACGGATTCTGATCAATCGGGAAAACCCGGTACGGATAGTCGAAGCCGCTCATTTCCTGCTGTATAAAGTTGTGATATCCGCTTCGCTGCCGCTCCATAAAATCGGTTTGATTAATGGATGAATCGATCTTGCTCGAATCGGGAATGTAGCGGTTTCCAACGCTGATTAAATCAAAGGAAAGAAGCAGTATGATGACTATCGCCGCGGCGAATGCCGGAATCTTTGCCAGTAAAAAAGCGCCAATCAAAATGATGCCGATGCCTACAAAAAAGAGGTAGCGAAGAATGTCTGATTGAGCAAGGGATGAGCGCTCCTCGCGGATTTCAGCAAGGAAGTTGTTCACGACCTCCATCACCCTCGGGTCGTCGGCACTAACCTGATTCTGCTGGGCAACCTGCTGAGCCAGCTGACGGCTTTCTCCCGGCTTATCGTAGCTGAGGGAGCTGGCTGCCAGTACCAGAAGCAAAACGCCCAGACCAACGGCAATGCCGGCTGGCCAGTCAATCTTACGAAGTGATGATGGTGCGTTATCCTTTTCTGAGGTAAACAGCCAGTTGGCGCCCATTGCAGCAAGCACGTTAAAACTGAAGGTGGTTACCATCAGCCATTTTTCGGGCGCCCGGAATTTATCGAACAGCGGCATGAAGTCGAAAAACAGCTTGTTGAAGGCCAGGAAGTTTTCACCCAGAGCAAAAAGCATGGACAAAATTGCGCCCGACAAAAAGACCCATTTTAATCCGCTTTTTACGTTAAATAAAGCAACGAGAATAAGGAGGATAGCGATGGCGCCCAGATAATGCGGGCCGCTTGTCATGGTTTTTGGTCCCCAGTACAGATTGTCGCCGGAGCTGCCGCCCTGAATGCCCGGTACGGCTAGCGTAGTAAGTTCGAACCAGCCATGTGACCACGCCATGGCATAATCAAGGTCGAGGCCGCTCTGGGAGGCTTCAACCGCTGAGCCGCCGCGTATGCTGTAGGGTGAATACTCATAAATGCTCCAGTACGGCTGAATGTTGGCTGCGAGCGCCAGAAGCCCGGCTGCTACAACAAAACCTGTTTTCTTAAGCCATGATGGAAGCTGCTGCTCCTTGTGGGCCTGCCAGGTGTCGTACAGCCACCAGAAGGCGAAAACATACATAAAGAAATAGGTTACCTGAGGATGCCCGGCCCTGAGTTCTAAGGTGGCAGCAAGGGCAAAAATGCCGAGCCCCAGCAGCGGTTTGGTCGATCGGGTGAGCATCAGATAGCCATAAAACATCCACGGGATGAATGCCAGGGCGTACACTTTGGCGTTGTGCCCCGCGCCGACAATAATCGGCATGTAGGTAGTAAAGGCAATGAGCAGGGCGCCAATGGTTGCGGCAAGCGGATGAAGTTTGAGGCGTAGCAGGAACAGGTATACGCCAATAAGCATCACCCAGAGAGCAGCGGCCGGGAATATAGGAGCCAGCCAGGTAAAGATTTCATCTACATGGGGTACGGCGCGCTTGTAGGAAACGATAAAAGCCGGCATTCCCGAAAACATGTTTTCCGACCAGAGCGCCTCTTCACCGAATTCTTCGCGGTGATCAATAATGGATTCTGCGCTGGCTCTCCACTGTACGATGTCTGGCGAGAAAAAACGCTCACCGCCCAGAATTACATCACCATACTGAAAAAGCGGTAGTATGAGTAGAAAACCCAGACAAATAAGATGCTGGTATTTTACGGGAAGATTATCCCAGACCGACAATGGCCTGGAAGGTGAACGGTCCGGTTTCCGGCTTTTTTTCCTGGAGGCCATAAATAATGTGGTAGAAGTGTGACTGTCTATTCGATTACGCGGGGCACACGGAAATAATCCGTATCGGCGTCGGGTGCGTTTTTGAGGGCTTCTTCGTGGTCGAGCGGAGGCTGAGCCTCATCTTTGCGAAAAGACTGTGCTACTTCAATTACATGATCAAGCGGCTCTACGTCGGAAGTGTCAACCTGATTGAGAAGCTCCATATACTCAAGAATCCGGCTCATATCTTTGGAAAGCCTTTCGGTCTCTTCTTCACTGAGACGCAGACGGGCCAGATTTGCTACATACAGGACTTCTTCGCGGGAAATTGACATAAGTGGGTTATTTCGTATGATGAAAAGAAAACGGCTTCAACTTACCTGCAAACTAAATTAGAATGAAGACAAGAATGAGCCAGCTAAAATAAGCCTTCTGCCGAAAAATTACTACCATGGTAATTTTGAACGTACAACAGGCATCGTTTGTCTTTAAGTTAGTTTACTCTAAATTAGAAGGGTAATATCATCATATAAAAATACTGCTTTAAAGTGCATTATGATTCAACTAATTATTGATTCTAAACTGTTTAAAGAACCATTTTATGCCGAGACCAATAAGATATGATTAAGAGAAGTGTAGTTGTGAAAAATCCATCCGGAATTCACGCTCGGCCGGCATCCATATTGGTAAAAACAGCTGGCCGGTTCAAGTCGGAATTTTTTATCCATTCGCACGGATATCGTATTAATGCCAAAAGTATACTGGGCGTGCTTACTCTGGCTGCAGAACAGGGTGCGAGACTGGAGCTTGAGCTGGACGGTGAAGATGAAAAAGATGCAATGGAAGAAATTCTGACTCTTTTTGAAGATGGTTTCGGCATGATGGATGAGGAGTAGAGCCGCCATGTATTCTATTGATAAAAAAGCCGGACAAAACACTGTATACAAAGGCGTTGCTTCGGCTGAAGGTCTGGCTGCGGGCGAGTGTTTTATTTTCAATCCTCAGGGGATGGTGCTCTCGCAAAGGCTTATCGACGTATCGCAGGTTAAGGAAGAACAGCTTAAAGTTGCCTCTGCACTTCGCATTGTAGAGCTTGAAACCCGTAAACTGGCGCAATTATCAGCTGAACATGAGGAGAATAACGAAAAAGCCGGCGTGTCTGCAGCGATTCTGGAATTCCACAAAGAAGTGCTGCGCGATCCCATGCTCATTGCCGAAATAAACGAGCGTATTCGTACGGATTTTCTTCCGGGCGACAGGGCAATTTTTCAGGTTTTCCGTAACTATATTCAAAAACTGGAAGTTTCGGGTAGCCGCATGTTCCGCGAGCGCATTCCTGATATTGTCGATATCCGGAGCCGGCTCATTAGCAATATTCAGCAAAAAGAAATGATTGTGCAGGTTGAAGAAGGCACAATTGTAGTTTGTAAAGAAATCAACCCTTCTGAGATTATCCTTTTCGCCCGTAAAAAAGTGAGCGGTCTGGTAGCCGAGCGCGGCGGTTTAACGTCTCACGCCTCCATCATTGCAAAATCGCTTGGAATACCCTTTGTGCTTGAAGTAGAGGGCATCACGGAAAATGTAAAGACCGGCGAAAATATAGTCGTCGATGGCTATAAAGGAATTGTAGTTACTCAGCCAACAGACAAATTGGTCGAACAGGTAAGGGAGGCCATCACTCAGCAGGAGAAAACCCGCAAAGTCGAGCAGAAGCTGCATGCCGAGCCCGCAATGACATCCTGTGGCCACCGGGTTCCTCTTATGGTTAACCTGGAGCTTGAGGCAGAGATCGACCGAGTGAAGCGTTTTAACCCTGAAGGAATTGGGTTACTGCGAACGGAAGCTTTTTTTCTGGATACAGGTGAATTTGAAAACGGTCGTTTTGAAGGTCATGATCAGGTTCGTTTTCTCCAGCGTTCGGCAGAACTGGCAGGAGATAAAGAGCTTACGGTACGTCTTTATGATGTGGGTGGCGACAAGATGCCGAGTTTCTCATCCCGCGAAGAAAATCCTGCCCTGGGCTGGAGAGGCGTAAGAATACTGCTTGATAAACGCTCCCTTCTCCGCTTTCAGCTCGAACTCATCATAAAAACGCTTCGTCCATTCTCGTGCAGAGCCAAAGTGATGGTACCGATGGTTACGAATGTGGAAGAAGTAATTGAGGCCAGAAAAGAGTTCGATGAGGTATGTTCCCGTTTTCCAGGCCGGAAAATAGACTTTGGAGTAATGATAGAGGTGCCATCAGCTGCACTGATGGCCGCCGAAATCGCTCCCTATGTAGACTTTATGAGTATAGGCACAAACGATTTAACTCAGTATGTGCTGGCGGCCGATCGCGGAAACAGCGCTGTTTCCGGCTACTACAAACCTGCCCATCCTGCCATTTGGCGCCTTATCCACATTACGGTCGAAGCCTGTCGCAAGCATAATGTGTCGCTATCTGTATGCGGTGAGATGGCTGCTAACCCCGGTGCTGCGGCCGTTCTTGCCGGAATGGGAGTGGAATCGTTAAGCATGTCTGCTCCAAATATCCCGCAGGTAAAAAAAGTTCTTAGACTTAACACATTAGCGTTGTTGGAAAAAACTGCCTTACATATATTAAAATGTGGGACTGTGAATGAAGTAGATCAAATATTAAAGGACATCAGCGCAAAATAACCTTCCGGTTGGAGAGCATATGATAAAGCTTGAACAAATAAGAGCTACAGACACACAGGGAATGTGGGATCGCCTGTGCACATTCGACGAGCAGTGGAGGGATGCGGTTTACCATACACAGCAGGCCGAGCTTGATTTAGATGTCGATAAAATACGGGATGTGGTAATTACAGGCATGGGTGGAGCTATCGTAGGTGGCGACATCATCCGTGCCATCTGTCTTGAAGTTGGCCATCTGCCAGTGCACATAAATAAATCCTACGCATTGCCTTCTTTTGTGGCCGATAGTACGCTTGTGATTGCTGTTTCTCAGTCTGGAAATACAGAGGAAACGCTTTCTGCATTCGAGGCTGCCGGCACCAGAGGTGCACAACGGGTTATAATTACCACAGGTGGCAAGTTAAGCGAGCTTGCCGATGAGGAAGAAATTCCGATAATTAGAATGCCGAAATCCAGGATTACCAGGGCAGCGCTTGCATTTACTTTTGTGGCATTGTGGAGGGTGTTCCAAAAAATCGATGTCTTCCTGCCGGGTGATAAAACCTTGCTTGAAGCGGCGGACTTTTTCACTCAGGAGATTGATATTCTATCCGACCTCAGCGACAATGATGCCGTAGAGCTGGCAGAGGGGCTCGTAAGCACCTTGCCCATTATCTATTCCAATGATAGCCTGATGGCACCAGTTGCGTTACGTTGGAAAACCCAGTTTAACGAAAACTCAAAGATGCTGGCTTTTCGCGGTGAAATTCCCGAAATGAACCATAATGAAATTGAGGGCTGGGAGCTAACTGCTCACCTGATGGGGAAACTGTCCGTGATTTTTCTGAAAGATCAAAGTGATCACGTACGGGTCAAGCACAGAATGGAGGTATCAGGAAGTCTTATAGAGCCCCATGCAGTGAGCCTTAAGGCCGTTTCATCTACGGGTAACAATGCCCTTGAGAGGGTCTTTTACATGATTATATATGGAGATTTTGTGTCATTCTTTTTGTCTATTCTTTCTAATGTAGATCCTATGCCTATAGTGAAAATCGAGCTGTTGAAGAGAAAACTGGAAGATATGTAGAAGTACAAAAGCCAGTAGGTTTTAACTTTTAAGCTCACTTACTTTATTTTATAAAGTAAGTGAGCTTTTTTTTGTTATCCAACGGGCTGCAAGAAGTATCTTTCTTAAAGTATGGAAGCGATACCAATACTAAAAAGATAATCCAAAACATAGCTTGAACTAATTAAATAAAGATTATTAAGCAAATGTTATGAATTTATATGATGCCTGTATCTATTGACTTTAAAATATAAAGACAATAATTTGTGTGTTCACCATAAAGTAACACCTAATTCCATATTGCTATGATCAGCAAAGAGTTCACACCTAAAAAAACCATTTGTAAAGTAACCCTGCAAATTCCTGCAGAGTGGGCAGAGAAAGAGGCTTCCGTTGTTGGAGATTTTAACGAATGGGATCCGCAGGCTAATAAGCTTGAAAAGAAAAACGGTGGCTGGGAAACAGTTCTTCGTTTAAAGCCGGAAACAGAATATAAATTCCGTTATTTCCTTGATGGAGAACGTTGGGAAAACGACGATCAGGCCGACGATTACGTTGCCAACGAATATGGAACTAAAGATTCTGTTGTAGTTATTGGTAAATAATCAGCTTATAAAGCTGTGCATTACAAAGCCCTGTGCTCTTGCACAGGGCTTTTTTTATATGCAAATTAAACCATGATTACACAAAAAACTGCTTCCGTAAATGATCTCAGGCTCGACGAAGTCTGCAGCAGGCGTAAAAACAAGCTGCTTGCCAATCAGCTGTGGGTTTTTAACAGACTAAAATCCACAAGTACGCTGCTTAAAAAACTGCCGCCAATACAAACCCGGGAGGGCTTGGTTTGTGTGGCTCGTTCCCAATATTCGGGTAGGGGGCAGCATAACAAAAAGTGGGATACGGGCTCGGGATCTGCTTTAACGTTCTCATTTGTTCTTGAACCTCTAAGCACAGACAGGCTTCAGCTGTTGCTGCAGGCGTGTGCGCTAGGTGTTATCGTTACGCTGAAGCGTCATTATGCAGTTAACTCTCTGCTTAAGTGGCCAAATGACGTGCTTGTTGGAGGCCGGAAGATAAGCGGCGTTCTGGCCGAAGGTACTTTTCTCGGATCTGTAATGGAGCGTTTTGTAATTGGGATAGGACTGAATACAAATGGACAATTATCGAGTGAAATAGAAGATATTGCCACTAATTTGGAAATAATATTAGACAAGCCTGTAGACTCTACACAGCTGTTTTGCCATTTGCTGGACGAACTCGAAACCCAGTACGAACGATGGAATTCGGAAGATGACAGTTTAACTACTGAAATCAACAGGCACCACAGAGGTTACGGTGAATGGAACACCATAAGTATCGCAGATCAAAGAATCGACGGCAAGTATAAATTTCTTGGAGTGGATATGGAAGGTTTCCCTGTTTTCCTTAATGAAGATGACGACGTAAACCGAATTACAAGAGCCGATATTCGTTTTGAACCCTTTGAATGATATTATTAGTAGCGTCTCCTTGCCTGAAGGTAAACTGGTTGCCGGCGTAAGTGGTGGAGTGGATAGTATGTTTCTACTGGCGCTTTGTACAGAAATGGGCCGGGATATTACGGCAGTCCATGTAAACTATGGCAAACGGGGTGCAGAGTCTGAAGCTGACGAAAAAATGGTTCGTGATTACTGTCTTAAACATAATGTGCCCTTGTTTGTGAAACCATTTGAGGTCCACCAAAAGGGTAACTTTCAGCAGCTGGCCCGTGATTTCAGATATGAGTTTTTCGAAGAGGTACGTGTTGTAACCGAATCTGGCTCCATTCTTACTGCCCACCATAGTGATGATAACGACGAAAGCCTTCTGATGCAGCTTTTTCGGGGGGCTTCTACGATTGCTCTGACAGGTATTCCGGAGGCGCGCGGTCGTATCTGCCGGCCTTTGCTGGCTATGAGTAAGGAAGATATCGTAACGGCTGCTGGTCTGATGGAGGTGCCGTGGCGGGAGGACCGAAGTAATGCGGAAAATGAATTCACCCGAAACCGAATCCGAAATTCGGTTATTCCTGAACTTGACAAGTTGTTTCCCGACTGGCGTAAGCAAGTTCATGAGCTGAAGTTAAACTCGAATGTTTTAACTGAGTCTGCAGATGAATTGCTTGGAAATGTTACCGATGGGGCGGGATTGCTCCTAAAGAGGGATGCATGGCTTAAGCTGAGCAGTGCGCTTCAGAAGCTTGTGATGCAGCGCTGGGTGTTAAAGCAAACCGGTCAGGGGCCATCCAGGGGCTGGCTGGATACGCTTAATAGATTATCTGATATTCAAACAGGAGCAGAAATCGATGTTCATAACGACTGGACCATCTTACGCAACCGCGATGACTTCACCCTTCACCATAAAGCTGCAGGTATAAAAACCAAAGGCTCTGAAATACGCTTAACGCGGGAGCAGGCAGAGAGTGGATTTGAGCAAAAGCTGGATTCAGAATATGTGATAATAAAAACCGGCAGCTGGTCTGGGAAACCCCACCGGTATTTGCTTGAGCTTTCTCTGGATGATGTAATGTTTCCATTAACCATAAGAACCTGGCGCGCCGGAGACCGCATACAGCCGCTTGGGATGCAGGGTAGCAAACTGGTATCTGATGTGTTAACGGATGCTCAGGTGGATGTTAAAAAAAAGGCTTCCATACATGTCGCACAGACTTTTGATGGTAAAATCTGTGCCGTTATATTTAGGTCCGGCAAAAAAGGACAGCCGGGTATTATTTCACATCAATTTTCCTGCCGGGAAACCGGAAAGGATACATTAATAATTGCATTAAAAAACGAAGTATGAGCTATTATACACCCGAAAAAGTTCAGTGCAACGGCGAAACATTTAAAGTGCTGCTTTCTAAAGAACAACTCGCCAAGCGTATTGAAGAAATCGGCCGGCAGATTGATGAAGACTATGCCGGAAAAAGACCAATTCTGATTGGGGTGCTGAATGGCGCGTTTATTTTTCTTGCCGATCTGATGCGGCATATCTCGATCCCTTGTGAGGTTGATTTCTATAAGCTAAGCAGCTATGGGGATGAGAAGGTTTCATCCGGAAAAGTGCAGCAGCGAAAGGATGTGGATGCCGATATTACCGGCCGGCATGTTATTATCGTGGAAGACATTATAGATTCAGGGCTTTCGGCGAATTATATTATGAATATTGTGGACAACAAAAAGCCTGCATCCGTCGAGTGGGTTGCACTGCTGAAAAAGCCTGAAGCGCTTAAATATCATGTGGATATTAAGTACGTCGGGTTCGAGATCCCGACTCTGTTTGTTCTGGGCTATGGGCTGGATTATGCACAGGAGGGTCGTAACCTTGGCCAAATCTATGTTCTCGACGATGAAGCGAAGAAAAAAGATTGATATCAGATACGAATTGTCTTATATTTGAAGTCTTCGACAAAGCCGGAGAGATGGCTGAGTGGTCGAAAGCGCTCCCCTGCTAAGGGAGTATACCTCAAAAGGGTATCGAGGGTTCGAATCCCTCTCTCTCCGCAGTCTTCAAAAGCCTTCATACATTGCGTATGAAGGCTTTTTTTATGCATGTATGCCGGATTTCGATTTCGAGGCCTTCTCTTTTTCTTCAATCCAGCGGCTCATATAGCGTGTGCTCATAAGGTTCTGATGCCAGAGCATACCGCCGGTTATATTGGCCATACGGTGTTCGTACAGGTTGTTCTGTAGAGATATAATGCGTTCGGCAAGCGGCAGGTCGAACATCGAAGGATCGAACCGGCTTCTTAAAATATCAAATCCCTGGCTTCGGTTTCTGCGCCAGGCCATTGAGTCGGTGTACAGGGTGATACTTTTCTGAGCATTAGACTCCGGGCTGTTGCTGCTCCAGCCTTCCCACAGATGAGGGTCGGTAATCCCTTCAAGTCCGATATCGGTGGTTACCGAAGGCAGACCAAAATACATGGCCTCCAATAGCTTGCCTTTTAGCCCGGCGCCGAAACGAAGCGGTGCCAGTAAAACCCGATACGACTTCATCACCTCAGATACCTCCGGTGCTCTGCCTTTTACTAAAAATCCATTTTCGGGTTGTGACCACTTTTTGTGGGATTCTGTAGCGTATGCTCCGTAAATATGAAGCTCAGCTTCAGGGAGTTCTTTACGGATTAACGGCCATATGTCGTCACGCAGAAATAATACAGCATCTTTGTTTGGAGGATGATGGAAATTGCCAATCGACATAAAGTGCCGGCGTTCATTAAAGTCAGGCAGATTCGACTGCTCGCTCTTTTTATCATAACTATAGGTTAGAGGATAGTAGTGAAGCAGCGCTGCGCGAACTCCGGCCACATCAACCAGCAGGTTGAGCTCAGTCTGCGAAATTATTAGCGTGAGGTCGCTGCGGTAGATCGAAGCCAGCTCCCTGCGCCCGTCATCGCTGTGAAATAGCTCTTTAGGAGTTGTTTTAAGATGGAATACGTTGTTACGTATCTGTTTCTCCCTGAACCGCCTGAGGCCGTGCAGGTCTTCAGTATTCAGAATACGAAGGGCATCGGGGGCGTGTTCGTACACGCGCCAGCTGAACTGTTCTTCGACCATGAAACGGTCAAAAATAACCACATCGGGCTTGAGCTCTTTGAGTAATTCATCAAAGGAAGCGTCGTTCATTTTGATACTGCAGGTATCAGCAAGCTGCGTAACTTCCGGTGATGTATGAGGACTTTTAGCTGCGGTTGAGCCATAGGTGATTAAATACCCGGACTGATGAAGCAGCCGGATGAGCTGCATCATATGAGATCCGGCAGCCGATGAGGATGGTTCCGGCCAGACGTTGCTGAGAATCAGGACTGTGGAATCAGTGAGTTTTTGCATAGCCTGAAAATACCTTTTAGAAGGACATGTACAAAGAGAATCGTAAGATGTGTAATAAAAATTTATGCTCCGGCAACTATTCAAAGAAACACTGGTATCGGATATTATAACGTAGATGTTTGCCGCCTTCTTTTTTGCAATACCTAAGCCTGAGTGTTATAATACTGCCTGTCATTTGGCCACATTAAAATCCTAATTATCAGTAGCAAGGGCCTTCTCTGCTTAATTTGAGCAAACATGAATTGTAAAACCAGTAAGTCATCAAAGATTATGCTCTTTGAAAGGATCCTGTTTTCTGCCGTGCTTACGGCACTTTTTTTAATCTCAACATCACCAGTGTATGGACAGCAGGTGATTGTAGATGATGCGGTCGTTACCACAGAACGGTCTTTCCAGCTTGAAGGCTGGTACGGAGAATTCGAGTCTGAATTAATACCTGCAGTTTCAGTTACAAGCTGGCTGGAAGCAGGTGTGGCGTTTCTATTTGATTCACAGAACAATTTAGCCCTCGCCGGGTATGCCCTTCAGGCCAAATCTGTCAATGCGGATTTTGAGACGGAAGGACAGGCTTTTGGTCTGGCAGTGAGTGTTGGGTTCAGTGATGAATCCGTTTTTGAGGAATTTGTAGTCTATGTACCCTACAGTAAAATGGTTTTTAATGAACGAGCAGCGCTTCACTTGAATGCCGGTATCGCAACAACTGACAACGGAACAGAGTGGAAAACAGCCTTTATCTACGGCCTGCGCGGTGATATTGCTTTGCACGACAGGTTCACGCTCTTGGCTGAAGCTTTTGCCGAAAACGACGACCTTGGATTTCAGGCGGGTAGCCGCATCGGTATACTCCCCGGTCTTCTTGAAATGGATGTGATGTACGGCCGTGGTTTTCAATCAGGCATGGATTTTCCCGGTTTCACCATTGGTCTGGCTTTTACGCCTGGCAGCGTTTGGTAAATCAATTATTAAAATAGACGGTTCTGCACTGTTTAATCCTGAAATTCGCGCTATATTCAGACTCAGCCTAAACTTTACAGAATATCCTTCATGCTTTCCTCAGACCCTGTAAAACGCGCGCTGATAATAAGTCTGCTGGTGGCTAGTATTTCACTTGCGCTTAAAATTAGTGCTTTTTTTGTGACGGGCTCCTCGGCTGCGTTGTCTGATTCCATGGAGTCGGTCGTACATATCTTCGCCGTTGCTTTTGTGGTTTACGGCTACTATCTGAGCCTTAAGCCGGCCGATGAAGATCACCATTATGGGCATGAGCGGATTGAGCTGCTTTCGGTTGGGGCCGAGGGCGCTATTATCATTGTGGCGGGCATTACCATTGTGTATTACGCCGTGCAAAGCATGATAACGGGCATCACCATCGAAAACATGGGCACGGGCATGGTTATGCTC
>PWID01000159.1 GCA_003555145.1 Balneolia bacterium | reverse complement strand
TTGTTGACGGAACCGAACATTATAACGAAACCCGGCTTCCCGGACTTCCCAACATAATTGCTTACAATACTGATGGTAGCCTTTATGGTGCACAGCTTGGATTCCGTCAGGTTTCCGATTATGACTTTCTGAAATCCCTTTTTGAACTGCCCGGAAATGAGTGACTACGTCATTTTTAATAACCGTCTCGTCGAGAGAAAGAATGCCATTGTTCCCGCCGGATGCAGGGCTCTTACGCTTGGCGAAAGCTGTTTCGAAACCATGCGGGTGTACTCCGGCGGTTATGTCCTCGGTTTTGTAGACCATCTCGAGCGCCTTATGCGCGGAGCCGTAATGCTGGGCTACGATGCCCGTGAGCACGCAGAAACTTTTCGAGCGGGAGATTGCGCTTCTATGCTTCTAAAACTTTTGGAAGCCCATAGCCTTCTGAACGCCGATGCCCGCGTTCGAATCCAAATTGGCAGGCTGGATGAAAGCAGTATTAAAGAAGAAACGAGTCCTGAGTTCTTTTTTATGATGACGGCCTCAGAGGCTTCAAAAGCCGGGGAGCCGGTAAAGCTGGGCTTCAGCGCGAGGGAGCGGATTTCTGCCGCCGCGTCGGACGCTTCTGTGAAGTGGAGCTACTACGCCCCGAACGTGATGGAACTGAACAAAGGCCGCAATGAAGGCTTCGATGATGTTTTACTCATGGATGGTGAAGGAAACATCAGCTGTGCGGCTACGGCAAACGTGTTTTTTGTGAAGGATGATGAAATTATTACGCCATGGCTTCAGTCCGGAGCTCTGCACGGTATTACCAGAAAACTGCTGATGCGTGCGCTGCTGGAAAATGGAATTCATGCCAATGAAAAGCCAGTCAGCCGAATCGAGGCTGAAACCTGCGATGCGGCTTTTATCACCAGCTCGGTTCGTGAAATTGCGCCGGTGCTTCAGGTGGGCGATAAAGCCAGGAACGCCGATCACCCGATGGTAGAAAAAGTGATGAAGCTGTTTGCGGAGCACAGAAGCCATCACCGGAAAAAACTGACCGATTTATGAGGACAGCGAATCTGTCGTGGGAGTCGTTTCGGGTACTGGTGCTGGCCCTGCAGTCCGCCGGGCCAGTCGTGCAGCTGGAAACTCAGGACGAAGGGAAAACGCTTCTCGCAGCCGGCGAGGTCGCATCCTTGCGCTGCTACGGAACCCGATGTCTTATAAACCGGCCGGGCCATCCGGAATCCGAAAAGGCGATGAATCCCTGGCAGGCACTAAAAGAATTTCGCGCTGAACAAAACGGCGCATGGTGTTTTGGTTATTTGGGATACGATCTTAAAAATCATCTGGAGAAGCTGGATTCTCAAAACCCCGATGCGGTCGGAGCTCCCGACCTCTTTATGCTCAGCCCGAAATGGGTGATGCGCTACGATGCTAAAAACAAGCTTTTAGAGATAATACACGAGTCCGAACCATTGGCTTTGGAATCACTTGTGGCATTGAAATCGAATGAAGATGATTCATTCAGCTTTTCGCTGGATGCGGAATCAGACGCGGAGCGGAAGCGCTACACCGATATTATACGTCAGGCGCAGCGTGAAATTTATGAGGGTGATTACTACGAGATTAACCTGAGTCGGCAGCTGACCGGCAAGTATGATGGTCAGCCGTATGCGCTTTACGAGCAAATGCGCAGTCGGGGACCGGTTCCGTTCGGGGCGTTTTTATCGTTTGATGATTTCCGGATTTGCTGCGCATCACCGGAGCGCTTTTTGAAAAAAGAAGGGCAGAAGCTGGTTTCCCAGCCGATTAAAGGCACGGCCGGCGTTTCGGATGTTGAAGCGGAGAACAGAAAGATCCTCGAACAGCTCGAACAATCCGAAAAGAACAAGGCCGAAAACCTGATGATAGTAGATTTGGTTCGTCATGACCTCAACAGCGTGTGCCGGCCGGGTTCTGTTCAGGTTCCGGAGCTGTTTAGGATACACAGGTTCAACACGGTCTTTCAGATGATATCGACGGTTGAAGGTCAGCTAAGCGATGATGTGGACGCGATCTCGGCCATAGCGGCCTGTTTTCCCATGGGTTCGATGACGGGCGCGCCGAAAATCAGCGCCATGCAGGCGATTGAAAAACTCGAAAACTATCGCCGCGGCATTTACAGCGGAGCGATAGGGTATATCACGCCCGGCGATGATTTCGATTTTAATGTGGTGATACGCACGGCTCTTTGCAGAAACGGCAAGCTCATGTACAGCGCCGGGGGTGCAATTACGGCCGACTCAGATCCGGAAGAAGAGTGGGAAGAAACCCGCATTAAGACCAGAGCGCTCAGAGAGTAATTTTAAGTTTTCAGTTTTTCGGTTTATATCCATTTTGCTAATACGGATATAATTTTAATTCCAGAAGCCCCTTGCCCCAGCGGGGCAATATCTTTGTAGAATCCGGAGTGCGAAAGAACAAGACGCGCGCCGTAGGTGCGCTACCAGTTGGGGATGTAGTGTTGATATGTGTATCACAAATCGGATTCCGGATGATGATTTTGGGTTCATGGGTTGGGTACTGTCCCTATAGGAGCTGGGTTGTGTTTCTCGACATTTATGCTACACAGATATTGCTCCTACAGAGCAAGCGGGCTTTTTTAGGGACTTAGTTCAGTAAATTCATAAATCGAAACAGCGACTTTAATTTCATCAATACATTAAAGACGTGAATTAATTCATCTGCGAGAGGGTTTTGAAACAAACAGACTTTTTAGCACAAAGATATTGTGCAAAGTAAGACCGCTAACACCATAAATATCGGTACAACTATGGATACCAGCGCAAAAACGCTTGGCGCATTAAGAGAATCCGGATGGACTTCTAAATCCGTTAAAGAAGAGCTGCGGCTAAATCTTATTCGCAGCATGAAAGATGGAACAGAAATCTTTAAAGGGATTAAAGGATATGAGAAAACGGTGCTTCCTCAAATTCAGCACGCGCTCTTATCCAGGCATGATTTCATTCTTTTAGGACTGCGAGGGCAGGCTAAAACAAAAATGATTCGTTTGCTTCCGCGTCTGCTCGATGAGTATATACCGACACTTAAAGGCTCCGAACTCGTGGATGATCCCCTCGATCCGATTTCAAGTTTTGGCAAAAGCCTGGTAAAAGAAATGGGAGATGACGCCCCAATCGAATGGATTCACCGCGACCAGCGCTTCGCCGAAAAGCTCGCTACGCCCGACACCAGCGTGGCCGACCTTATCGGCGATATCGATCCTATCAAAGCGGCAACCGAAAAACGATCTCTGGCTGATGAGCTCGTTATTAACTACGGCCTCATACCCCGCATGAACCGCGGGATATTTGCTATCAACGAGCTTCCTGATCTGCAGCCACGTATTCAGGTGGCCCTGCTGAACATCATGCAGGAGCGCGATATTCAGATTCGTGGCTTCAACATCCGCATACCGCTGGATGTGCTTATGGTATTTTCAGCTAACCCCGAAGATTATACCAACCGCGGAAATATTATTACACCGCTTAAGGACAGAATCGACTCGCAAATCATCACCCATTACCCTAAGACTATCGATATCGGTGTGGAAATTACGTCTCAGGAAGCCTGGGCCGGACGAAACGGAAAAGATGCTGAAGTGCCGCACTTCATTCGCGAAATCGTTGAGCAGATTGCTTTTGAAGCCCGCCAGTCGGAATATGTGGATCAGAAAAGCGGCGTTTCCGCACGAATGACCATCACCGCGATGGAGCAGCTCATTTCATCCGCCGAGCGCAGAAGCATAGCAACCGGAGATCCGCTCACAATCCGTATTTGTGATTTGTATCACATGGTTCCGGCGCTCACGGGTAAGCTGGAGCTTGTATACGAAGGCGAGCAGGAAGGTGCAGTGAGCGTGGCCAAGCTGCTTATTGGAAAGTCGATTAATACTATTTTTAAAAAATATTTCCCCGATCCGCAAAAGAAGAAAGAAGCCAGCAAGGAGTACCAGCAAATTGTGCAGTGGTTCTCACAAGGCGGAACCGTAGAGCTGCCCGATTCTCTTACTCAGGCTGAGTATCAGAAGCGACTCTCCGCAGTAGCCGGACTCGAAACACTGGTGAAGAAACACGCCAAGCCAACCAAAGCTTCTGAGGCCTATATTTTCATGGATTTTGTACTTGATGCCATGCATCAGAACTCCATGCTTGGCCGCGACGATCTGGACGATTCCATCACCTATTCCGATATGGTTGGGAGCATGCTGGGATCAATCGGCTTCGAGGATAACGATGATTTTGGAGATTCCTTCCGATAAGCTAAATCCCGGGAAATTACACCAAAACAGAAAAGCCGGCACGGGAAACCCTGCCGGCTTTTTATTTAAAACAGCTGTAATACAGACTCAGAGAATCAGCATTCGGTGAAGTAGTAAATCAGTAGTACAATTGCGAGGACGGTCATGGTAGTGCAGGTTTCAGGGTGATGCGTTTATCCTTCGAAATTTACGTCTTTATGCGTACCGTCACAAAACGGTTTGGTGGATGATGCCCCGCAGCGGCATAAAGCCACGCCCTTATCGGATTTACGCGGCTCCATATCATTCGATTCCATGACATAGCTCCCTTCCAGAATCGCAGGTCCGTTTTTCATTAGCTTTATTTTGAGCCGGCCGTTGCTACTGCCGTTTTGTGGTGAGGGCAGCTTCTCAGGGTTCGCTCTGGCATCTGCTTCCCACTTCATATCCTTATGGGAATTATCGCAGGCGGGTTTGTTCGACGAAGCCCCGCAGCGGCACAGCGCAAAGCGGGTGTCTTCCAATACCGTGTTGCCCTCGTGATCCAGGACCTCAACATCACCAAAAAAATACACAGGCCCGTCTTTCTGTAGCTGAATCCGGTTTGGTGTTTCAGGCTGTTCGGTGCGGTCAGCTTTTTTCATTTCATAATGAAGCGCACCCGTAGGACACTTCTCGATAACGTTGGCAATCTCGGAGGCCGCAGCGTTTTCGGGCATAATCCACGGTTTCTTATCGGGATCGAATACCTTTGGAAGTCCCCGTACGCATTCGGCAGCATGAATACACCGCTTGATGTCGTAAGTTACCGTGATGTCGTTGCTTTCATATTTAAGATTCTTCGATTCCATAGATGCCTTATGTTTGGTGCAGATTAAATTACCTCTGATGATATTAATAGCTTAGAAATACATTTGCAAACCAGATTATCGTGTTAGGAATGCGATTGGAAACCGGAATCAAATAGCTAAAGTTTTATTTGTTGATAAACTAATCGGAAGTTTTAGTTGAAGGCGAAAGGCTTGGGCTGGTCTTCGTATAAGGTTTTCTTTCGAACGAATATTAAAATATTTCTATATCTATAAAAGTCATGTGGTTATGGTATATATTTAAAGAACGGTTATGTAGTATTATAAGCCGTTTTCAGTATCAAAAACTCAGGAGTTCAAAGTTATGGAATCGAATAATCATAAGCTTATGAATGGTTTGAGCAGTACCAAAAGATGGCCGGTATGTACTTTTTTGGTACTCAGCATCAGCGCATTGCTGATGGTTTCGGGTTGTGGAAATAACACGGATGATGATTTATCTACTGGCACCTTCAGCGCCGAAGTCAGCGGTGCGGTGAGCCATAACTTCACCGGAATCTCCGTTTTTGCAGTCCAGCAGATTGATCCACCGGTTGGGAATATTTTTGTGCTTTCGAATAATACCACGGCTTCAGGGCCGGTTTTTGCCGTTAATCTTAGCATGCGAAGTGATAACCGCCCGGGTACGGGTACTCATCAGATTGGGGCTGACGGCAGCGTGGCGGGCGCTTCATTTATTCGATACAGTGAAGGGAGTGAAAGCCTCTACTTCGGCTCGGTTTCCGGCCAAATGACCGTGAACCGCTCATCTTCCGATCGATTTGAGGGGGAGCTCAACTTTGCCGCCCGTAATAACGAACA
>PWID01000285.1 GCA_003555145.1 Balneolia bacterium | reverse complement strand
CCTGCCTCGCCATCGGGAATTAATGAACGAATAGCAGCAATCTGCGCACCCTGAGCGCCGCCACCGGCTATAATGCCGTCAGCTACCTGACCAAGGTTTACAAGCGGCTGTCCATAAACATTTACGCCATCATAAACGCGGTTACCATTTCTTGAGGTTGCTCCGCGCTCAACTGCTCCAAAGGTTGCCGGCCCCTGATCGCGGGTATCAACGGCTATAAAGTCGTTGGCGCGCAGATAGGAGAAGTTGGCTTTAAAAGCAAATCGATTATCGAAAGCCTGCGCATACCGGAACGCGTAGTCCTGGTACAGAGAAAGGTCATCATCGCGATTATCCACATGATTTAAACCAGTCTTAATCTGAGCTGAGACACCCTGATATTCAAAAGGGCTCTTGCTGTTTAGCAGCAGTATTCCATTAATTGCGTTGGGTCCGTAAAGGGCTGAAGCCACGCCCGGGATAAGCTCAGCGCTTTCCAGATCCAGATCGGAAATACCGACCACGTTACCCACGGCAAAGTTCAGGCCGGGTGCCTGATTGTCGATGCCGTCGATCAGCTGCACAAAACGGGTGTTACCGTTAGCGGCAAAACCGCGGGTGTTCACCGATTTGAAGGTCATACTCTGGGCCGACATATCAACACCCTTGAGGTTGGCAAGGGCGTCGTAGAACGTAGGCGCAGCCGATTCGCGAATGGCGATGGCATCCATTCGTTCGATTGCAACCGGAGACTGAAGAACGCTTTGTTCTACACGGGATGCCGAAAGTACCACCTCGGAGCCGAAGAAAGCCTGTTCTCTTAGTCTTACTGTATTTCCTGTAAGATTTGCCTCTGTAATTTCAAGCTCGGCTGAAGTATAGCCTACGCTCGTAATGCGAAGTGTTAATGGAAGTGATTGGGTTGTGGTAATCGTAAACCGGCCTGCGACATCAGTAGCAACTCCGGAAACCGTACCACGAATCACGACGTTGGCACCTATCAAAGGCTCATTGTTTCGGTCATCCAAAACTGTTCCCTCAATGGTAACAGATTGTGCGAAAGCCTGATGCGGCGCAAAAGCCAACATTAGGCACAATCCTATTGCCGTCGCCAAAGCGCTTATAGTAAACTTGCTCATAAGTATATAGTTATGTTTAGTTGTTGCAGGCACAACAATCGATGTCCGGAATTGGCTACCGGTTATACATACAGCGTCGAATTACTGATGTAATTTTAACAGTCGACTTTTGTGGACCACGAATCATTTTTAAACTCACCTGCCAAAACTATCCTTCGTTATGTTAGTTGTTGTATTGATGCTATATTAGCATCGTTTTGACAGAGGTTAAAAGAGTTTAACTAAATTAATTTAGCATTAAATTTATTTTTAACCCAAATACATTTTATTTATTTAACCAGTTGATTTTCTGTTTCTTAACAAAACATCAACTAAATTATAATATCACTTCACGAATCGTGTCTGCAAATAACCAAGCAAGCTGGTTTGAAACCTGGTTCGATACCCCGCTCTACGAGAAACTATACGCCAACCGCGACATGAAAGAGGCGGAGTATCTGGCAGAACTAGTCTTTAAGCATTTCCCACCCGCCCTTTTTCCAAACGTAATAGACATTGCCTGCGGTCGTGGCCGCCATAGCTTTAATCTTGCTAAACTTGGTTATGATGTTACAGGTGTGGACTTATCTGAAAGGGCAATTCAAAAAGCTAACACCCTTAAACAAACTTTTGAGTTTGCCGGATGCATACAGTTTAAAGAACATGATATGCGTCTTAAGTTCGAACAGGATTTCGACCTGGCCGTAAACCTGTTCACAAGCTTTGGTTATTTACCAGACGACGAAGGGAATAGCAGTATTTTCGCTAACATTTCACATTCTGTTAAAAACAATGGCGCCCTGGTCGTAGACTTTCTGAATCCCGGGTTTGTTTCAGCATCATTAAAGAAGAAAGAAACGAGAAAAAGCGGTGAGTTTACCGTACTTATTGAGCGTTTCATAAAAGATAACGCCGTTCATAAGCAGATGAGGTTTATACACAGTAAGACCGGGGAAGAGCAGGCTTTCTCGGAGCGTGTCAAGCTCTACAAACTAAACTGGTTTGAAGCCGAAGCCAGAAAAAATGGCCTCAGCATTATCCATACCTACGGAAGTTATAAAGGCGGAGAATACTTAGAAAACAGCAGTCCGCGGATGATTATGCTATTTCGAAAGTCCGAATAAAATAAAGGGGAGAAACAGGTTTATTCTTTACCCTTCTTATAAATCGATATTAGTTTTGCCATATCCTGAGGCACCGGGCTTCTGAACGTAAGCTCACGACCATCTATCGGATGAATAATTCCGAGCTCGGCAGCATGAAGCGCCTGCCTGTTGATCCATGGCTCATTTTCTTCCTGTTCGTTGTAGTGACGGTCTCCAATAAGCGGATAGCCAGCCTCGCTTAACTGCACACGAATCTGGTTTTTCAGTCCGCTCACGAGGTCTACACGAAGCAAACAAGACGTCGGGTACTGCTCCATTACTTCGTATTTCAGCTCGGCGCGACTCCCTTCATCGTCTTCACTATCGACTATCACGTTACGAAAGCCCTTCTTAATACGCTTCATATGATGAATAAGCGTACCCGTTTTGGGCTCCACTACACCACGTACCAGTGCCATATAAGAGCGTTTGGCCGTACGCATTCGAAACTGCTTCATGAGTTTGTAGTGAGACTTGCTGCTCTTTGCGAACAAAACAATCCCGGAGGTATAACGGTCAATCCGGTGGGCCGGACGCAGTGAATCCCCATGATCGCGGCGAACCATATCCTGCAGATTAAGAGAGCGCATACCATGGATGGGTACGGAAAGCATCCCTGCCGGTTTATTCACCGCCATAATATGCTGATCCTGATAAAGTATTTCGTACTTGAATTTTCTTTTCGCCACGTGTGTGCCTTTATAGTTAGCTCTCGGATAAGATAATGATTGGGGTGGCTTCACCCTTTGGCACTATCTGCCGGATACATATTCACTTAATTAATTCTTTTGTTCGCCCGACTCAATCTGCTTGAGCAGCGCCTTACAGCCTCTGTCATGCGGGAAACGGGCAAGCGCATTAATCAGTATGATTCGTTCCTCGTTAATATCACCCATGTGGGCAGTAAGCGAAGCATAATTATACATAATATCGGGAGTTTCCCCGCCGTGCTTCATACTGCGCTCGATATACGATTTAGCTTTTTTATGTTTGCCGGCTTCAATAAGCAAATGATATGCTTCATTCAAAATTCCAATATGATCCGGCCAATGCTCCAGGGCTTTATCGTAGGCTTCTTCGGCCTTATCGTTATACCCTAAAAGTGAAGCGACCGAGCCAAGGGCAAAATTGGTGTAGGCGAGGTCATCACCTTCAGCGGTTTCTTTATGGCCCAGAAGCTCATCCCCAATTTCACGCAGTCTTCTGAATACGACAAACCGCTCTTTACTTTGCTCTTCGAATTCAAGCTCGTCCAGCTTATCCGAGAGCTCGACGATTTCTTCTGTTAATTTCAGAAGCTGTTCTTTTTGTGTACTCATCGTAAGCAGTGGCCGGCACATAATAACCGGCAATTCCACCTTAAATTTGGGTTTCTACTTCGTGTACTTTTTTCAGAATAGCAACGGCTTCGGCATCTTTACCCTGCATCACACGGTGCTGAAGATTGGTGATCAGGTTTGCACGCACTTCTTCAAACGCCAGTTCTTTTGCGGCTTTATCACTTGTTGTGCGAACAACTGTAAAGAGTTCATCAGCGCGGATTACGCTGAAAAGCCCGTCTTCGTTAAACGCGTGTTTCCTTTTTTCTTCATACTCATCAAATACTCTGGGAAAGTCTTCGATGTTTGCCGCCTTTGTAAGCACTTCTACATGATTAGGCCCTTCGGCACTTAGCGGAATGCGGCACAGATAAAACGTTTTTTCGGTATAAAGCATAAAAAATATGTACTGTTTGTCGTTGTAAGAAATTCGGCGGATACACCGTGCTATCCGGTGTGCCAATATACAAATTCTGAAGCTATTTTGAGACTGCCGATATTTGTTGGATTATGGCGCAGTTTACGTTTATTCGCCGTAGAAACGGATATCCCCATAATAGCTTACAGCTTTCGACCCCGTATCGTCTGTGTCCGTCATAATGGCGACTGCGGCGATTGCCGGAGGCTCTTCACCGTAAATATCGCGATAGTCTTCCAGTACATTTACTTCATAGCTCAACCACCGCCCGACTCTGCTTTCACCGCTTTCTATCACTATCATTTTAACCAGATTGGTATATGGATTAGGTACTACCATCCCTTCGTATGCATTCGTATCCCAGATATAAGTTATGGCCCGCGATGGCACTTCGCCATAAAACGCTTTAGCTGCACGTATTTTTATTCTTTGCCAAAGCGACAAATTCCGGCTATCGTAATCGAATATTATGTAAATCCGTACCGGATAGTCGTCTCCATCTTTTGAAGTCACATCCCCCAGCTCGAAAACCTGCTCCGTTTTCCAGCTCCATCGCAATATCGGGTATTCGGCTAAATCGATTTCCTGTCTTCTTATGAGACCGGAAGAAGCTTTATTGCTTTCTGCTTTTACCACCGTTGTGCCGTTATAATCCACAAGTGAATAACGTGTCTCATCAATTCCCCTAAAGGTTAGAGACTCCCAACCTGTGGGCATTTCTTTTCCTGGTTCATTTTCGGAAAAAGCACCGGCTTTTATATAGCTCGGTACAACTCCGAAATTGTATGCATTTAAATAATGGCCGGAGAATCCGTTAAGTGGTATTGCCAGTATTAAAGCAAATATAAAGAATAGAGCTTTCATATTTTCGCATGGGGTGAGTTCGCAAATAACAATCACTAATACGAAAAAATTCTCGTTTCAGACCGGTAGGGCTGCTTATAAAATCATTCTATACTTGTACCTGCTCACAAACCAGAACCTTACGGTTGTTTTCAGCATCTGACAAGAATAGCAGGTGGACATCCGGCCCCATAGGCAGACCGAACTTTTTGTGCAGCTGAGGTACTTCAACCGGAAAGTCGCGGCGGTAGATATGAGCCGACTTCCAGCCCGAACGGCGTATGAGTTTTTGCAGGCCTTTGGGATTATATGGCAGCACTTCCATCACCTTGAAAATCCGGCCCGGGAAATTTTCGGGCTCGGTTTCCGCTCCCAATGCATCATGCTGTATACTTATTCTGCTCATGTGGTGCTCCTCAGCGGCTTTGTCAATGAGCCCCGCTTTGGTGATAGCCGGATCCGGCAGACACACCCAGCCGATTTTCTCAACCGGCAGAATATCTGCAGTCAGACTATCTTCGATTTTTCGATGCAGTTCTGAAATCACCGAGCCATCATCCTGCAGCAGCACCGCGGTGATCTGCACCTCTTCCGCTGGATTTTCGTTATCCCATCCCGCCAGAATTTCTTTTACCTCTCCGCGAACCGAAACCACCTTCACCCACTGCGTCTCCGGCAGTTCACTCAGCAATTGATGAATGTCGTACATGGGCGAAAGCTTGAGCATTACCTTTTCTGCCATGGTTTTTAACTCTTTCCGAAGCAGGGTGATGTCGGGCACGCAGTCGCTGAGGCGAAATACCCGCCCGCTTTCATCTCTTCTTGAAGGATCGGCGTAAATAAGCGAGGCCTTTTCCGAATATTGGGACAGGAACTCTTCGGCCGTTTGTTTGTGAAAGGTGATGTTTTCCCGGCCCGAAAGCGTCATGTTGTGGTTTGCAAGATCCGATGTTACTTCATCCGGCTCTATATGATGCCCTTTTCCAAAGTGATGAGAAAACGCCAGGGTATCGATGCCCAGCCCGCCGGTGAGGTCCAGGCAAACATCACCACTAAACAGCGAAGCCTTATAAACTGCCGCGGCCGTCCCGCTTGACTGCTCCAGCGATCTCTTTCTGTAAATCCAGCCGTGCGTGTGTAAACCACTG
>PWID01000050.1 GCA_003555145.1 Balneolia bacterium | reverse complement strand
GTAGAAGTACATTATTCAGTAACATTATACAGTGGCAGAGGAATTAACAATAAGTAATTAACAATAAACAATGATTTTCAGGTAACAGGTAACAGGTAACAGGTAACAGGTAACAGGTAACAGGTATCAGGTATCAGTCAAAAGTCAAAGGTCTCTCGAATTCCGACTTTTAAATCTAAAGCTAACTAATGAGATACTGTTGGCACTGACACACTGACCCCTTGACATACTGAATTTGATCTCTGCGTCCCCAAAACAATGAACGCCCGACTTTGCCTAGTACAAATCCTCTTAATTCGCGTTAATTCGCTGGACAAAATAGTTGAAACTCTGTCAAATATCGTATATCAAAAATCATAAAATTCAGGTATGTGTACGCTAAGCTGGCAGGTGATGCCCGAAAGCAATCAGCTTTATCTTTTCTTTAACCGGGACGAGTTGTTTTCGCGCCCAGAGGCCGAGCCGCCCAAAGTACGGCAGGATGATGTAAACCTTGCCCGATATCTGGCTCCCGTAGATCCGCAGGGCGGTGGCACATGGATTGCTGCCAATGAGCACGGGTTGGTCATCTGCCTGCTGAACGACTATCAGGGTAAGTCGATGAATCATCTTTCCGATAAAGCAAAAAGCCGCGGCCTGCTGGTGAGGAAACTTGCGGGCTTTGATTCGGCAGAAAAGGTGGAGTCTTACCTGACCGATGAGCGGCGACTAAAGGTGTTTCAGCCGTTCAACGTAGTCCTGTTTAATGGTGTCGCTGAGCCCGTGATGTGGCACTGGAACGGTGAGGAACTGCGGTATGAGGAAAAGCCGGAACTGCCCGTGGTCTCATCGGGCTTTGATCAGTCGAGAGTGAGGCGAAGGCGGGCAGAAGTGTTTAGCAGAGCCCGGAACGCAGACGGTCGGCTCACGCCCGAAGCCATGCTGCGCGCGCACCGGAGCGCAGAGCCGAAACCACAGCCCGAAAGCATTGCCATGCAGCTCGATGATAAGGGGACGGTGAGCATCACACAGGTTGAAGTTCTCATGCATAAAAATACAGACTCGCTGGAAATCAATATGCGATACTGGCCGGGAAAGCCGCTTGAGGTGAAGCCGGAACCGTTTGTGGTTACTATAGAAGCACCATTTGAGAGTTGATAAATATTCCTGAGGTATTTGTATATTATAATATCTGTATGGGAATTTAATTCCCGGAAAATATTTCTTTAAACTGACCGTCTTTCTGCTAATCAATCAATGTGTTAGGGCACAGCAGACCGGTCTCATAACCAACATAACTGCAATACACTATGATGAGCTCATCAGCTTTTTGGAGAACCGTTATTTCAGGTTTTATCGCCACCTTTGTGATGGCAATGATTTCATTTTTTCAGGGCGGGCTTGGACTGCCCGTTGTAGATGTGGGCCACATCATGAAAGAAGGCTTTAATCAGGTTCATGTAAACGATCCTTACACTATAATGTGGGGTAATGTGGCCTATTTCATCGTGGGCATCATGCTTGCGCTGATTTGGGTTACAATATTTATGGAGCGCGTTCCGGGTAAATGGTGGCTTCAGGGCATTATTTATGGGGTGGCGATTTCGTTTATTGCAGGCCTTATTGTTGCGCCGTTAGCCGCTCTGGCCGCCGGTGATTCCGTAGGTATATTCTACTTCGACACATGGTTTATGCGCGAGCTTATTATAGCCGGCCTCACTATGCATCTGGGCTACGGCCTTGTGCTATCATTCTGTCTGAAAACGGCCGGAGTGAAGGGTTTAAAAACGACAGAAGAGATTGCAAGGACTTCGTGATTAGCATAAGGCGATGATGGCTTAACCCGCGGGTTGTGTGCTGGGAACCGAAGCTGCCTGCTGATAATTAATATCCGGATTGGCTTTTTCAATAACTTTAGCAGGTACCCCTGCAGCTATTGAGTAGGGAGGAGTGTCTTTGGTAACCACTGAACCGGCGGCGATCAGGGAGCCTGTACCGATTGTGACACCTTTCAGAATAACGACGTGGCAGCCAATCCAAGCGTTGTTTTTAATGTAAACGGGCTTATTCACCAACTCCTCAGAAATTACCGGATGCATTTCAGAATCCATGATGGAAACATTCCAGGCAATCATGCATTCTTTGCCAATAGTAACCCGGTCGAAAGCCACAATAGTAGAATTTCTGTTGATGTAGGTGCCGGTGCCGATTTCCAGCGACCCTTTTTCCCCTACCTCCAGAAGAACTCCGGAGTAAAAATGGCAGTTGCCGGTGATAATTTGCCCGCCTTTGTTCACCACTTTTGGCAATGGAAATCCACCTGAAGTCACGGTGATGCCGCTTTTGGTTAACTCACGGGAAAACCACAGTCCGGAAAGATGCTCAAAAAGGCTGTATTTCTTAAGCCTGTGTTTCAGTCTCTGAAAGTTTGTAATGTTTTCTGCAGAACTCACTTTTTCAGTGGGGCTTGATAAATTAGTAATGGGTGCTAGTCGCAACATACCGTATCGTAAAGAAGGAATGGAGCTGCTTCAATCTGAATACTTAAAGGTGTATACTATTCGGGATCATTGGGTTACATATTTTCAGCACGCATTTACAGATTTCAAATGAGTACCCATCACCCGAATAATTAAGCAGGTAAACAAGATGAAACCAGTAATACGAAATACGCTTGCGGTACTTTCAGGTATAGTTGCGGGAAGCGTGATTAACATGGGGCTCATTTCAATCAGCAGTTTTGTGATTCCGCCACCCGAAGGTGCCGATGCAACAACTATGGAGGGGCTGCGTGAAGCCATGCATTTATTTGGTCCGGAGCATTTTCTGTTTCCGTTTCTGGCCCACGCGCTGGGCACATTTGCTGGCGCAGCCGTTGCGGCGTTTATGGCAATCAGTCACAAAATGAGAACGGCCATGATTGTGGGCTGCTTTTTCCTGCTGGGCGGCATTATCAACGCGTACCTGCTTCCCGCTCCGGGCTGGTTCATCGCCGTAGATTTAATTCTGGCCTACATCCCGTTCGCCTGGGCCGGAGCAAGACTTGTTTCGGTTTCATGATACAGAGTACATGATTCATTTTATAGATGGTTTGAATTAACAATAAGGAATTAACAATAAATAATGGTTTTCAGGTAACAGGTAACAGGTAACAGGTATCAGTCAAAAGTCGAAAGTCGAAGGTCCAAGGTCAAAGGTCTATCTAATTGCGCCTGTTAGATTTAAAACAAACTAATGACATACTGTTGACACTGACATACTGTACCCCTGACATACTGTAGCCCTGACATACTGATATTCTGTAACTGTATAATGAATAATGAATCTCTGTAGCCGAAACAGAATGGTATTTCTTAACAAAAGCCTAAATGCGCTAAAAAGCCGATAATTGGTTACCTTGATGTGCTGGTTTATGTATTCACTTTTCAATTATGCAACTGAGCGCTGATGCGTATCAAGTTTCGAAAAATCCGCCCATTATCAACGACCGGACTTATTGCCGGCACCTTCTTTTTTGCGCTTTCGATGACGCCGGGCCTGGTGCCGCGCACCGATTTGTTTCAGGGTATCGTCTCCGGTCTGTCCTTTGCAGCCGGCTATGGGATAGGGGTTTTGATCATCTGGATCTGGATGTATCTGGGACTGCCGAAAATGACCACAAACATCAAAAAGTATGCGCAGATTGGGGCGGCCTCGGTATGTGTTGTTACCGGAATTATTTTTCTGCGTCAGGCTAACGGATGGCAGAATGAGCTGAGGGCCATAATGGAAATGGAGCCTGCGCCCGGAATGCAGCCGCTCACGATAGCACTTGTAGCCGCATTGGTGTTTCTGGTGATAATGGTACTCACGAGGTTGTTCCGGTTTATATCACGCGCAATTATTAGCCGGCTGAAACGCTATGTCCCTGAGCCAATTTCCTACCTGACCGGGCTAATTGTCTCCTTTATTCTCTTCTGGTCGGTGCTCGACGGCGTTTTCTTTTCGGTTTTGCTGCGCTCGGCCGACTCGGCCTATGAACAAATTGATGACCTCATTGAGCCGGAAGCTGAACAGCCAGCAGACCCTATGCTGACCGGAAGCAGTGAATCGCTGCTCAGCTGGGAGAAAATGGGCAGACAGGGCCGGCGGTTTTTATCGACTGCACCATCATCCGCGGCTTTTGCCATGTTTACGGATGAAGAGGTGATGGATCCAATCCGTGTTTATGTGGGAATGAGCGCAGCAGAAACGGCTGAGGAGAAGGCAGCTCTGGCGCTGCAGGAGCTTGTGCGTACAGGAGCATTTGAACGCAGCCTGATGGTAATTGTAACCCCAACCGGTACAGGCTGGATAGATCCCGCATCAGTACTGCCGCTGGAATATCTGCACAGGGGTGATGTGGCCACGGTAGCCGCGCAGTATTCGTATCTGCCGAGCGCTCTGTCGCTGCTGGTTGAGGAAGAGTACGGCGTTGAAATGGCCCGCGCGCTCTTCCGTGAAATCTACGACTACTGGAGTAGTTTGCCATCGGGAGAACGGCCGCAGCTCTATCTGCACGGGCTAAGTCTGGGCGCATTAAACTCCGACCGCTCATTTGATCTGTACGACATCGTAAATGATCCTGTCAACGGGGCTTTCTGGGTAGGGCCGCCTTTCCGTAAGCAGAGCTGGCAGACGATCACGGCAAATCGCCAGCCTGATAGTCCGGCATGGCTGCCCCGGTTCCGTGACGGTTCGGTTGTCCGGTTTGCGAATCAGCACGGTGGACTGGAAACTGGTGAAGCTCCCTGGGGTAACTACCGAATGGCCTATCTGCAGTATGCAAGCGATCCCATCACGTTTTTTGATCCCCGCTCGTTTTTTCGTCAGCCGGAATGGATGAACCATCCCCGGGGCCATGATGTGTCGCCCGAACTGCGATGGTATCCGGTTGTAACCATGGTGCAGCTTGCCCTTGATATGGCATCGGGTACCGCGCCGCGCGGTTATGGTCACGAATATGCCGCGGAGCACTATTTCGATTCATGGCTGGCCCTAACCGAGCCATCCGGCTGGAGCCCGGAAGAGTTAACTCAGCTCCGGGAGTATTTCTCTAATGTAGATTTGTCTGGTGGCCCCCAGAATTGACGAGATGCCTTTTCATGATACAGAATACATGTTTCATTTTACAGATGGTTTGAATTAACAAGGACATTATACATGTTTCATTTTACAGTGACAGATGGTTTGAATTAACAATAAGCAATTAACAATAAGTAATGTTTTTAGGTAACAGGTAACAGGTAACAGGTAACGGTCGCAGGTCGAAAGTCAAAGGTCAAAGGTCTCTCTAATTACGCCTGTTAGATTTAAAACCAACTAATGAGATAATGTAGCCCTGACATACTGCCCCTCCTGACATACTGATATTCTGTAACTGTAACTGTAAAATGAATCTCTGATCTTGATGCGCCGTAGGTGTGCTACGGGTTTGGGGATTTGCAAAGGGGTGGGATTCAGATTTCAGAACACATTGTTAATTCATCACCCAACAAAAAAACCCTTGCAAGAACATGTCTTACAAGGGTTTAGTTTTTCCATCTGTACCAAAGGGGGGACTCGAACCCCCACGTCCGAAGACATACGTCCCTGAAACGCACGCGTCTACCAATTCCGCCACTTTGGCATTGTGGGAACCTTCACTTAAAAAGAAGATTCCTAAGATAAAGCGATTTCAATCTATAGGCAATAGGGGGACGCGAAGGAACGCAGATTATTTCGCAGATTAACGCAGAGTATAAAATGGGGTTCAGGCGTTATTTAAAAACTGAACCCGATTCAAACCGTATGGTACTTCATTTCTCTTTTTGCGAAAATCGGCGCTCCTCTGCGTCCTAACTAATCCTTAAGGTGCCGGGCGAAGAACCCCATCATCGTTTGGTAAAACTCGATACGGTTTTCCTCATGACGAAACCCGTGGCCTTCGTTGTACTTCACCATATACGGCACATCATATCCACGTTCGCGCAGATTTTTGACGATCTGATCC
>PWID01000195.1 GCA_003555145.1 Balneolia bacterium | reverse complement strand
GTACACCATATATGCAAAACGGCGCGGAATGTTGGAGGCCACCACCGGGATGCCTTCATTCTTTGCAAACTCTATGATGGGCTTATAATCCGTGGCGTAATTGTTCCAGAGCCGGGCTTCTTCCTCAAACTGACCGGTGTCGATTTCCCCGCTCAGGTACGAATCGAGCAGCCGCTGCTGATCCTGCTCAAACATTTCCATGCCAATCAGCAGCGAGCGGCGGCTTGTGGCCAGATCACGCGTGAGCTCATGCTGAAACCAGTGCGCAATGGCGCTGTTATGAAGCTCACCAAACAGGATGATGTCGCTCTCCACCGCCATCCGGACCATATCCGAATAGCTGATTTTGTCTCCTTCAGCTGAATAGAGCTCGTACGCCTGAATATCGCGCAGCTCAACCGTATCTGCCAGCTCCCGCTGAGAGCTGCAGGCCGTGAGGAACATCATAAATGAAATAAAAAGGAGTTGCGGCAGAGGCTGGGAAATACGCATTGGTTAAAATTGCTTAGGATGATGATAAGTTACTTCGAGAGAAATGAACAATAAGCAATAAACAATTAACAATGTAGCAAAACAACTGCGTTAATCTGCGAATAGGCATGTTGGGGCTAAAGCCCCGAGTTGGGCGCTGTTCCTATTACCGTTGACTGAAGTCAACGGTAATAGATGAAGCCTTTTTTGAGCGTTTCTACTTACGGCCAGAATACGATCACCAAATTTTAAACGAATTCCCAACCAATAAAACCTTTGCGTTAATCTGAATTATAATCAACGCAAATCTGCGTCCTCACAATTCTCATTGACTGGCTTTTCGTGTTGGCCCTCGGCAACTTCCTCTTTTCTAAATCATTCATGCTCGGGCCTGCCTGGCTTCGCTGTGGCAGACAAACCATAACTATTCTTAATTCCTACCCCGGGCGTTGCCCGGGGCTGGAATCGTTGACCCCGTTGGGGTCGTCCGTGAAGGCCCGGCCTGCTGTGGTTATTCCATGACTAACCATTTGATTCTAACCCCGATCGTCCTGCACATACTCCATCATTGAGCTCCCCTCACCTTTTTTGTGGTTTTGGAGCTTTCCTTTTTAGTGTTTCTCCTCAATGCCATAGTACGATCACCAAATTTTAAACGAATCTCCAACCAATAAAACCTTTGCGTAAATCCGCGACATAATCAGCGGGACTCTGCGTCCTCCAATTCACAATTCACCATTCACAATTCACAATTTTCTTTAGAAGATCGTCGGGTTGAATCGAAGCATAACCCACGCCCAGCTGTTGTAGCTTTCAGTCTGCCGGTCGCCTTTAATCCGGTCCAGGGTGTCGGTTTTGAACATCTGCGAGTAGCCAAATATGAAAGTGGCGCGATCTGCCGCCCGCCAGGTGAGCTGCACATCGGCCTCGGTGCCCAGATAGGATGACATCACATCACCCTGCGCATCGCGAATGTCCACCGGAGAAATGAACTGATGCAGATGAAGCTGCAGGTTCACCGACTGACTCAGATTCCGGCTGTATTTCTGGTACTGGTTGATGAGCCCGGCCGCGTACGGACTTCCCGGCTCGGCATGGCCATTTCCCACGTAGAAATAATCCATCCAGCCGTAGAACTTGTGATTGGTGCCGTACAGCGGATCAAAGGAGTTGTTTTCACCGGCTCCGGCCTCGGTTCCGCTCAACAGATCCGCTCCCAAAGTATACGTGCCCCGATAGCTGATTTCCGCATTGGCCATCCACGCGCTCACGTCGTTGCGACGCAGATCTTCGCCAAACTGATAATAGAATTCGCCGCGAAGGGTGATGTCATCCAGCCCTATAAAACCGTTTGCGCCGGCCGTCTGACGCCAAACCAATGGACCGTCCTGCACCTGCCGCGCATCGTTGTGGAACAAAAGGCTGATGCCCGAATTGTCGTAGCGCTTGTTCATCCACACGTACTGCATGGTCTTGTTGTTGCCCGTTAGCGGATATTCGTTTCCGGTGAGGCGTGATGGCTCGAACACATCAGCCTGATTAAACGTGAAGCCGGCATCCATCGAAAAGCCCGCGTTCGGGCGGCGATATTCAAAAACAACCGCATCATGACTCCGGCCCTGCTGTGCCCAGTCCAGATTCCCCATGAAGCGGGCGTTATCATAATCCAGCGCCTGTCGCCCGATTTTTACGGCAGTCACATCCGAAAAGTGATACCGGGCCCACGCCTCATACAGATTATTCAGCGAAGGATCATCCTTGTAAATCTGATTGTGATCCCCCCAGATGCGAACGTCCTGAATCGACAAACGCACGTCCAGGTCGGTCGATTTATAATTCAGGTTGAGACGGCTGCGCTGCTCGGTAAATGCCGCGGGCTGTGCGTCTTCATCAATAGGCGCCTTGAATCCGTTACGGAGCTCAAAGCGGGGCCGCAGCTCGATATCGGCCGTGAATTCTCCGGACGCCTGCTGCGCCTGAGCGGTTTCCACGAGCACGGGGCACATCACCATACAAAGAACAATCAGAAAATAAACAGCAGCTTGTTTTTTCATACGAACCTCAGAATTAAGTTTTAGGTGTTTCATCACAATTGAGTAAAAAAAACTCCGGACAGGCAGCGAGCCGGCCCGGAGCCTTGTTCATTAAAATCGTTTCAGTTTCAGCCCGCTACTGTGTATAGGTATGCACGCTGTTGGCGGCAGACGGCAGGTAGTTAACCCCGAACCAGGCGATCATAAGGATGATGAAGGCACCGGCCAGCATCCACATGGCGGTCGTCAGCTTTTTCGGCTTATGGTAGCGGTAGTGAATATAGGCCAGATAACCAATCCAGGTGAGGAAAGCCCAGGTTTCCTTGGGATCCCACATCCAGTAGTGTCCCCAGGCTTCCTTTCCCCAAAGCGCGCCAAACAGCAGGCCCAGCGTGAGGAATCCGAGACCGAGATATACCAGGTTATCCGCCAGCTGCATCGACCAGGTCCACTGCTTGCCGGTGTACTCTATGATGAGGCCCTTGATGGCCACAATGGTTGCGGCAGCCAGCAGCGCGTAGGCAAAAATGTACACAATAACGTGCGGCACAAACCAGATACTCTGAAGGGCAGGCATCAGGTCGCGGTCGTAGTTATCGGGATAAATAAGGTTTATGGCCAGAAACACGATGGCTACTGCCCCGCTGTAGTGCAGAATCCATTTATAGTCCCAGCGAATGTAGGTTGCGTAGCCGATTACCGGCAGAAACATGGCGTACCAGAGTCGGGTTTCGCCCAGGGTTCGCATAGGCGGTCGGCCCAGAATATCCCAGAGCATCCAGGTGAACACGGCCAGGACAAGAATACCGGCCAGATAGCTTCCGTGTGCCAGCCACTTAATGACTTTCCGCTCGCCGGCAATCAGAAAAAGCAGCATGCCGAGTGCCCAGAGCACTATGGCAGCTATCGTAAACATTGTTGGATCGATGGGCATCATCACGCGGCTCCTTTAATATTGGATTCAGGTTCGGTGCCGGATGGTTCGCCGGCTTCGGCTGCTAGCTGCTCTTCGGTTTTTTCGGGCGCTTTGCCGAGCGTCATAAGGTAGACGGAGCCGAATATGAGCATAAAAATACCAGTATACACCACAGGCAGCCACGGATCGCGAATAGCCTCTATGGTCGAGCTGGAAGACCATTTTCCAAAGCGGTCGTCGTAGCTGTACTGATACAGCTTCCAGCCGTTCACGCTCACCGGATGATTTACCTCAATCCGGGTTTCGATCAGCTCGCCATCCGGAGTGTAGATTACCACATCGGAGCTGTAGTGGCTGGCCTGCGGGATGGTCATGGCAACAGAATGATCCCTGTCGATCTGCAATAGCTGGTGAGAGTACATAAAGCTTCCGCTTGTAATCCATCCTTCAACCTGGGAGCCGTGCGAATCCGTTACGCGTACCAGTGCCGATGGTGGCGCGCCGTAATCAACCACGGGTTCGAAGCGACCGTCGATGCGGCCCGACATCTTATGGAACTCAAGAATTTCCACATCCCAGCCGATCAGGTTACCGCGATGACCTTTACCAATTTCGAACATATCGCTTATGGATTCCGAAACAATGCGGCCGTCGTTTGTGGTTATTACCGCAATTTTAGGATTGAACTCCTCCATATTGAAGCGCTCCAACTCTATAGCCAGCGGCATATCTTTGTAATGCCCCTGCCGGTCGGTTGCGCCCCAGACGACTTCACCCTCGTATAAATCCATGGTAACCCGCTGCAGGTCGGCCGCGCCAAGCAGGCCGGCCATAATGGCTATGTATAAACCGGCGTGATTCAGGAAAAAGCCGATATTCCGCCCTTTCATTGGTGTGAGGCGTTTCATTGTTGCCATGCCGAGCGAGGCCATGAAAAACATCATACCGAACAGAAAAGGCCAGGAGCTGGTCATATTCGAAAGGCCCAGACTCTGCACCCATGCCGGATTTCCCGCATCTTCCTGAAGCGTGAATCCCATAATGAGCACCAAAAAGGTGATCATAGCAATAGATGTAACGGCAGCCGGCACGCGGCCGAGCCAGCTTACAAGGCTGTTCTTCCGGAGGAATACCCAGCCGAAGACAATCAGGCCGGTGAAGGCAAGGCCCGCGTATAAATTAACAGGCCATGCCAGCGCAGAGCTGCTCAGACCGCCTGCGACCAGCTGAAGCGCCAGTCCGGTAATCAGAAGTCCCGCTACAAACAGCCAGCCCTCGGTATATCCCCAGGGCGCCGCCCAAACCGGCTTCTTTTTAGGTTTAATTTCAGTTTTATTCAGGCTCATAACTTTATTCTTAAGGGGGTTAAAACTTGCCGGTTCCCGTCTGGTTTAGCTCCGTTAACACTTTGGATTTTGTTTGCCTGCGGGAAGGTCTTTTCTGCGGGTTAAGGGTGATGGCACCTGTGCACCATCACCCTTCTTTTCCCGTATTTATTTACGATTCACGTTTAATGTAGATCAGTCACCCGGGTAGATATAGTTTCCCGGCTCTACTTCATCAGACCTGCGGTTAATTTCCCAGCGTTCGTGTCTTTCGGCAGTTTGCCGTAGCCATTCCGGAACAATTTCTTCCAGAAACTTGTCTTTGCTGGCTCTCAACTCTTCGAGGTCTATGCCTATGTATTCCTGTGCAAGCTGCTTGGTAGAAACATCGGGAAGATCTGGTTCTCCGATATGTCCCATTTCGGCCAGCACTGTTGCAATTTTACGTCGAGCCTGGTGCGCCATGTCCAGCCCGTCACCAATGGTGCGTGTAAGCTCAAGCGGCGAGTGAAACGAACCACCGTGTGTTGCAGCCGCGTAGTCCCATCTCCACTGTGCGTGGCGAATGAGGTGTAAGGCTTCGCTCATCTGCTGTTCGGTTGCGCCCATATTCCATGCGAATTCTGCCTCAAGGTGAGCTGCTACAAGTGCATCTTCCAGCTTGATGCGCACTTCGTATACCATATCCTGTCTGTCGTACACATTGCGAATGAGTTCTGCTTCGCTTTGTCGGTGACACGTCTGGCAGGATGCCGCTATATTGTTAAGCGGACTTTGGATCTGGTGATCGGTAAACTTCATGCCGCCTTCTGTTTTATAAGGCATATGGCAGTCGGAGCAGGATACACCGCGCTCGTAGTGGATTCCCGTTGTAAATACTTCATAATCCGGGTGCTGGGCCTTAATCATCGGGGCGCGGCTAAGCGGATGAATCCAGTCGGCGAATCCCCTGTCGTCGAAATATTTAGCCATATCTTCGGCCTTCATGCCTTCATCCCATGGGAAAACCAGGTAGTTGTCTTCACCGAAATAATACTCCACATGGCACTGGGCGCAGGTGAGAGAACGCATTTCCTGATGGCTCGCTGTTTCTATATCCCTGCCCAATCGCGCAAAGGTTTCAGAGAGCGCAGGCAGAGGAGCTTTAAGACTCATGTCGTCAGCCTCATGGCAGGTGGCACAGTTAATTGGATTGGCGATTTCATGACCCGTTTCCGAAAGCTTCATGGAATAAAACTCCGCTACGCCCACTTCGTC
>PWID01000267.1 GCA_003555145.1 Balneolia bacterium | reverse complement strand
GCTGATGAAGATCTCGAGATTGATTTCCGTACGCTTACCTTCAGCGGCTCTTTTATGCTGATACGCAGTGAAGGTCGCGGAGATTACAGCGGTGTACTTGGCGCAAGCACGCTTTTACGGCAAATAAATATTGGCGGTGATGAAGGCCTTACCCCCGACGGACGCAACATTAACCTTGCTCTTTTTGGCTACGTCGAGCGCCCTTTAACCTCTTCTCTGAGCCTGCAGGCCGGAGCACGCGTTGACTACAGCCATCTCGATGTGTTCGCCAACTCCCGTTTTGAAGCACCCGAAGATCCGACCAGAAGCGATATCGCTTTAAGCGGGTCTGCAGGGCTTAATTTTCGCCCGTTTCGTGGATTTGAGGCTGGAATACAGCTGGCCCGAAGTTTCCGGACGCCATCAATAGAAGAGCTGTATACCGATGCGGCTCATCTTGGCGCCGGGGCTTACGAAATTGGCGACCCTGACCTCAGCAATGAGATTGGGTATGGGATCGATCTGTTCTCATCATACAGCAGCACGGTGTTCTCGCTGGAGTTCAACAGCTTCTTTTACTACATCAATAACTTCATTTATTATAACCCCACTGGAGAAACGGACGAGGCATCACAGCTTCCGGTATTTACAGTGCTTTCGGATAACGCCCGCTACTTTGGTTTTGAAGCTGATGCGGTAATTCAGCCGCTTCGTTTCATGCAGTTACGAACCGGATTTGATCTGGTCCGGGCTGAACGAACGGATGACAATACAAATCTTCCCTTTATTCCACCTGCACGCTTCCGCTCACAGCTTGGTTATGACACCGGCAGCTGGTATTTGGGGGGCGAAATAATATACGCTCTGGATCAGGACAAAGTAACCGCCAATGAAGAGCCGACTGAAGCCTATACGCTCGTTAACCTCACTGCAGGCCTGAGGTTAGATGCCGGAGGCCGCCATACGCTCAGCACCCGGGTGGACAATTTGTTCAACGAAAGCTACCGCAGCCCCCTAAGCCGCGTCGATGGCGGCATTTTCCGCTACCCTATGCCGGGCCGCGGATTTACGGTCAGGTATCAGTATGTGTTTTGAATGGGTGATGAAAAACTTCTTTGCCCGCATCCCCGCCACGGGTTGAACCCCATAGCTCCTATGGTGGTCGTGTCCTTCGGACAGAATTTGGAATAAGCATACGATTGAATGGCAAAAACTCACAGTTACAAACAAAAAAAAGCCCGCAGCATCTTAACGAAACTGCGGGCTTTAAATCTTAATCTCTTGTACTACATCACCTTTAATTCAGGGTGATGTCCAGCTCGATGTTTACGCTTGCCAGAGCTTTGGAAACGGGGCATCCTTCTTTGGCTCCGTTGGCAATTTTCATGAACTCATCTTTGTCGATACCCGGCACCTGCGCCTTGGATATAAGCTTGATGGTTTTAATTTCCGGCCCGTTGGACATATCCAGCAAAACTTCGGCTTTTGTTGCAACCGACTCGGGCTTGTGCCCTGCTTTGGCCAATTCATTGGAGAGGGCCATTGAGTAGCAGCCGGCATGCGCTGCTGCAATCAGCTCTTCGGGATTGGTTCCCGTTCCTGATTCAAAACGAGATGAGAAAGAATACTGCGCATCAAAAGCACCGCTTTCTACTTTTACATTACCACTTCCGTCTTTTAAATCGCCTTTCCATACGGCGTCTGCTTTTCTTGTAGGCATATTAATGGTCCTTATTTTAGATGATGGATTACTTTGTATAAGTACTAATACATTACGGCACAAAAACATTCACTTATTTAATACCGAATCGTATCCGTCAAAATAAAAAAGCCGCCCTGAAATCAGAGCGGCTTTTTAATAAATTTTCTCAGCATATAGCTGAATTATTCGAAGGTCACACCGAAATCTTCAAAGTTGAGGTATGTCGGAGGCAGTGGCTCAGACGCATCGCCTTTCAGATAGGTGTCGAACCAGCGAATCATGCGCAGGTTGTAGTCGAAGCGTGATGTGGCACGAACGTTTCCGTGGCCTTCATTCGGGTACAGAACCAGACGAAGCGGCACTTCCGGCTTGCGAACTTTGATGTGGCGGTACAGCTCAAGCGACTGCGCCGGATGTACGCGCGTATCTTCGGCACCGTGCATAATCAGAAGCGGAGTCTGGCTGCGCTCAACGTAATAAATCGGGCTGCGAAGCAGGTTGTCTTCCCAGTGGTCCCAGATTCTCTTGCGGCTGTGAACCAGATAAAGCTCTTCTGGAATATCGCTTGTTCCCCACTTGGAGATGTTGTTGCTGATACCCACGAACATCACCCCTGCAGCAAAGCGGTCGGAGTAGTAGGTGCTCATCCACGCGGTAGCATAACCGCCGTACGAGCCACCAGTAACGCCAACGCGATCGGCATCAACAAGTCCGGTTTCGATAAGGTAGTCTACGCCATCAACGATGTCGTCAAACTCGGCACCGGCAAGATCGCCCTGCGAAGATTTGATAAACTCAAGTCCACGACCTGTACTTCCGCGATAGTTCGGATAGAAAACGGCGTATCCACGGGCAGCCATCAGCTGACCAGGAAGCGAGTAGCCGGTAAGCCAGCCGTTGCTGTAATGTGCTTCCGGACCACCATGCACAACGGTAATCAGCGGGTAGCGCTCTGCTTCACTTTCGCCAAAAGGACGGATAAGCAGTCCCTCGATTTCACGGCCGTCACGAGCGCTGTAGGTCACAATTTCCTGCGTACCCATAGCAACCCCATCGAGCCAGTCGTTGGTGTGCGTAAGGCGCTCAAGCTCAGATGAGCCGGAACGCAGCAGGTAAGCTTCACGCGGATGCTCCGGAGATTCAACGGCGAATGCAATATGGCCGGCTGTAGAAACTGAAAAGCTTCTCTTAATCGGGCCGCCGGTTTCGATAACGCGGTTCATGTTGCTTCCGTCCGGCGCGATGGTGCCGAATGAGCTCCAAACGCCTTCACTCGCTATAAAGTGAATAGTGTCATCACCAGTCCACATGATCTGCTCGAATTTACCGAGGAAATCGGGGTAGATATTTTCCGGTGATCCGCCAGTTGCGTTTACAACCATAATGCGGCCATCAATAGGGTCGTTAATAGAGTTACCGTTGCGCAGCGCAATCTGCTGGCCGTTAGGGCTCCACTCGATCTGTCCGAGCTTTCCTTCGTTGTCGATAGTATTCAGACTCTCGCGAGTGTTTACATCAAAAACGTGAACAACTTTAAACATGAAAGAATCATCCACTTCCGGAGTTGGAGCTACGGCAGCGGCCAGACGGGTTCCGTCTGGGCTGAAGCTCATTTCGTAGTACGATCCTACCACACCAAACTGATGACCTTCCGGGCTGGATGCGCCTAAATCGGCTACAAAACCAAGACGCTGCGGACGGTTCTCCTCATAATAAATCGGCTCGTAAGGGAGCGGGTTATCCGGCAGATCGAGCTGTTCGTTTGCTGTGAAAGCAATTCTCCGGCCCTGATCATCCCAAATGTAGCTGCTCATATTTACGCTATGGCTGAAAAGACGTGTGATGTCTCCTGATGATGCGTTTAGCTCGTAAAGAGCGTTTGTCTCATCATCTTCCATTCGCGTGGTGAAAGTGAATGTATCTGCACCGGGGCGCGCTGAAAGGCCGCCGGCGTTACCATCGAGATCGATGTCTGAAACCTCGCCCGTTTCCACGTTCATCACGTGCAGGTGAGAGCTGTTCGGACTGTTGTTTTCACGCGGATCGGCCGGAACCGAGCGGGTGAAGGCGATGTAGTTCCCTTCTGAGGATATAACCACAGCACCAATGTTTTCCAATTCTGCTAGCTGCATGGGAGTCATTGCTTCCTGAGCCTGAACATCAGCATATGTAAATACGCTGAACATCAGTAGGAGAGCCGCAACCCATGAGCCTGTTTTAGTTTTAGTAAAAACTGACCGCATAATAGTTGGTATTAATTTAGATTTATGTAATGAAATACTTTAATGCTCATAAATACGAAATTCCTGCGATTTTATCGAGTTATGAAACACTTTTTATTGATTCTTAAGGTCACAAAGCGTGAGGTGGTTACATAAAAAAACTCCGCCCGTAACTAAGCACGAACGGAGTTTAAAAGTATGATGGTATTTTGAAATGCTAATTCGCGACTCTGTCTTCAAATAAGCGCTCGAATTTTTCAAGTTTAGGAACAATCACAACCTGACAATACGCCTGATCGCTGTTTCTGTTGAAATAATCCTGATGGTAATCTTCCGCCTGGTAAAATATATCCAAAGGCGTGATTTCAGTCACGATAGGGTCTTCCCAGATTTCAGCTTCGCCAAGGCGTTGCTTTACTTCCTGAGCGATTTGCTTCTGCTCATCCGTGCTGTATAGAATGATGGACCTGTACTGTGGACCAATATCATTCCCCTGACGATTTAACGTAGTCGGGTTGTGCGTGCGGAAAAAGATTTGAAGCAGTTTGTCGTAATCCACTTCATTGGGGTCGTACTTAATCTGAATTACTTCCGCATGACCGGTAGTGCCGGATGTTACCTGCCGGTAAGTGGGATTTTCAACGTGTCCGCCGGCATAACCGGAAACCACGCTGTGCACTCCTCGAACGCGTTGAAAAACGGCTTCTGTGCACCAAAAGCATCCGTTACCAAAAACGGCTGTTTCTAGATTGTCTGGCATATCTGTATCGTCTGATTTTATTGTGATGACTTCACCCTTTACCGCATTCGCGTAATGGTTTATGGAAAGAGTGATTGCCGTGCCGATTAGCAGCACTGCAAGCGTTAGAGTTAATTTTTTCATAGGTCTTATTTGATTGTTACAGCCTTAACAACGACAAAGCGGCATTCATTCAGGCTGAAGGAATGCCGCTTTATACTAACTCATTTAAACACAGTCTCAGTATACAGACGACAGCAAATAGTGCATTTCACCGGCGATTTGGGCAGAGCGCTGATCGTAAGTCGCAGCCTCCTCCGGGGTGTCGTCGCTGGCTTTGGGATCGTCGTACGTCATGCGGATTCTGGCCGCCGCGCCGGGAACCAGCGGGCAGTTCTGATCGGCATCGGAGCAGGTCATTACGGCTATGAGTGGCCGGCTGATAGCTTCATCTTCGAGCGTTTTCGACCAAAGCTTCATAGCGGGCACTGCCTCATCATCTGAGTAGCGGGCATGGTATACCGGGTTTGTGGACTGCCCCCCTTTCATCACCACAAAACCGCTGCGCTCCAGCGAGGCGACTGTTCTTTCGTTGCAAGCCGTGGCCTCTGTACCTGCCGATTCCATTTTGACGCCAGCCTTACCTTTTGTGAGGGCGTACAGAACGACTTCAGCCCACACCCGCGCGAAGTGGCTGCGCCTTGAATTATGGGTACATACAAAAAGAAGCGATGGTTTCGGATCGTGTGTGAGCTTTTCTTTAAGGGTGATGGCCGCCTGATCCAGCAGCTCCTTTCTGTCCCCTTCCGGGTACCATTTTTCTGCAGCGGCATTTAGAAATGCTTCAACGGATTTATTAAGCATATATAGTTTATTATTCGAATAAAACTTCAAAATAAGGGTATCAAAAGGAAGTGATGTTACCCTTGTGTTAACTTCATCCAATTAAATTATCAGCCGCGGCGGGGTGTGAAGAAACTCACAATCACCACAAAGATAACCGATCCGATGATGGACCAGATAATCGGGAAAGATTCCCCTCCAACCTGAAAATGAAACAGCTCCGGTAAACCAAACCTCTCGCTGATCCAGCTGCCAATTAATGCTCCAATAAAGCCAAGTACAATTGAAACGATACAGCCCCCACGATTAAATCCGGCAATAGCCTGACCAATGGAGCCGCAAATTCCGGCAATGAGAAGCAATATGAAAAACTCTATTATACCCATGTGTCGTATGATTTTAGGTTAGTTTTATATCTCAAATGAACAGTTATAATACTGTTTAATCTGCTACTCACCTACAATGCTGTGGTCGCCAATGTGAAGCGATCCGCTGAAGGCATTTACCCGGGCAAAAGCACCTACTGAGCTGTCACTAAGCTCACATCCCTTCAAGCTGGCGTTACTGT
>PWID01000233.1 GCA_003555145.1 Balneolia bacterium | reverse complement strand
TAACCGACAGGCAGTTAAACAGACTGATGCGCAACGTATCGAGTAACTACCAAAATGATATCCTGAGTGAACAATACCTATCGAAAGGTTCCTTTATGGAAAAAGCCAGCTGTGATGGTGTGTGGTGTATGTTTGCTGAAGGTGAAGTATACCTTCGCTCGTACGGATACGACGCACCAGTAGAAGTGCAAAATTTCATTTTGATTCCAGTAGTAACCTATAAAAGCGACCGAACGGAAAGATGGAAACAAAATATGGAAGGGTATGAAAGTACGTTTCCCGACTATGAATACTTTAGCGATACGCAGCCTGGAAAAGTGCCCCTGCTTTCAGGTTTCCGCTTTTTTGAGCGCCACGGGCCGCTTTCGGAGCCAAGGCAACACTCGTTCTCGATTTCTGAAAAAACACTGCAGCCAGATGAATCCGGGTTACTGAGCGTGGACTTTATAACTGATTCATCAAGGCAACGAATATATAAGGGCAGAATGTTGGTGAGTATAGATGATGAGCGAGTGCACCAAATTATCCTTGAACAGGTTCCTTTTCACAGTGTTAACTTCTACAGGTGGCTTAACGCAGAATCAGAAATTATGTTTAAATATGTTAACGAAAGAGCTTATTTGTCAGAGATTACTACTCGTCTTGAAAGTCGCGGGGTAAATTATGTGGTCTCAGCCAGGTTTGATGAGCCGGTGCTGTATAATGCGGATTATTATGAAATGGATTACTGGCATATTCAGAGCCAAACCGTCAACCCCTGGGTTCCCGAAATAACCTCTTTGGATCATTTTGAATCAAGATTTATTTCAGACTTGAGCGTAATTCGTGCAGATCTTGAGCGAGAAAAAACTCTTGAGCAGCAGTTCATTGATAATTCAAATCAGCCTTGGAGATACAATCTGGATTTTAATGGTGAAAAGAATTTAGGTCATCCAGGGGAGCGAATATTCGAAAACGCAAGAATGGTAGCGGAAGAGATCAGAAAAGTATTGGAGTAAAGGTGAGTGAAATGGAAAAAATGAATTACGTGCCTTTATGACTCTTATGATTAATCTCTTAATTCTCCTCCTCACTATACAATCCGGCGAAGCTGCCCTGCAGGAGAAATCCTTCGCGGAGGTTTCCGATCTTCTTGTTACCGAGTCGGGAGTTTATGTGGCCGATTTGAAAATGGGCCACATCATTAAGTTTGATCATGATGGAGTCGAAATTGCGCGTAACGGCCGGCAGGGCAGAGGTCCGGGTGAGTTTTTGATGGGGCCCAACAGGCTGGTGAAGGCTGGCGACCGTCTGCTCGTCCTGGATCAGCTTCCGAACGTGCTGAATATATTTAATCCGGATTTGAGCCTCTCGGATATGATTTCAGACCGGGATGTCTTTGTTCCGGCTTATGATGCTTTTCTTCACGCTGATTCCCTGCTTTATCTGGCTTCTTCTCCCATATTCGGAGAGGATTTCGGTATATACAACCTGCGCGGCGGGCTGGAGCACGCTATCGAAATCCCGGACCTGGCAAGAGCCGGACTTAGGGGCACATTCAGAGGTTTCAGCACAGGAGATCGTATAGCTTTATTGTGGACATACATAAACAGGCTGGACACATTCACATCAGACGGGGAAAGAATATCGACCTGCCAAATTGCTGAACTCCCGGATGAAGTTGAGCATCAGATTCAGCAATTTGACTTCCCTACAGAGAACATGACTGAAGCGCAGGCGGCTATCTTCAGCGAAGGAGTCTATGTTCCGTATGGCAGGCTGATTAACGGAGTTACAGCTTCAGGTGAACATCTCCTGGTGCAGTACGGAAATCAATTCAACGTTGGTAGAATCGTTTTGATAAATCAGGCGTGTGAAATTATACATGAGTTAGAATTCCCTGCAAACCAGCGAATCATGTTTTATGATGAACAGCGCTCGAGGCTCTATTACACTTACGAATACGCAACAAAAGTTGGCTATGAGGAGATAGAGCTGGCATTTTGAGCTTCTTGCTAAATAATATAATAGGCCAGATTTAAAGTACATTTACCATTAACCTTTGCGATCCTTTGCTTAAAATCTGCGTTCCTCCGTGTCCCAACTTTCTTTACAAAAATTAAAATCGACCTAACAGGTAGATAAAAGCGTAACAATTTGTATTATAAATCGTCATCAATTAAAGTGCTTTTTTTATGCACGCTCTGCTATCAGTTTAAGACCGCACTCATACACCTATTTCAACATCAATGTCATCGTAAACCAGAGGTCCGTTTGTACTATGAATACATCATCTTTGAAAGAAATCAGAGTGAAATACAAGTTATTTCAAAATTTGCTGATTGCCGTCACTTTATGTTTAGTATTCGCTGCAGCATGTAGCAATCCGCAACCAGATCACGAATGGTACACGCATTCCCCCGAAAGCTCCACCAACATTCTATTCAGTACCGTTGAAATTGACACTCTGTTTTTAGAAGACGTCAGTTCATCGCTTGAGGGAAAGATTTTTATTAAAAATGAGGAGCTTCATTTCTTTGATTACAGATTCGGATGGTTGTACACCTTCGACGAGAACGGAGCACTTTTAGACCGCAAGCTCGGCCTTGGAAACGGGCCTTCTGAGCTCCCGGCAGGTAATATTGCTTTTCATACACAAACCGATGCTAATGGGCATGTATTTATTGGGACATCTTTTGACTTCTATACCTTCGACGCTGATCATGAGCGTACATACACGGGTAGAATTAACTGGAAACAGGATAAACCAATAGAATACTTGAATTCAAATCCGGTTCCTGAAGATCAGCGATCGTACGATCTGGCTTATGGGATTGGTAATATTCATGAGGCAAATGGCCTGGTTTATTTGCCTTTAATGGGCGGTATCCCGGGTCAAACAGTGTTTAATTTTACAACCGATGTATTTGCAAAGGAAGCCCGACTTCTCGCTATTATGGATAAGAATACTGGTAATGTTTTGGATATGGTCGGACGTTATCCACCCATATACCGAAACTTTCCGGGCGTCAGGGCGTTTCCGTTCTTCTTTTTTGATGTAAAGCCAAACGGCAATTTTGTGTTTTCTTTTGCTGCTGATCCATACGTTCACATTTTTACCAATAATTTTGAGCATGTGGCTTCTTTTGGTGTAGTCGGAAGAGATATGAATATGAACTATGAGCCCATCCCGGAGCAATTGACAGGTGGCGATTTTGCCGACTGGATTATGGATCAGTCGGAAGATTTTGATTATTACACATCGATTAAATACGTACCTGAGACTAATTTGATTCTCAGAGGATACGTAATGAATGGGAATCCTGATTACGATGGTATGCAGGTTTATGAAGACGGTGTTTTGATTGCAGACTTTAAAGTGCCATCCGGCTTCCGAATTGCCGGATACAGTAATTCTACATACTACAGCGAAGTTGTGCCGGATTTCTCTTTATTAGAAAAGAGAGTCTATACATTAAAATTATCAGAATAGCTTCATCATGAAAAAATCTACTTTAGTATCTCTGATGCTGTGCAGTTTTATATTGATGATTTTTAATCAAAAAGGTCATTCTCAATATGCAGGTGCCGATTTTGCTGCATTTGCAAGTAATTATAAGAACACCATTTTTGATGCACAGTACGCAGCACCGGCTCGCTTTGCCGAATTTGCACGCTGTGGCTCAGATTATTGTATGTTCACTGAAGGAGTTGGCTACGTGCATTCTGCAGGATATGATGCTGCAGTTCCTGTTGCCAATTATGCTTTTCTTGCTTCACAAATCTTCAAAAGTGAACGGGACACGGCATGGCATAAAACAAAAGAAAGGATGTACATAGATTTGCCTCAATACGAATACATAAGTGATTTGCCGCCATCTTACAGTTCATTATTTACTAGCCTGAGACGTTTTGAAATGCATGGCCCTTTAAATAGTCCCCGTAACTTTGATATCGAAAAGATAGATGAGAAATCAGTTGAAGGCATGGTTTCCTTCAGATTTAATCAGATCCGGAGGTTCGACCGCGCACCGTATTCAGGAGTGCTCCATTTTTATGAGGATACGGGCCTGATAGCCAAAGCTGAGCTCGATCAAACTGCTTTTTACCTGAATAATTATCGCACATGGATGACTGTTTCCGCTGTGTTCACTTATTTTGATGTAGATGGTGAAGTATTTGTGGGCAGTGCAGATATTAAAGCTGAACATCAGGATTTAAAACTACGTGTTCTTTTTGAAAGCGGTGTACCCATTGAGAAGTATCAGGAGTATACAGACCGCGAATTTTACAATTTTGGAAACAACGATTCCAACCCGTTTGTACCACCGATTGAGGCTTTAGAAGAATTCAGCAGCTATTTTAATCAAGTTCCGCTCGCAGTAATCAGACGTGATCTTGAAGTGGAAAATTCACTGGAAGAACAGTTCGTCTTGAATTCAAATCAACCATTTCTGATGAATACCCGGCATGGTGGTACTTTAGATTTCGGACATGGAGGTGATATGGTTTTTAACTTTATAGATACTGTTTTACAGCGCATCATGAGTAACGAAATAACGGATTAGAGTTATACAAAAGCCTGAATCTGTGAAGATTTCAGAAAAGATTTGTATGGTTTAAATAACCATCTTCCGAGCATTTTCTGCCATGGCTCTCGTGCAGACTTACAGCCTGCTGCTACAGGGCGCGACTCTACCCTGATGCGCTGCATCAGGCTGTATTCGTTCAGGCTTTCAGCCAGAGTTATGGGGCAAATAACATGAGAATTATTCAAGCCCGAAATATGGGAACAAAATAATATATACATTCCCTAAATCGCCAAATCCTAATTTAAAAAACGAGAAATCCCAAATAACCCCGGAAATTCCCCATCCTGCACATCCTCTTATCCGGGCTATCCTGATTCAGCAAAAAAGGAACAGCCAAACCCAACTCCCTCAGTCGCTGAATAATGTTTTCTGTAAAATGAAAAAAGCTCGCAGTCTATTTAAAACCGCGGGCTTTTTCTCAATGTCACAAAAAAACAACTTCCCTACTCAATAGAAGTGATCTCCCTCGGGTGCGCCATGTCGATGCGCTGGAGGAAGTCGTTTGGCCGGAGGAAGCCGATTACGCGGGCCTGCTGTACTTCGTTGCCATCAGCGTCAATAAATACGATGGTGGGAACGCCGGCAATGTTGTACTGCTGACGCAAAGCTTCAGACTCGGGTGAATCAAAGTTGGTGAGGTCGACCTTCAGCCTTACCATGTCTTCGGTTGCGTCAATCACTTCCTCATTGGTAAAGGTGATTCGCTCCAATTCCAGGCAGGGAATGCACCAGTCGGCGTAGAAATCAATAATAACCGGGGTGCCGTTTTGGGCGGCCATCTCAATTTTGTCTTCAGAATAGGATTCCCACACGATGCCTTCCTTCTGCAGATTCATGTAGAACATCACCGAGAGGCCGATGGCTACAAGGCCGGTGGCGTATTTGGTAATCATAAAGCCGGTTTTGCCTTTGCCGCTTTGCTCTATGAATCCGAGGTAGATACCACCAATCAGCAGTGTGAGCACAATCACCCATTCCACATACTGCGGGAAGAGCGCCAGGCCGAGGTAAAAGCCACCCACACCAATGAGCACGATACCGAAGAGCTTCTTCACCCAGACCATCCAAGTGCCGGATTTTGGCAGCTTTTGCATCAGGCCGGAGAAGGTACCGAGAATCAGATAGGGGAGACCGAGTCCGAGAGCGAGCACAAAGAATACCCAGAAACCAAAGAGGGGATCACCAACGGTGCCCACGTAGGCAAGCAGCGCAATGATGGGCGGACCCACGCAGGGAGCCGCAAAAATACCCACAACCAGACCCGAAATGAACAGGCCGATAAGTCCGGTGCTTCCGCCGCTGGCGCCCAGTCTGCTGGTGAGCCAGTAGGGCATCTGAATTTCATATAGGCCAAACATGCTTAGCGCCAGGCCGAACATCAGAAAACCAATAAATCCGAGCATCCACGGGCTTTGGAGCCAGCTTCCGAACAGTCCGCCGCTCAGGGCCGCCAGTACCCCGAGCGCTGAGTACATGGTGGCT
>PWID01000291.1 GCA_003555145.1 Balneolia bacterium | reverse complement strand
TCGGTCCAGCGCTGCGTGCCGCGAACCGACGGACTGATCGCAAAAACGGTCTTATTCTGTGTCCTGATCTCTTCATCAACCTGATCGGTAAACCGAATCGTTAACTCACCATCGGAAGGAATTACCGATGAAGTATAGGACGATATCACGCCCTGAAGCTCCTCAGCGGTTGTGATGTTTTCATCCTTCTGAGCTGTACACGCTAACAGAAGAAAAGTGATTAATGAGATAAAAAACGCGGAGCGGAGCGGGATAAATTTTGAGTACATAAGCACAAAAAAATGATAGTAGAAGGATGATATAAAGTAGCAAAATTCTGAGCATCACCCTAAATCTGAACCACTGATTATTGCTGATTGAATTGATTTACTATGATTATTTGGGGCGTCAACTTCAACCCAACAATTTTTCCTTTTGTGTCTTTTTGCGTTTTCTTTTTTAATACCTGCCTGACAGACTTGGTAGGTTTGTTCTCACACTCAATTCCCTACTTCATTAAATAGAGAAAGCCACGCGTATTAGGCGTGGCTTTCTGAGGGATGTGTGCCTCTTTTTTACTCCGTCAAAGAAACGGAGTTCGGGTTGGATTAATTCAGGCGCAGACCGCTGTTGTCGGTCGGATACGCGCCCAGGTCTGCACTTGGCTGCATGATAGTCGGAGCCGCAGCGCCGGTCAGAGTAAACTCCACAGAAACCGGAGAGAAGTCGGTTTTACCAACGCCAATGGCTGGTGAACCAGACTGCAGCCTGAAGTTCCACGGAGTAGCAATGTTCATTTCCAGCGGCTGGTTTTCGCCGGCTTCGTAATCGGCCATTGAGAATCTGTCGATATCGTAGTTTACGAAAAGCGGGTTATATTCACCTACCTCGCCAATCCAGTTGTTTTCACCCATAACGGCAAGCGTGGATTCTTCAGAATCACTTGGAATGAATTCATCAACCTTCTGCTGGTGTGAGCCATAGTACAGGTTGTAGTCGATTTCGATGTTCATCAGATCAGAGTCATCGAGTATTCGAATGCCACGCTTGTTGTTTACTACCAGATTGTTGTAAGCAAAGCCGCGCGCACCGTTCTCAAAGTTGATGTTGGCGCCGCGGTTGAGGCCCACACGACGGTAGCCGCTGTTAAGGATGGTATTGTTGTAAATACCAACGTTCGACTGTATGGTGCTCTCGCCGTCATCCGACGGTTTGAAGGCGTTTGTGGCGCCGCCTATTACGAGGTTGTAAGCGATATTACCTACAGTTCCACCTTTCACGTTGATAACGTCGCCGCCGTCTTCGCCCATTTCTTCGAACACGTTACGAACGATGTTCAGCTTGCCGCCAACCGGACGGTAGAAATCATCTTTGGAACCGTAGAACCAGGAGTCTTCGATCACAACTTCGGTCTGATCGCTTAGAGTCCATAAAGCGTAGCGAATACGACCTGCTCTTGGTGTACCCGGGCCGCCTTCACCACCAGTAAACTCCATACGGGTCCACTTCAGCACGATGGCTTCGGTTGTTTCGCTACCCTGGAGTCCGCCCCAGAGGCCTGCAAAGCGGTTCTCGTGCGTTCTCAGGTTTTCAGGTACCGTAAGCAGTACAGGATTACTTTGTGAACCAAGGCTTTTAAATGAACCATTAATGGTAAATTCCGGGCCGATATCTCCGCCGTCGCCGGCCGCGATTACGGTTACGCCGGGCTCAATCACAATTTCTTCACCGGCCGGGATAATTACATCACCAACCATAGTGTAGGTACGTCCCTGGCGGAGGGTGCCCCGCATCTGACCAACCAGTTCGGTTGTGTCATTGTCAATTGTTACGATATCGCTGTCGATAGGATCTTCGATATTTACGCTGGTTCCGTTATCAGAACAGGCGTAAAGTCCGGCTGCTATAAGTAATACGATTAGTATTTTTGTAATGCTTTTCATGGTGTGGTTGTATTGTGTTTGAGGATAGTGGTGATGTGCATCAGAGTGCGTATCTGAAACCAATCAGCCAGGTTTGTTGGAAGTATTCTTCGCGTACCAGGGTGTTGCTCGAAGTGTTGATATATGGCGCTTCCTGCGGATTCTGCGTGTTTGCCCGCGGTATTTCAGCACGAAGCGGGGTATTTAACAGGTTGTTGATTTTCAGATAGGCCGTAACTCCGTAGCCAATGCGCTGCTCGGCCGAGAAATCCATCTGCCAGAACGAGCGCTGCCAGATGTCGTTCTCGTAGTATGGCGACACCCCGATTATCCGGCGGCCGGTGTACACAGCAGAAAGCTGTAAATCGGTACCCCAGCGGGTGTTTTTGTACAGGCCGGAAAGGTTGCTGATGTGCTTGCTCTGACCCTGAAGAGGCCTGGTCTGACTCTGCTCTCTGGAGGTAAGATTGCCGGCATCATCCCGGAAGCGGAATATTTTGGAAGTGGTGATGCGCGAGTCCGTATAGGTGTAATACGCCCGGAGACCCCACTGACGAATGTATTTGGTTACATCCAGCTCGAAACCATAGTTGTTGGCGGTTCCAAAATTGTTTGGCTGCAGTATGATGGCCTGACCATCGATTATGAGTGCCGACTCAATCGGATCTTTTATTTCTTTGTAGAACAGGGCAACCATCACCTGATCAAGAGCTCCGGGGAACAGCTCAAAACGGAAATCCACGTTTTGCGCCTGCGTTCTTTCCAGAAACGGATTGCCGCGCTCCCTGAAGTCATCCTCGTTGATGCTGTAGGGTATAACCTCAAAGAAGTTCGGACGGCTGATGGACTGGAAATAGCTCAGCCTCAGGTTCATCATATCCATCGGCTGATAGCGCAGGTGGATGCTAGGAAGCACATCGGTGTAGTTCCGGTCGCCAACACGGCCGGGAATCTGAGCCGGCCCGTTGGTTACCCAGGAAAAATCGGTTTGTTCCACCCTTACACCACCAATCGCGCGGAAGCGACCCCTCTCAAAAGTTGCCATACCATAGTAGGCGAAAATATCTTCCTCTGATTCGTAGTTCAGCGGATCGGTTGGCGTACCGCCGGGATTAAACAAGTTCCAGCTGTGATTATTGATATCACCCGTCCACTCTTGCGTTATCGGGGAGGCTCTGAGCAGATACTCATTGTAAGAGTTGGTTCTGTTTTTATGCCTGTACATGGCTCCGGCTTTCAGGTCCAGGGCGTTTCTGCCCAGATCAAGCGTATAAAGGGCGTTTACATAACCGGCGATGTCTTCATCGTCGTTATTGGTCCATCTTCGCTTCAGATCCCGGTCCAGCAACACCCGCTCATCCACAAATTCCCCTGCGCTGTTGCGTGTACGTCCGGTGATTAGCTTCAGGTCGACCATATCCGGGTCGTCGTTGGTAGCCAGTGAGTACACGGCCGACCAGTCCACAAGCAGCTTGTCGTCGGCAAAAAGGTGCGTTCCCTGAAGCGTGGAGTTATAAATCTGTTGAATCTGATTTCTCGTGCGGAAGTTCTGGCTGATACGTCCCGTACCTACGCCCTGTCCACGGCCAATACGTAGGTTTGTGTCGGCATAAGCCCTGTTGAAGCGGTCTTCCAGGCGGATTGCAGCATTGTAGAAGTCGATCTTATGACGATCATTAATCTGGTAATCTGTCTTCACATGTACACCACCGCGAATCTGCTCGGTCGAAATCTGGCGATCCTGCACCGTGTCGTAAAACGGATTGTTGTTTTCACGATCCACGTCCATTTCGAAAAAGAGACTGCTCGCCCCTCTGAAATTTCTCTGAAGGCTTCCTGCTGCGATTACGCCCAGGCGATTATCTAAAAACCGGTTGCCAACCGCGAGACCTAAAACATTATTTACCGGTGTTCCGCCATCGCGGAAATCCATATTACCATAGGTGAAATCTTCAACAGAGGCACGGTAATCTGAACCATTCCGGGCGTGTGGTGAGCGGGTGTTTATGACAGAAAAATCAGAAGTCAAACGATTTTGATCAGCAAATATCTGGCTGTATCCGCCTCCTACGTTTGCATTTACCACAAGACGATCCGGCGCGTTTCTCATTCGCATGTCGATTACGCCACCTATGGCATCACCCTCCATATCTGCAGTAAGTGCCTTTGTTACGATGAGGCGGTCGAGCAGATCAGATGGGAAAATATCGAGAGGCACATAGCGGTTTTTCACCTCCGGACTCGGAATCTTGATTCCGTTAACCAAGGTGTAGTTGTAGCGCTTGTCCATTCCGCGAACAATCGCATGCTGACCGTCGCCGCTGCTGCTTCGTTCCAGCGATACGCCCGAAATACGCTGAACAACGTTGGCTACGGTAAGATCTGGTGAAATTTCAATCGAGCGGGCATCAACCACGTTTACAACAGTAGGCGATGTATATTCACTCATACGGGCACTTTGCTCGGTTCGGAGGTCACGGGAGGCACGAACCATCACCGCATCCATTTCTCCCCGGCTCATTTCCATTCTGATTCTCAGCTCGGTGTCTTCACCATCTACTGAAATTCGGCCGGTTTGGGTGATGTAGGAAACGTAGGAAACCGTATAGGTATATTCTCCGTCAGGCACGTTTCGTATTACAAAAGATCCGTCGAGACCAGCCACCCCGAAGAGGCTGGTGTCATCTAAAACAATGGTGGCTCCGGTAAGTGGAGACTGATCGCGGGCGTCGGTAATAAATCCGGTTATCCGGTTTGACGACTGACCCATCACATCTCCGCTCCAAATCAGCATTGTTGTTACTATTAGCAGCAGCACGTGTTTCATATCACTAATTATGGTGTTTGAAGTTGGCCAAAATTAGAGGTGCTATGTTATCATAAGATTACCAACATCCTCACGCGCAGCTTGTTAACAGTACCTTAACACAAAGCTTGCTTCACGCGCTGTATACTGTGTTCGCATTCTTAAACTCCATCCTAAATCTATCCTGAGTATGAAAAACCTCTTCCCGGTACTATTTATAATCCTTTCGATAATTGCGTTTACGGCCTGCGGAAATCATCAGAATGATGTGCCCGAAACTCAAAATCAGCCCGAACCGATAACTTCCATCTCCGATCGTGACTATCTGCACGGCATCAGCCCGGATTTCGAGAATCAGCTGGTGAATGCGGTTATTGAAATTCCGGCCGGGTCGAATGCGAAATGGGAAGTAAATAAGGAAAGTGGTCATCTGGAGTGGGAAGTGCGGGATGATGCGTTCCGTGTCATAAACTACCTTCCGTATCCGGCCAACTACGGATTTGTGCCCCAAAGCTGGCTCCCGGCCGATCAGGGTGGCGACGACGACCCGATTGATATATTCGTGCTGGGTCCGCGCGCCGAAATCGGATCGGAAGTAAGAGCCCGCGTGATTGGCGTTGTTAAAATGATAGACCACGGCGAGCAGGATGATAAACTCCTGGCCGTAGATCCCGAAAGCTGGTTCGGTAACGTGGAAACCCTCGCTGAGCTCGAAACGGAATTCCCCGGCATAGTCACCATTATCACAACCTGGCTCGAAAGCTACAAAGGCCCCGAAGCCGATGTCGAAATCACCGGAGTCGAAGACGAAACCGAAGCCACAAATCTGCTACAAATGGCTATCGAGGCATATCAGGCGAGATAGCAGCACACAGCTGCCCCCTTCGACTCCGCTCAGGGGGCAGAATATTTAGTTGTGAAATCATAATCCGCTGGTTGAGCGGAGTCAAAACCAGCGCGAATCCGCGTCCCTGCAATTCACTGTTGTCCGGGGATAACATTCTAGTTGTTTGGTTTCATTTTCAGGCCATGAGGAGAAACCTACCAATTCTGTTAGGCAGGCTCGGTGCGCAGTTTTTCACGAGATTGATTCGACCACTGAGCTGGAATAAAAGAGACCCCAAACCCCAAACTCCAAACTCCAAACTGGGGCAGGGCAGCGACAGCTGCACCGCCCCAAACAGTTTTCAAATGTAAATGAGCAAATAAAGCATCCCGACCTTCGACTTTGGACTTTCGACCTTCGACCAATTCACAATTTTCATGTATCTTGAATTTTGAAACAAACGCATGACTCAATTTCCATCATCAATCCGCATCTAATCCAGAAAACCTGCGTATAGCTTAACTTATGT
>PWID01000211.1 GCA_003555145.1 Balneolia bacterium | reverse complement strand
GGGATGAGTTTCGGAGAATAGGGTGTTGTAATTTTAATCCGCATCACAAAACCGCAGTAAAACGGTTTAACCACCACCATGCTGGAAAATTGATAAAAAAGGGCACATTGGAGTAAGGAATACGCATATAGAAGGGAACCGGTTAATCATTCCAAACTTTTACGCTCTTCTATGAAATATTTCATTGCTACAGTTTTTTCGTCACTTTTTCTGCTAATCTTTTTCTCATCACCTGTCGAAGCCCAGACTCAAACTATTGTAGCAGATGAGGACAGCTATAATTTGAGAGGTTTTTTTGCAGGTGGTTTTGATGTATTCCCCTTTGAAGTTACTGATGGAGGTATCGGAGGTACATTTCGGGTACAGGTATTAGACAACAGCCCCATAACGGAAGAGTGGTGGCGACCCATAATACAGTTTAATCTGGAGGGAGTTACCGAAGAAGTTGAGAGCGCTGTTTTTAAGATTTTTTATGGCAGTCTTTCCGGTGGAGTTTCGGAACCAGAGTTTACTACACATCTGTATGGCTCTCCTGATAACAGGTCTTCTTCCAAGCCCTTCGATGCCTTCGACGCTAATCAGGAATATGGTGGTGGTTTTGGTGGTGTAGACCAATACATCTTTTTTACAGGTGAGTTTATCTCCACCTCGGATGAGCCTGGACAGTACTACGAGTTTGATATAACAGACTTTATTAACGACCGTATTAACGATGCGCTTAATTCCGGAGATACATGGGTGTTTATAAGGATGCAGCCCTCAACGTTTGAGATAGATACAGGATATAGCACGCTCAAAAATTTTCTTACTCCGTATTCGAGCGAAGGATTTCGTCCTAAGCTGGTTCTGAACGGAGAGGGAGGCGGTGAGCAGCCTGTCGAGCAGATTATAGCCGATACCGAGGGCTGGCGTCTGTTCTCGTCGCCTGTTGAGAACGGTACATTCGGTGACCTACTAAGCGGCATCTGGACACAAGGATTTGAAGGTGCCGATTCCGAAGCCGGCGATGCGAATGTGTTTACTTATTCCGAAGGTGATGGCGCATCGGATGCATCATCCCGAGGATATGCTCCGGCTGGTAGTGCCTCTCTTGAAATGTCTGCCGGTCAGGGTTTTGCGGCTTTCGTTTTTGAAGATGATAATCCGCTTGAAGACGGTGTGAACGGCGGCTTTCCAAAGATATTAAATATTGAAGGCATACCACATTCAGGGACCATTGAGCCGCCGGTCTCGATTACGTTATCTGGTGGCAGCTATACCGATAGCGACGACGGCTGGAATTTGGTTGGTAACCCGTTTCCGTTTGATATCAACTGGGATACCGAATCGGCCTGGAACAAAGAAGGTTTGGATAATACCATCTATATTTACGATCCGGCCGCAGGCGATTATCTGACCTGGAACGGAGTTTCCGGAACTTTGCCGGATGGAAAAATCGCATCATGGCAAGGCTTTTGGGTGAAGGCCAACAACACAGATACGCCATTCCTGAGCGTTGATGAATCCGCCGAAGATTCCGGTGCTGAGTTCTACCGTAGTGAATCTCAGGATGGTCAGCTTATGTTGAAACTCGAACAGGGAGAAAAAACTTCATCTACGCTAATCTATTTTAATGATGAAGCCCGGGATGGATTCGATACATTCAGTGCTTTTAAACTTATGCCGCTCGAATCTGAATTCCTGACGCTTTTCAGCCTGTCGGATGAAGGAACCCCCATGGATATCACCTCGCTTCCCCGCGAGCTTGCAGCTCCGGTTGAAATAGACCTTGGAATTCTGTCGACTCATTACCTAAATGCCGAAACGTTAACGCTGTCGTGGGAACCCTTGGATATGCCCGGAAATCTGATGGCGGAGCTTTATAACCGTAAAACAGGGGAAACGGTAGATTTGAATTCGGCAGGCGAATACAGCTTCGATCCGACCACAGAAATGATGGGCGATGTTGCGAATAAAGGAAACCGGAAACTGAATGCTGAAGCTAAAACGGTAGCAGCCCAAGCCTCCGGTCTGGTAATCATAATTCATGATGAGCAGCCAACGGATATTTCACAGCCGGATAATCCTCAGCAGGTGAAGCTATCTCAGAATTATCCGAATCCGTTTAACCCGACAACGCTTATCTCGTTTGAGCTGCCGGAGTCTGCAGAAGTACGCCTCGAGGTGTTTAACATGCTTGGCCAAAGCGTAGCCGTACTTGTTGATGAATCCATGTCATCGGGCGCGCATACGGTTAATTTCGATGGCTCTCAGCTTACAAGCGGAGTTTATGTCTACAGGCTGAAGTCTGGTAACCAAACGCTGACCCAAAAAATGACGCTGGTTAAGTAGCTTTCACATTTTATAGCTTGAAAATTGCCGGATTCATCGCTTGATAATCAGCGATGGGTTCGGCTTTTTTATGCGACATGCCCTTTGAGGTACACAAGCACCTGAATGCCGCTATGGAAGCAAGAAGCTCTAAAAATCTGCATACCTGGAAAAACGAATGAGAATATGCGGCAAGGCTTCCCGGACACAACATTTCTTAACATTCCGGGCCATCCGTCTGAATGAAAGAACTGCATATTTGTTTATATTGATGAATGTATTAATTAAAAAAGCGCTTTTTCAAGCCATCATATAACAACTAACATTATGAGTACAAAAACAGCAGCAGAAGGAACGCTCGTTGACGAACGAGTAGAAAAAGAATATGAAGACCATCTCGGCCTGATCGATATTGATTACGTTGAACTTTACGTAAACAACGCCAAACAGGCCGCTCATTACTACATTAACTGCTTTGGTTTTAATGTGGTTGCCTACCGCGGACTTGAAACTGGTGTGCGCGATAAAGCTTCTTACCTGCTCGAACAGGGTAACGTACGTTTTGTGCTTACATCTCCGCTTACAGGTGATTCAGATATAGCTGACCATATTCGTCAGCACGGCGACGGTGTAAAGGATATTGCCATGCTGGTTAAAGACGTTCGCGGTGCCTACGCCGAATGTCTCAAACGCGGTGGTGAAAGCGCCATGGAACCCACCGAGTTTAAAGATGAAAACGGAGTCATTACTATGGCTGCTATTCGTACCTATGGAGATACTATTCATAGCTTTATTGATCGCAGTGAGTATAAAGGTATCTTTTTCCCTGGTTTCCAGGAAATCGATTTCCCGGTAAAAGGTACTCCGGTAGGAATTGAGTTTGTGGATCACTGCGTTGGAAACGTAGAGCTCGGTAAAATGAACGATTGGGTTAAATTCTATGAAGAGGTCATGGGCTTTACCCAGTATCTGCACTTCGACGATAATGATATTGCAACGGAATATTCCGCTTTGATGTCGAAAGTTATGGCCGGCGGGCGCGGGCGCATCAAATTCCCGATTAACGAACCGGCGCATGGTAAGAAAAAATCACAAATTGAGGAATACCTTGATTTCTACGGCGGCGCAGGTGTACAGCACGTAGCCCTAATCACGTCCGATATTGTGGACACGGTAACCAAGCTGCAGAAAAACGGGGTTCAGTTCCTGAATATTCCGACTACGTACTACAGAACTCTTATTGAACGTGTTGGACAGATCGATGAGAATATCGACGATCTCGAGCGTCTGGGCATTCTTGTGGACAGAGATGATGAAGGCTATCTGCTACAGATTTTCACCAAGCCTGTTTCGGATCGCCCAACAGTATTCTACGAAATTATCCAGCGTAAAGGCGCCCGTGGTTTCGGTGTAGGAAACTTCAAAGCGTTATTCGAATCAATCGAACGCGAGCAGGCCGTACGCGGAAACCTGTAATACATTATTGAGATCAGCCCCGGACGGTTTTTATTATCGTGCGGTGGCTGACTTCATTAGCCAAAACCAAAACTCAATTTGTCTGATTATGTATTACCATTCATTAGGAAAATTTCCGCATAAACGCCACACGCAGTTCCGCCGTGAAGATGGTGAATTGTATACCGAAGAGCTCTTCGGCGCTGAGGGTTTCAGCGGGAGTTCATCTTTGTTGTACCACCATAACATCCCTACGAACGTAAAGCGGGTTGAACAGGGCAAAGAGATTATTATTAAGCCCTGGAAGGAAGGATTACTCCGGCATCATCACCTGCTTACTAAAGACATGAAGCCTCACGGTGATCCGATTTCGGGTCAGGTTTGCCTTATGTACAATGATGATGTAAAGATCTCAGTTTGTCTGCCAAACGAGCCGATGAACTACTTCTATAGAAACGGCGAACACGATGAGGTTATCTTTATCCACAAGGGTGAAGGCTATATGCAGTCGCAGTTTGGCCGCCTTGAGTTCAAGCCGTTCGACTACATCGTTGTTCCGAGGGGCACGACATTTAAAATTCATTTCACTACCGATGACAATCGGATGCTGGTAACCGACTCAACCGGGCCGGTGCATTTCCCGAAACGCTATGTTTCTAACATGGGGCAGTTTATGGAAAACAGCCCGTTTTGTGAGCGTGATATCCGTGTGCCGCAAGAGCCGCTCTTTTTTGAGGAAAAGGGTGAGTTTGAGCTGCGCATCAAAAAGCAGGGGCGTTTTCACCATTACTTCTTCGAGTATAATCCGTTTGATGTAGTGGGTTGGGACGGTTATTTGTACCCATATATTTTCAATATGAAGGATTTCGAGCCGATAACGGGCCGCGTGCATCAGCCGCCACCCGTGCATCAGACGTTCGAAGCTCATAATTATGTGATTTGTTCATTCTGCCCGCGGAAGTACGATTACCATCCGCTGTCGATACCGGCACCGTATAATCACTCAAACGTAGATTCAGATGAAGTTCTGTACTATGTTGAGGGCGATTTCATGAGTCGTAAAGGAGTCGAATTTGCCTCGCTTACGCATCATCCCGGCGGTATCCCTCACGGACCGCACCCGGGCACGGTGGAGAAAAGTATCGGCAAAGAAGGCACCGACGAATATGCGGTGATGATTGATACTTTCCGGCCGCTTCACATGACAGAGGCTGCCAAAGAGCTCGATGATGGTCATTATCCGTATTCCTGGATTGATCACGCCTAACGGATGAAATCAGCAGTATTTTAACCCGGTGCTTTTCCAAAAGTGCCGGGTTTTTTTATACCTTAAAAATGAATTATAAAAACAAATAATTAAGCAATTACGATGCACATTAATCCAGATACATTAAGCGGGAAAGAACGATATAAACTTATGATTGGCTCTGTTATTCCGCGGCCGATTGCGTTTGTTTCCACAAAAAGCAAAGATGGAGTTTTGAATCTGGCACCATACTCTTTTTATACCATTGCCTGCTTTAATCCGATGATTCTTGCCTTCTTCCCAATACGATACAAAAAGGGTGATGAGAAGAAAGATACGTTTACAAACATAATCGAAACGGAAGAGTTTGTGGTGAATGTGGCCACGGAAGACATCATAAATGAACTAAACGAAACTTCAGGGCTTTATGATGCTGATGTTGATGAATTCGTAAAGGCCGGTCTCACGCCGGTAGAATCAAAAATTGTGAGAGCACCCGGGGTGAAGGAAAGCCCGGTACGAATGGAGTGCCGATTGTACAAAACGCTTTCTCTTGGGGAAGATGAGGGAGGCAGCGACGCTATTTTCGGCCGTGTAGTCCATTTCTATGCAGATGATGCGCTAATCGAAAACTCCCGGATAGACGAAAAGCAGGTAAAGCCCATAGCCAGATTAGCCGGCTTCAAGTACAGCAAACTTGGTGAAATTATCGAAATTCCCCGGCCCGAGGTGTAAGGGGTATCATACTGCTGTATTATTTTTTAATAACAGCTATAATTCAGGGGTGAGTACAAACCAAAGGACAGCTGGCTTCTTGCTATATTAGGAAAATATAACAAACAGGATAGGTGTAGGTGCAATAAAAACAGTAAACGCAGACTTTTTGAATTAACGGTTTCTAATTAAGTGTCAGTAAATATATGACTTGGGCTTTTTATATTTGTGCAGCAGAAATCTATGCTTTTAAGAGAGAGTGTTCTGCACTAAATAAACTGCACATAAAAAAAACTTATTATGAAATCAAGAAATCTATATCTGGGAGTTATAGTTTTCGTATCTGCACTTC
>PWID01000311.1 GCA_003555145.1 Balneolia bacterium | reverse complement strand
TTCCGCCTTACCGCCAGAGACAATGTGCCCATTAACGGAGGCGTTGGATTTGCTCAGGTTAACTTTAGCGTAACGGCTAATGCAGGTCCGTTTCTGGTACCCGCTCCCGGTAACGGAACACAGTGGCAAACCGGCAATGATGTACTCGTAGCCTGGGATGTTGCCAACACCAACATAGCTCCGGTAAATGCGGAAACGGTAACCATTTATCTCTCTGCCAACGCGGGCGGAGATTTCGACACGGTTCTGGCTGAGGGTGTACCCAATAATGGTTCAGCAATGGTTAGTCTGCCTGCCGGTCTTTCAACCACGCAGGCTCGGATTAAGGTAAAAGCCGATGATCACGTTTTCTTTAACGTTTCCCCGGCCAACTTTTCTATTTCAGCTTCTCCGGAACTTCCTGTTGTAACCATAGAGGAAGGCCCGATTGAGCTCACCGTTAGTACGGAAGAAATTACCGAAGGCAGCTTTTCTGTGAATATTGGTAACTCTGTCGCCTATAATTATGCAGCGTCTGCCACCAGCGAAGATCTTCCGGCAGGAACACAGGAATTCCCGGCAGAGCGCATCAGCTTTGTTAACGGCTCTGGCTCTGTTCCCGGCAACAGCACCCGTAACATTGAGTTTGAAGTAGACGCCAGCGATCTGGATGAAGCCCTTTATGCCTCACGAATAGTATTATCATCCGATAACGGAATTGATGAAGTTAGCGTAGTAGTGCTTATGGATATCCGCGTTGAGTCGCTTTCAACCCAGTTCATTACTTCCATTGAAGGATGGAGACTTGCAGCCGCTCCGGTTGAGCAGGAAACCGTTTCCGGCGTTTTCCAGAACTTTACCACACAGGGATTTGAAGGTGCAACCAACGAGAGTGAAGACCTGAATCCTAGTGTTTACTACTTTGCGCGCCTGAGCGGCCTACGCCCTGTGCCGGATTCAGATTTTGCTATTGAAGGCGGCGAGGGTGTTCTGGCTTATCTGTTCTCAGATGATCTGCCTGCCACTATTCGTGCGTTTGGATTCGCCAACCGTTCACCTTTCGAAATGGAGCTTAGCAATCAAACCATTCTTGGCACAGGTGATGCAGCGGGAACCACCCAGCGTGGCTGGAATATGAAAGGTAATCCTTTCGACCAGACCATCGATCTGAATAATCTGGGTGAAGATGATATTGTGAACGCCTACCGCTCCTTTCAGGTGTGGAACCATCGCCTGAACAACGGAAACGGTGGTTACCTCGCCTGGAACGGCTACGACATCTATCCTGATAACGTACCTGATTCACGCGCTTTCCGCGGACAGGTTGCAGCATTTGAGGGATTCTGGACACGAGCCATGAGTACCGGTGCATCCATTATGCTGGATGAAGACATTCTCACCGACTCCGAAATAACGCCTGACCCAGAAGACCAGCTTTTTGCGGCATACTACACGCTGGAGCTCACCGCAGGTGACTTTACCGCCTACAATGTGGTAATGTTTTCCGATGAAGGCTCCCTGGGAACCGATCCTTATGATGCCGATCAGCTCACCGCGCTGTCTAACGACCATGCATACTTCTACTCGGTTGCCTCAAACCCAACCCGACCGCTTGTTATACAGTCTTTAGGCCTTAACGACGGTGCCGCCACAGTTGATGTTCCGATGAACGTTGAAGCTACTTTCGACGGCGAATTTACGATTCGTCTTAGCAAGATTACGGGTACTGCCAGAAACTTCGGCAGCCTCAGTTTCACTGATCAGGAAACCGGCGAGACCGTAAGCCTTGGCCTTGGTGATTCATACACCTTCAGCTACGAAGCAGATGAAAATGGCGATGAAGGCGACGATCCGGTTAAAACATTTACCAACCTGCCTGGCCACAGCATTTCCGGAGTTACTCCCCGCTTCATGGCATCTTTCAATCTGGATACGCCTGTAAATCTGAATAACGAGGAGCTCAACGTTCCGCAGCAGGTACAGTTACGCCAGAACTACCCGAATCCGTTTAACCCGACCACCAACATCACCTTTGGACTTCCCGAAGCAGCCGATGTTACTTTGGAGGTCTACAACGTTGCGGGTCAGCGCGTGGCTACGCTGGTGAACAACAGCCGCATGAACAGCGGGTTTCACACCATCAACTTCGATGCTTCGCGCCTGGCTTCAGGCGTGTATCTGTACCGTCTCTCCGCAGCCGGACAGGTTCGCACCGAAAAGATGACGTTGATTAAGTAATTTTGAATGGTGAATTGTGAATGGTGAATTAGGTTTCCAGCCTGATTCACCTTCATAATTCGATTCATAACTAAGCAGAAATAAGAAAGGCGCTGTCCGGATAATACCGGCAGCGCCTTTTTTCGTTTCAGTCCCCGGCGTTGAAATCCCGGGTTACAGTACACTAACCATTGTTTATTGTTAATTCCTTATTGTTAATTCAAACCCTCTGTTGCTGTAACATGAATAATGAAAAATGAAATACCTGTTGGCACTGTAGCCCGGGCATACTGTTATACTGCCCTACTGATAACTGTCTTCCCACCACTGCGGCTGATCCTTCAGGTGACGGTCGAAGTAGGATACAATGGTGTTTTTCCACAGAATGAATTTGTTGTAATCCACGATATGATGATCCTGCTGATCGATCTGCACAAAGTCCACATCCCGGCCGAGTAGCTTGAGCGCGGTATAGAGCTGGGTGCTTTCAGCCGGAGGCACGTTGGTATCGCTCATGCCGTGCAGAAGCAACAAAGGCGTGTTGATTTGATCAGCGCGGAAAATCGGGCTTTGATCCACATAGATTTCCGGGCTGTCCCATGGATACGAGTTAGCCGAGGCCACTGAGCTGTACAAATACCCCCAGAACCCATCACCCCAGTAACTGGTGATGTTGCTTATTCCGGCGTGCGAAATCGCGGCTGCAAACATATCGGTTTCGGTGATGAGCAGCTTCGTCATAAAGCCGCCAAAGGATGCGCCGATAGCTCCTACCCGGTCTGCATCGGCGTACGGATGCGACTCCAGAAACTGACCAACTCCCTCGATGATTTCACCCGAAACCCGGATTCCCCAGTCATTAACGTGCCTTTCGGAAAACTCCTGACCGTAGCCAATGGCACCGCTCGGCTGAAGCACATACACGATGTAGCCGTGCGCAGCATACAGTTCCATAGGATACCGACCCGAGTAGCCCCGGTTTACGGGAGTTGTTCCGCCGTAGTAGTATACAATTACCGGATAGCTTTCATCGGCGTTGAAATGCGGCGGATAGTAAACGTGTCCGTCGATTTCGGTGCCGTCTTCCGTGTTGAACGTCCAGTCTTTGGATGTGCCGAAGCGCACACGGGCATATTCATCGGCAGCTGCAAAATGAAGCAAACTGCTTCTGTCACGGCGCAGATCGAAGGTATAGGCTTTGTGCGGATCGTTGATCCCGCTTCCGATATAGGCTGCCCTTCTGGCGTTGGACGCTACCGAGAAGCTTCCGGTTACATCAACGCCGGTATTGAGCTTTTCGAAGCGTTCGTTACGCGTGTCGTAGCGATAGACGTTCACAAAACTTTTGTCGGTTGTAGACAAATAAATATGGCGGCCATCGTGCCCCCAAACCGCGCTGCTCACCGAAGGATCAAAGTCGCGTGTGAAGCCACTCACGTCTCCTGTAGCGGGATCAAACAGATAGGCCTGGGTGTCGTAGTCGTTAGCGAGCCCTTCAATCTGTCGCCCGGCATCACCGAAGGCGTTCGGGCTTCCGGTTATGAGAAGCCGGCTGCCGTCAGGAGAATACATAGCCCCGCCAATCCACGGTGCCATCATGAGCTGCTCTGTTTCAAGCGTCTGCAGATCCATGCTCATCAATTCGACTTTGGTGAACGGGCGCTCGGAATAGTCCACGTGGGTGCGACTGAAAATCAGCGTGCTTCCGTCCGGACTGATGCTGTGAATACTCGAGCTGAGCAAACCGGCGGTGAGGCGTTCGCTGCTTCCGGATTCTACATTCAGGCGGTAGATGGAGCTCCGGTGTCTCCAGGTCGGGTAGCGGTCGTGCATGCCGTCGAGGCGGGAAACGCCGCTTGTATTGGCATCAGGGCGTTCTGAAACGGTGAAGAGCAGAAACGCATTTTCCGGTCCCCACTCGTGCCCGCCAAGATGTTCAACATCCCTGAGGATAGCGCGGTGGGTTCCATCCTGAAGATTCACTTTCCAGATGGTTCCTTGGCCGGAATCCCGTGTAGTATAGGTGAAGATATGATCTTTGTGCGACCAGTTCATTCCGCTGATGTTCATGCCGCCGCGCCAGGTTTGTACGGTATTACCCGATTCGAAATCCCGCAGCTCGATCCAGCTTTCCCAGGTGTTATTATCAGGGCGGGCTTCACGCATCATTACGGCTACGTAGTTTCCATCGGCCGAAATGCTTACGCTGCGCGTTTCGGGCAGTTCCGTTAGGTGGCGCAGCGATAACGGACCATATGGCTGAATTCCAGAACTGAAGGCATCATCGTACATGCTGTCGTACTCCAGATTCGCCTGCAAAGAAGCGCTGGATTCGGTTTCGGAGTTCATCACATATTTAAGCATGATGCGGTGCGAACCCTGTTCGAGCTTCAGGTCGTGGGAAAGGCTTCCCGGATCTTCGTCTGGATTCTGCATAGCGTGTTTAACAGCTACGCGTTTTCCGTTAACATAAAGCGCAACGGCGTAGGGCGTGGAAATAGTGAGAGTGGATTCAGTCCAGCGGTCTGTAACCAGATTGGTTGCAAGGTACCAGGTATGGAGTCCGTTTTCATGTGAAGGAGCCTGGAAACCCGACAGACTTCCGTCGCTGCCGATGGCTTGCTGCTGCCAGCGCAAATGCGAGCCGTGGCGGGTGGATAGTCGTTCACCGGCAACCGGTCTGAGCGCTGCCGGATTTAAAAAATCGGTTTCAATAAACTGGCGAAGCCCGAAGGTTTCACCGCGGATGTTTTCAACATCGGCAAAAGCCGGAAGATACTGTAGCACAGGTCCTGCCGTAAGCCAGTCGGTGAGGGGCTGCTCGCTCTTCTCTTCCGAGGCGTAAGCCAAAAGAGGAAGGGACATTAAAGCAACACAGCTAATAATAATTATAGATTTAATTTTATATATTGGTTGATTCATATTCAGAACAATCGGGTGTTTGGAAAGTATGCTTCGATTTACATCATCAGAATACAAAAAAGTTGCGACTTTAGTGCCTGTTCTTACCCTTATTAACAGACAAAAGCAGGGCATTTACTGCAGGCTAACCAGACAAACCGAAACAAAAAACCCGACACTTTCCACCCAACACGCCAGGGGAAAAACCGCTGAGTATCAAAAGAAAACTTCGGTCATTTTTCAAAATGAATCCTGAAAGCCATAACGAGTCCAAAGCCGGCCATCAGGATTTACCTGAGTGCAGCATACTGTTTGTGTTCCACAACCAGCAGCAGCACGTTGAAGCTATTTTATCGCCATGGCTGGCTGCCGATGGTTTAAAAACCGAGTTCATCATTTTTGATGATGGCTCCACAGACGGCACCGATCACGCAATTTCCTCTCTGCTGGACTACCATAATTGCGACAACGCCTTTTATTTCAGAAACGACCTCCGGCGCGGCTCCGGCCTCTGCCTTAACGAGGCCCTCCGCGAAGCACGTGCCAAAACCATTCTTGTGGCCGACCGTGCCGCCACTCCGGATCTCGAGGCCTTGCGTAATGTACTGCAGGAGCTCGGGCGCTCCCAGGATTCGTACACCATTCCGGAAACCAATCCGTCTCTGAACCCGACCGACCTAAGCCGACACCTGAAGCGACAGCGCATACCATCTTCGATTAACTACCTCATTCGCACCGACCGCATCAGACCCGACCGGCTCTTTTTTAATCCGTTCATACAATCCGGACACAGCGCCGAGCTGCTGATGCGTGCCGGAGCATCTGCTCACGGGCGCGAAGTTTCGTCGTTCTTTATGCTGGAAAAAGCAGAAGACACCTACGCTGCCGCAAGCGACCAGGATGCCTCTGTGGTGCTTTTCCATGCCAAGCATATTGCAACAGAGCTCAATGCCATCATTCATGAAACAGGCGATGTAGAACTTCTTTATGAAAAAGCCTATTCGCTTAAAGTTGAGGGCCGCATTGCAGACGCCCTACAGCAGTGTGATATCATCCTTAAGGAACATCCCCACCACGACGATACCATTGCGCTCAAAATAGAACTGCTCCAGAGGCTGAAGCAGTTTGTGAAGGCTTCTGAACTCAAGCACCGCCAGACCAAGAATAAACTGAAAGAATCCGGAGGCTGGCAGGAGCAGTTCGATGACGAAACTGATCTCGAACTGCCGCAGCATGAAGAAATCGTGCCAGATAATACGATTGATGAATCCGATACTCCGGAACCGGAAGAAGATCCCAAAGAAATTGAAGAACCTGCTGCAGCTGATGAAGCCGGAACCAAATCAAAGTCTAAACCTGCCGATCTTCAACCAACGCTTTTCCCTGAAGAGGATGAGGACAAGCAGGATGATGAAACCGGTGATGATGATAAATCCCCGGACAAAGCAGAGCAGTCCACACAGCCTAAGCCGAAAGACGGATACGAAACCAGACCCGCCAATCCAAAGCCTTTACCGGCTGATACAGAATCCGAAGCAACACAAGATGAAGTTTCGGCAGAGGAACACGAAGACGCTTCAGACGAAGACGGTCCGTATGTGCGCCCTGAGGCTTTCCGAAACACCATCATCATACCGGTGGCAGGCATAACCCTGCCTTTTATCGAAAACTGCATGATTACGCTGCACGAGAACTGTAATCCGGATGATACCGAGCTCATCATCGTAGATAATGTGTGTCTGGACGAAACCTATCAGTATCTGCAGCAGCTGGCCGAAAACCATTTTTTCCACGCCCGGATTATTAAGAATCAGCACAACCGCGGATTTGGCACGGCCGTAAATCAGGCCATCGAAAAAGCATCTGGAAAATATCTTTGCATTCTCCACAGCGATGTGGCTCTCGAAAGCAACGTGCCCGCTCAGCTATCAGCTATACTGGAAAAGAACCCTGAGATCGCGCTGGTTGGTGCTGTAACCGACAAATCTTTCAACGAAGCTCAGGTGAGAGAAATCTCTGCCAATCCGCTATCCGTCGAAGAGACAAGCTGGGTCGACAGTTTTTGCATGGGAATGCGGAAAGCCGACGGCTTCAGATTCGATGAATCGTATGGCATCGCCTGGTTCGACGACTTCGATTTAAGCGCTCAGGTAATTAAATCCGGGAAAAAAGCAGCCATCGCCACCGGGGTATTTTTACGACATTTCCTCAGCGGAACGTCCGACCCAATGGGGTTTGGCAGCGAGACCACACTATTCCATAACAATCTGAGACGCTATAACGAAAAGTGGGGAATAGAAGCCGGGTTTCCTGAAGTTGAAGAAGACGCGCACCCGCTCGAAGAGATTTTCCTGCTCGGCCAGGTCGTACACCCTTTGCACCCGTTTGATGCCCATCGTGACCGTATCAAAACCCTTTTCGATGTAGAAACTGAAACGGAACTCCGCCAGCACAAAGGCATGGACGACGAAACCCTTATTTGGTTCATACGCGCCATGATGGCTATCGACAACAGGGGTATGCTCCGCCATCTGGAGGAACAGCTATCCGGCCCGGTCGACGATATAACCGGTATGGAGCTGGTACAGTACTATTTCGATCGCCATATTTATTCCCGCTGCCGCAAGCATCTGTCGAACATTAAAGGAGAAAGAACGCCCCTGCATATGATGTTTGAGCTGCGAATCGCATGGGGAGAAAAAGACACTGAAGGAGCTTCGGCACTGCTAAGCGAAATTCTGGGCAACTTCCCGGCCATGCCCGAGGCAAATTATCTGGCTGGAGAAATACATAAACTGCACGGCAATAAAGAGGAAATGAAAACTTTCTTCGAGCTTGCCGCTCAGCTGGATCCGATTCGGTATCCGTGGCCGCCGGTTTCTTCGGCAGACGATGAGGAGGATGATGAGGCTGAAGTCCAAACCGGACCTGAAGAGACGCAGGCCAAGCCCTGAAAATACGGACTTCTTATCCGGGCCAGAAGAAAACTACCAGAATAACATCGTACATGGAGTGCGTCCATGCGGTTATACCGAAGCCTCTTATTACCAGCAGGGCGTTCAGAGCCAAGCCGAAAAGCATGCGAAAAATAAACGATGAGAGGGTGAACGTATCGCCCAGCGAACCCGTATAGTGCCCCGCGCTGAACAAAAACGCTGCTACTATCACGGCCAGAATCATGGCATGTTTTCGCTCCATAAAATATCCAAAACCGTAAACGAGCAGATAAACCAGCACTACCCGGAACACCAGCTCTTCATACAGTCCGGCCCCGATCGACAGCGCCAGCATCTGCAGCCTGTTAATTCCGCCCGATGCTTCAGTCATCATAAAAGTAACCTGAGAACCGTCCGGAGAGGCCGAAAACGCGAACAAAAATCCTGTAATACCGGAAACCAGCAGAGCCAGGAACACGGCCCAGACTGTTGATTCTGCCACCATGCCCGCGAAATAACCCGGCCTGAAGACAAAGTACTTTTTTCGCTCCTTATAAAAGATGATGGCACCCAGAACGGCCACAATTATAAAGCTAAGCAGCAGCGTGTTCTGGTGAAAAAGAAGAAGCAAGTTTCGTATCCAGATATCTGCGCTCAATCTAACCACCGCGGTGGTATCCGGCTGTGAAATACGAATGAGGACCTCATATATCACAAACAGAGGCAGGCACGCCAGGTAGCTGTAGGTGAGAGTTGAGGTCTGTCGAAGGTAGGATTTCACGAATTAAGGGCTGCTGCCCATCAGGGATCGATACGGGAGTCGACCACAACCTGAGGCGAACCACTGTCGCCCAGCTGAAGCGTGTTAAAGGCTTTTGCGCTAAGCTTCAGGCGATTATCTGTGGTACGATCGTTTATGAGCACAAAAATACCGCGGCCGTTCTCAGGATTTTTCACATGAACCACAGAGCCAAGCGATAAGGACGGATGCGCAGCCGTTAGCTGATTGGGATTATAAAGCTCCCCGCTCGTCGTCGTCTGACCTCTTTCGCTGCTGCTGTAAACCGTAACGCTCATCGTGTCGTCGTTGCCGGCAGCCCCCTGAGCCGGAGCTTTACGGTACGGATTCCGATGGCTCACCGTTGGTGGCGCCAGCAGCACAATGCTCTGACCTGCCCTCACATCAGACGGACGGAGTCCGGGATTCAAAGCGCGAAAATCGGATTCATCCATCTGGTGGTTTTCCAAAAGCGTGGCTATACGATCATTACGCTGCACATCATACGAATAAAAACGTCCCTGAGCAGTCGACTCCACCGAAAGGCCGGTAACACCGGCAGAAGAAGCTCCCCTGCCCACAATCAGCTCTTGTCCAATAGACAATACATCGCTTCGGAGGCTGTTCATAGACCGAAGTTCCGGCACAGTAACACCATACTGACGCGAAATTGCGCTCAGCGTTTCTCCTCTCTGTACAGTGTGATAGGTTATCGACGGCCCGTCGCGCTCCAGACTGAGGCGCTCAATTTCTTCCGGCTCGGCTGCCGTAATGGGACGTTCTGCCGGCTGATCAGCGTCAACTTCTGCACGGCCTACAATCAGCTCCTGCCCAATTCTAAGGGCGCTGCTCTCAAGTGCATTCCACTCGGCAAGATCCTGCACCGTAATTTCGTACTGCCGGGCAATACTAAACATGGTTTCACCCTGCGCTACCGTATGCGTACGATCTGTACTACGGGGTTCAGGCTGCCTTTGGCTTGCACGCTCTGGTGTTTCGGGTGATGGCTGCTGTGGCCTTGTCTGCTCACGGGGTGGCTCTGGCCGTGAAGGAGCAGCGGGAGCAGGCTCTACATAAAGTACTATACCGGGAGAGAGAGCATCGCTGCTCAGGTCGTTCCAGTCACGCAGCTGCTGTACCGTAACTCCATACTGGCGCGAAATCGAAAAAAGAGTTTCCCGGGGCTCAACTTCATGGGTTTTCCGGTCTGCAGTTTCTATAAGCATCACTTCGGCTGCTTCGCCTGTATTTCCGGCCCAGGCAGAAGGTAATACAGGAAATAGAAAAAGTGCGAGAAGAGCCAGGGTTGTTTTTTTCAGATACATTACAAAAGTGATTTAGCGAAAATTTCGATACACGCGATGTTAAAAAATACTACTTCCGACCAGAAAGATTCAATAATCAGAATCAAGCGCTTCGTCCAGAGCCTGCTGAAGCTCCTGCAGGGTATGCAGTTCGTTTAGCTGACGGCAAATTACAATTCCTTCGGAATAAATGCGCACGGCTTCATCTTGCTTTCCCAGCTTTTCATACAGCTTCCCTAAGTGATAATATACGCCCGTGTAGCCCGGTTCATTGCGCAGAATTTTGGTAAAAATCTCAAGCGCCTCTTCGTTACGATCGTGCTTAAGATATTCAAGCGCAAGGGCAAAACGTGTAAATGTATCGGTCGGGTCTGCTTCTATAAACGACTTTAGCTGCTCAATTCGTGCTTCACTCATACAATGGGCTCAAACAGTTTGATGAAGCGCTCTTTGATTTCATCCATTGAGTCGCCACCGGTTTTTTCTAGAATAGCATTGGCAAGAACGGGGGCGATAACGCATTCGGCCACTACAACTGCTCTCGGAAGCGCGCACACGTCTGATCGCTCGTACCGGGTCGATGTGGCTTCACCAGTTACTATATCTACAGTGCCCAGCGGGTCGAGCATGGTTGGAATGGGTTTCATCACCCCTTGAATGAGCAGCGGCTGACCTGTTGTCATTCCACCTTCGATTCCGCCGGCGCGGTTGGTTTCGCGACCGAGTCCGCCGGGTGCTGCGCTGTCTTTAGTTATGGCATCGTGCACGTTTCGGCCATCCCGATGACCAGCCTCAAAACCAAGACCAATTTGCACACCTTTCATTGCCTGAGTACTTATAAGCGCCTGTGCCAAAAGTCCGTCAATTTTACGATCCCAGTGCACATAACTGCCGAGCCCTGGCGGTAAACCGGTAACTATAATTTCATAAATCCCTCCCAGCGAAGAGCCTTCCTTCCGCCGGCGCTTGATTTCCTCAACCATGCCTTCGGTAAGCTTTTCATCGAGGCAGCGCACTTCCGACTCATCGGCTTTCCGAAACAGGTTTTCGGCTCCGTCTTTCACATAATGCTTGTCGGCAGCTTCGCGAAGCTCTTCCCAGCTTCCGTAGCCGTTTTCGCCAAGCTGAACTACATGGCCGCCGATCTCGACGCCCAGCTCTTTCAGAAAGACACGGGCGGCTGCAGTACATGCTACCCGCATAGCCGTTTCGCGGGCGCTTGAACGTTCGATTACCGGGCGAATATCATCAAAACGAAACTTTTGCACGCCAACCAAATCTGCGTGTCCCGGGCGCGGAAGGGTGATTTTCTCCACATCATCCTGACCCTCAACTTCCTTAAGCGACATGGTTACCGGCCAGTTGGCTTTGTCTTTTGCCCATGCGCGGTTGGCGAGGCTCATGCTAATGGGGCTGCCCATGGTTTTACCAAAACGGAGCCCGGAGCTGAACGTAACCAGATCTTTCTCCCAAGCCATCCGTCCGCCACGACCATACCCCTCTTGCCTTCTGGCCAGGTGGAGTGAAATATCTTCTGCTGTTAGTTTAAGCCCTGCCGGAAGTCCTTCAACAATGCCGGTAAGATTCGGGCCGTGAGACTCGCCCGCCGTTAAATATCTGATCATCAATAAAAAAGTATGGTTGTTCGGTGTCGGTTATCGGGCCTGAATATACGCCTGAATACTCGGGAACAGTTATAAAAAGGTTTGAATTCCAATTCTGGTAATACCACCAAGATCAGAAAAAGAGTTCCGGCTAACATCAAACTTAAATCCTCGATATCGTATTCCAACCCCGTAGCTAAACCCTGCCGAATCGAGTCGGGTGCTGGTTTTCAGCTCTTCGTTGGTGAGATGATCGTAACCAACGCGAACGTGCACATTTTCCGAAAACATAATTTCGCCTCCAAATGTAAGGTGCCTAAACAAATTCGAGGCAAACGTTGGAGAATCGCCCTCATCGCGGAAGGTTTCCATATCCCATCTGTCGAGTGAATGAAGAGTTACATTAAGCCTGAGCGGCACATACTCGAGCCGGCGGCTGATACCCAGACGAATATCCAGCGGAAGCGGCTCATTACGCCCGTCGTAGCGCGAAACCTGGTAACCAATATTGGTAACGGCACCGCCAATATTCATATTTAGCTCTTCCCAGAAATAATACAGACCGGCGTTCATGGCCAGACCGGTTGAAGAGAAATCCCCATAACTGGAATACACAGCTGTACCCGCCAGACCAAGCTGCAGATTTGCAGCAAGTTCGCGTGCATAACCGATCGTGAGCGCCAGATCATTAGCAGAAAAGGTGCCCAAATCGGTGCCGGCAGCGTCTGCTCTGCGCATTTCGCCATAGTTAATGAACCGCACGCCGGCAGCAAATGTACCGATATTATCAAAATGCCAGGCGCCGCTCACAAAGCCCATATTTACGTCAGTAACGTGGTTCAGGTACGAAAGGCCGAAGTTACCGTGAGAATCAGCGTTAAGATAGGCCGGATTGGCAAAAAACAGGGTGGCATCAGGATTATTGAGCGCTACATGATTCCCCCCCAGCGCTGCGGTTCGGGCTGAACCGGGTAGCTCCAGAAACCGATAGACGCTGTCGCCGTTATTTGAAGCCTCAGCCGTATTTACATTACAAAACGCAAACACAGCCAGTATTAAAGTCATTATAGGGCGGTGAAAAAACTGCGGTAAATATGAAATTGCGCGCATGCGGGAAACTATCCGTTGAAAATTCATTCTAATTATGATAAGAAAACATGATACATGAAATTACAATGATTCCGTGTATATTACCACGGTTTGTATGAACCCAACAATCGACAATGCAGGTATTTTACGATTTCGGACGCTATTGCCAGCTTCTGTACCAGGCTATACGATCATCTTCGGAGTTAAAGTCCTATTACCGGAATTTTGTTTCCGAAATGATCAAGACGGGATATGATTCCCTGCCAATTGTTATTCTGGCAGGCGTATTTACCGGTGCTGTACTATCTATACAGACCTCTTACCAGCTTGTATCGGCGCTTATTCCCAAGTCTACCATTGGCGCTATTGTTACCCAGTCCATTATTATTGAGCTTGCTGCCGTAATAAGCGGCCTGGTTTTAGCCGGACGCGTAGGTGCGAGAATAGCCACGGAACTAGGAACAATGCGAGTGAGCGAACAGATCGACGCGCTGGAATCTATGGGTTTCAACAGCGTTTCTTTTCTGGTTGTACCACGTGTACTGGCTAGTTTTGTGATGTTTCCTGTTCTTTATATTGCTGCTGCTACCACAGGAGTTGGTGGCGGTTTGCTGGCAGGCATTGTAACAGGGCAGGTTCCCGCTGCCGACTTTCTATTGGGCGCACGTACTTTCTTTCTGCCCTGGGACATTATTTTCGGCATGACAAAATCCATCGTTTTTGGATTTATTATCACTTCTATTTCCTGCTACAAAGGTTACTATGCCTCAGGTGGCGCTGAAGGAGTGGGTACTGCCACTACCAACGCTACCGTACTAAGCTGTATCTTTATTCTTCTGGCAGATTTGATGCTGGCCATAATTCTTCTGTAATATGATTGAAGTCAAAAATCTTTCAAAAAGCTTCGGCGACAATCTGGTCTGGAAAGATGTTTCTCTATCCGTACCGAATGGCGAAACGCTTGCCATTATCGGAAAATCCGGCTGCGGAAAATCCGTTCTGATGAAGCACCTTAACGCCCTTATGAAACCCGACGAAGGCGTTGTTCTTCTCGACGGACAAAACATTTTTGAGTTATCTTACGTCGACTTACGCATACAAAGACAGCGTTTTGGTTTTCTTTTCCAGGGTGCCGCACTTTTCGACTCTATCAGCGCTTTCGAAAACGTTGCATTTCCCTTAAGGTATTTTACCAAGAAGAAAGAAGATGAAATCCGAAAACGGGTACTGGAATGTCTCGAGATGGTTAACCTCGCCGATATAGGCGACAAGTCGACCGCAGAACTTTCCGGCGGCATGCGCAAACGTGTAGGACTGGCGCGGGCAATTGTGCTCGAACCCGATTATTTGCTATACGACGAACCCACTTCCGGCCTGGATCCGGAAACTTCGAACGAGATTAACGAACTGATTGTCCACTTCTCAGACAACCTTAACATCACCTCCATAGTTGTAACACACGACATGCACAGCGTGCTCGAAATTGCCGATTATGCTGCATTTCTGGATGAGCAAAAGCTCAGCTGGCATGGTACTGTCCAGGAAATGACAAAATCTGATCATAAGCGGCTTAACAGCTTCATCAGAGCAAGCGAATACCAAATTTAAAGCATTACACAGCGCCGTACAGCATCATACTGAACGATTTAATTAGTTAAACAAACCGATGAAAAACGAATACAAAGTAGGCATAACCATTTTAGTTGCCATAATAGTTGGGATTTTAGGTTACCGGTTTATGGCCGAAATTCCCCTCTTCAGCCAGACCTATGAAGTATACGCAGACTTCGACCGGGTGGACGGTGTCGTCTCCGGAACCTCTGTTTTCATGCAAGGCGTAAAGGTAGGCAGCGTTCGCCGGGTGGAATTTGTGGATAACGACAGCCTGCGCGTAGATATGACCTTCAATATGGATCGGAAGCTGCCTGAGGGTTCAATAGCCTATATTAGGACGGTGCAGGTACTGGATACAGCCATCGAAATTGAGCGTTCCTCATCAACAACTATGGTTGAGAGCGGAGGCAGGATTATTGGCCGCTACGATGAAGGCATTATGGGTACGGTTCGCGAAATCGGAGAGAGCGCCGGCCGTAACATTGAATCATCAACTGAGAAATTAAGCGACGTGCTGGGCCGGATTGACCTCGTGCTTGAAGAGGGGGGCGAAAATGATATACGCCAAACCCTCAGCGGTCTCAACAATACCATTTCCGGAGTAGAACGAATTCTGGACGCGCGCGGTCAGGACATTGAGGATTCCATTATTCACCTTCGTAATACGCTTCAAACAATAGACGGCCTCACCAGCGACCAGCAGGAGCAGATTGAAAACATCATTGCGAATCTGGAGTCCACTACCAGCCAGTTCGATTCCGTTGCCAAGGAAATTGATGAGCTTTCAGTTGAGCTGAACGAAGTTATGCGCAAAATAAACCAGGGTGACGGCAGCATGGGCAAGCTTATTAACGACCCTTCGTTATACAACAACCTCGACAGCCTGTCTTACAATCTGAATGAGCTTATCAAGAACATCAACGAAAACCCGAGAGATTTCCTCAAGCACCTGAGGCTTATCGATATCTTTTAGGTCGCAAAAGCCCTGCTTTGAAATACCAAGGAAACCCCTTATTTTTGAAAGCTATATCAACTTTCGCTAAAACTAACCGTTTCAAGCTCAAAGTTGAGCCACCGATATTAACTTAAACACGTTTAAAGTTTCGCAATGGGATTCATGGAAAAGATGAGAGGTGCCACGGGGCCAGTACTTTGGGTACTGGTTTTCGCTTTTGGCATCTTGTTTATGCTTCAGGATACAGACGTATTCTCCTCACTACAAGCAGGGCCGCGCCACTTAGGTGATGTAGACGGCCGTCCGATAACACAAAACGATTACAACCAGCGCATCAACGCGTACACCGAGCAGTACACCCGTGAAACCGGCAACCCGCCTTCTATAGAAGAGCGCGCCCGTTTTGAGGAAATGGTTTGGGATCAGCTTGTAGTTGAACTCGCCCTTCAGGGTGAAATGGAGAAACTTGGTATTCAGGTAACCGACCGTGAAATCGTTGAAGCCATTCTCGGCGACAACCCCGACCCGATTATCCGTCAGTTTTTTGGCCGTCCGGATGGCAGTATCGATCGTGCCACGCTTCGTGCACTTATCGAGCAGCCGGAAACCCAGTCTGAATGGATTCTCATTGAAGACCAGATTCGCGAAAACCGTCGCCAGCAGAAAATCAATCAGTTCCTGCAGTCTTCTGTGATGGTTACCAGCCGTGAAATCGAGCAGGATTTCATTCGCACCAACACAACGGCCAACATTTCTTTTGTACGCTTCCCATACTCCGATATTTCTGACAGTGAAATAGAGATTTCCGATTCAGACCTGCAGCGCTACCACCGCGAAAACGGCAAGCAGTTCGAGCGCGAAAAAACATGGGAATTCAGCTACGTAAGCTTCAGCAAAGACCCTACTGCTGCAGATACGCTTCGTTCTAAAGAAGAACTTGCCGGTCTTCGCAGTGAATTTGCCGACACCCAGGACGACTCATTATTCGTTCAAATCAACTTTTCAACCACGCCGTACAGCGGCGAATTCAGAAGCCGCGACGATGTGCGCCCGCCATACGATATCGTTTTCGATATGGAAGTTGGCGACGTAAGCGAGCCGCTTGTTGATGAAAATCAGATCGTGATTGTAAAGAAAACCGCCGAGCGCAACGGCGAAGTTCGTTATGCCGTTGTATCGCGCGTAATTGCTGCCGACCGCACCATTACGATACAGCAGTCTAATGCAGAAGATTTCCGTGAATTTGCCCGCCTCGACGGTTTCGAAACCGAAGCAGAGCGCGAAAACCACACGGTAAACAATGCAACAGCCACCAGAGGTGCTCCATTTATTTCCGGTATTGGTGAAAGCCGCGTTATCTTGCGAGAGCTTGAAACGCTCCGCCGTAACAGCATTTCCCCGGTTATCGAGCTCGATACCAAATTCGTAGTAATTAAGGTAAACCGCGTTATAGACGCTGGCGTACGCCCGCTCGAAGAAGTTCGCCAGCAGGTTGAAAACGCCGTTCGTGCCGAAAAGCGCCGCGATATTATGCTTGAGCGCGTTCGTGAGCAGTATGCTTCACTTAGCTCGCTGGAAGAAATTTCTGAACGCTCTGAGCGCTCTGTCCAAACGGCTTCCAACGTGCGTATGAACAGCACCAACATTTCCGGAGCCGGTCGTGAGCCGGGAGTGGTTGGCCAGATTTTCGGATCTGATGTCGAAATGCTGAAAGGACCTTTCCGTGGCGAAAGCGCTGTATTCTTTATAGTTGTTGATGAGCGTATCGATGCCGACCTGGCCGATCTTAGCAGCAACGAACGCGACCGCATTCGCACTCGTCTTACTCAGCAAAAGAGCCGCACCTTTACAGATCAGCTCGTGCAGCGTCTGCAGGATCAGGTTCGTGTACGCGATAACCGCCAGCAGACTGCAGCAATGCAATCTATGTAAGCTGAATTTCTGAAGGCATAAAGCTTTCAACTTTTGTACTTTCAAGGCGGGAATCGATTCTGATTCCCGCCTTTTTTATTTTATGGAATAGTTCACCAGCCCCAACCAACTCTATACATGCCTTCCAACAGCTTCACAAAAGACGATACCAAGTGGATGAAAAAAGCCCTTAAGCTTGCGGCGCTGGGGCGGGGACACGTAAGTCCGAATCCACTTGTAGGCTGCGTAATTGTAGATGCTAACGGGAAACGAATTGGCCAGGGTTATCATGAACGCTTCGGTAAGGCGCATGCCGAAGTAAACGCCCTCAGCAGCGTTAAAGACAAGGCAATGCTTAAAGGAGCTACGGTCTATGTAACGCTCGAGCCATGTGCTCATGTTGGCAAAACGCCCTCCTGCGCCGCAGCGCTGGCAAAGTTGCCTTTAAAGCGCGTTGTTGCTGCCCTCAAAGATCCCAATCCAAAAGTAGACGGCGAGGGTTTCTCCATGCTTCGTGAAGCCGGGATTGAAGTTGATTCCGGTCTGCTCCAAGATGAAGCCGCCAGACAAAATGAAAGCTTTCTTCATTACACCAAAACCGGGCGGCCGTTTGTAGTAATGAAAATGGCCCAGACGCTGGATGGCTATATTGCTGCAGCCGACGGCAGCTCTCAGTGGATCACCGGCAAAGCGGCACGAAGCCTGGTACACGAATGGAGAGCAGGCTACGATGCCGTAATGGTAGGCCGCAACACCGTACTGAACGACAACCCAAGACTCACGGTCCGCCATGTGGAGGGCCGTCAGCCCCGGCGTATCGTTGTGGATGGCCCGCTCAGCCTGCCGCGCAATCTGAACGTCTTTACTGATCAATATGAAGAACGCACCATCGTAATAACTCATAACGAGCAGAAATACAGAAGCACAGCCGACCCTATGCTTAACATATTGGACCCGGATGGATTTCGCGGCCAAACGCTCCTGGTAAATAAGTATGAAGAGCACAGCGACCTCGAACACGCCATGCTTGAGTTAGGCAAACTTGGTGTAGCCTCAGTGCTTGCAGAGCCCGGCAGCGATCTCGCCCGGGCACTGATACGCCGGAACCTGGTGGACAAGCTGGAGCTGTTTATAGCGCCCAAGCTGCTCGGCGCCGGCACGCGCTCCTTTGTAGGTTTAGGAATTGAAACCCTTCAGGAAGCGTTACAGCTGAAGAACATTTCTACCACTAAGGTTGGTGATGATCTGCTCTTTTCAGCTTATTTTTAAACTTTCTTTCCGGGTGATGCAATCACAAATGGCATCACTCTTACATACACATTATTTCTATTTTTATGTTTACAGGTATTATTGAACAAACAGGCACCGTATCGAAACTGGAGCCCCTTAAGGGCGGCCTTGAAATTATTATCGAATCCAAACTTGCCTCATCGCTCGATGTGGATGATAGCGTGAGTATTAACGGGGTTTGCCACACGGTGGTAAAAAAAGCAGAAGGCAGCTTTACCGTACAGTCTGTAGAAGAAACGCTGCGCAAAACTTCAATCGGAGATTTAAAAGAGGGCTCTGTTGTTAACCTCGAGGACTCCCTCACCATGGAGAAAAAGCTGGACGGACACATCGTTCAGGGGCATGTGGATACCACGGGCGTGATTACAGAAATTGAAGACGAAGGCGCCAACTGGCTGATTCACGTGAAATATTCGCCTGAATTTGCGCACCTGATCGTTCCAAGAGGCAGTATTGCCGTTGATGGCATCAGCCTTACGGTGGCAAGATTAGAAATGGACAACTTCACGCTGGCCATCATACCGTTTACCTGGGATCATACCAACATGCATCAGCTTAAAACCGGCGACCGCGTGAATCTGGAATTCGACGTACTCGGTAAATACGTGCTTCGGGCGCTGGAAACGGGCTACATCACCCCAAAAACACCAGGCGATATAAGCGAGTAATTCCGATATCATCCACGAATACATCACACTACTTTTATGTTTTTAAACAGCAGAGACGAGCTTCGCGATTATCTGAAATACCACGGTAAAGAGGGTGATGAATTCTGGTTTGGTGAAGATCAGGTCTTTGAATTGTTCTTCGTGGCCGGTAGCGACGGCCCGAGCAATGCACAGCTCGACGCCTATCTGGATTTCCAGAAAAACCACCTGGACTACATGGATAACATCCGTGCGAAGGTAATCGACGCCTGGGAGCGCGAAAGGGGTCAGGCGCCCAAGCGGTTTTACAGTGAGGTTCCCTTTGTGGATATCATCACCATAAATTCGGACGATTCGGAAACCAGCCTCGACATCGTGCTCAGCTTCCGAACTTTTAAACTGTTGTTTTACAGCCGCTGGACAACCTATGTGGCCAAGTTTAAAGGCCGCGAGCTTAAGGTGGTAAAAACCGCCCGGGTGTACGAGCGTGAGCAGCGTGAACTTGAAGAAGCCGCTGCACAGATTTAACATACAGCACAGGGCTTTGCAGAACATTCCGGCAAGATTCTGCGTTGTTTAACACATGAAAACAGCCCTCATTTTATTGCTATTCATTACCGGAGCATCGTGCAGCGAGCAGGAATCCCAAACCTCTTCCGATGCTCCTGTTGTGGGTGCATCTCATGAAGAACCGGTCTTTTCATACCCTGAAACCGACGCCGATGCTTTGGCTGAAGCCATCACCTCCACAAGCGGTATCACCTCCTTTCTTCTTTTCTCCGGTGATGAGGTCGTTAGCGAGCATTACACCGGAAACGCGGCCAGAGACCGGTTCACCAATATCAAGTCGGCCTCCAAAAGCCTGCTGAACGTGCTGGTGTACGCCGCCCTCGAAAACGGATATATCGACAACCTCGATCAGCCTATCGAAACCTGGCTGGGTGATTACTACGAAAACATCGACGATGAGCGCAAGAAAAGCATCACCGTTCGCCATTTGATTACCATGTCTACCGGGCTTCAGTCCACGAGTTTTGGCAACTACGGCCGCTGGGTGGTGAGTCCTGACTGGGTGGCGTTTGTGCTCAATTCGGAGCTTCAGCACGAGCCCGGGAGCCGCATGGTGTACAGCACCGGCGATACGCATCTGCTTTCAGCCGTGCTAACCCGCGCAACCGGAATGAATCTGCGGAGTTTTGCTAATCAGTATCTTACGGGCCCCACCGGAATCCGCATTGGCGGCTGGGACACCGATCCCAAAGGATTTTACTTCGGTGGTAATAATATGGCCGTTACGCCAGGCGGGCTTCTTGCAATGGGACGTCTTTATCTAAACGGTGGCACACTGAACGGGCAGCGGGTACTTTCACAGGAATGGGTTGATGAAAGCTTCACCAAGCATTTCGAGCAGAGCAGCTACAACCGCCGCGGACATGATTACGGCTACCTTTGGTGGCACAACACCTTCGGACCGCACAGCGCATGGTTTGCGTGGGGCTACGGCGGTCAGTACGTCTTCATCCTTCCGGACTTTAACGCCGTTGCCGTTTTCACCGGAAACCCCGACCAGCGCGACCGCGGCCTCAACAACCGCATCTTCGCCCTGATGGAGGACCAAATCGTGCCCTGGCTATTCCATAACAGTGAGCAGTGAGCAGTGAGCAGGTATCAGTCGAAGGTCAAAGGTCCAAAGTCCAAGGTCTCTCAAATTCGACCCTTCCAAATCACCATTCACCATTTACAATTATTATTTAAACAGATCAGCGTGTGACCCTGTTCTTACTAGTGTTAACTCATCAGGTGTAGTCATATAGATGAGCAGCCAATCAGGTTCCAAATGACACTCCCGTGTCCCTGAGTAATCTCCCAGCAGCTTGTGATCTCTGAATTTTGGTTCCAGACTCCCGTCGTTAGCAAGTTGGCTAATTACCTGCTTGAGTAATTCGAAGGATTTTCCCCGTTTCTTCATTTTTTTCACATCCTTTTTGAAACGGGATGTTTTGGTGATAACCTTCATCAGATATCGAGTTCGTCAAACAAATCCTCTGCGGTTTTATTCGAGCTAACGTCTTTCCGGTTTTTGGCATCATCTATTGCTTGTAGAGTAGCCTTGTTGGGGATTTTTATCTCGAAAGGCATTCCACGCTGAAGCTTAACCTGCATAAAAAACAGACGTATTGCATCAGTCGTCGTTAAACCGAGCTGTTCAAAAATGGACTCTGTCTCTTCCTTTAGTCCCGGCTCGAGCCTTGCCCTTACCGTTGTCGTTTTTGTTGCCATAATAATCTCCTTTTTGAAAATGTAGCACATTAGAGCTACAAATACAACGGGTCAGAATTCTTATTCGTACCTAAAAATGAAACCTTTCGGAAACTAGAGTCCTTAATCACGCAAAATGTAGGCATATCCGACTCCGGAGCTATTCAAATTTCACGGGGCCTAATTCATCCCGACGCCTTTCAGGGCCGGGATTTCGCTTCGCTCAACAATTCACAATTCACAATTATCATTTAATCACCGTCATCTTTCTTGTAAGCGCTACGTTTCCGGCCTGCAGGCGGTAGATGTAGACGCCGCTCGAGAGTGCTGAGGCATCGAAGCTCACAGAATGAGAGCCCGCAGCCTGATTTCCGTTTACCAGCGTTGCCACGCGCTGTCCCTGAATGTTGAAAACATCAAGAGTCACGCTCGAACGCTCCGGCAATTGATAGCTGATTTGCGTGGCCGGGTTAAACGGGTTCGGATAGTTCTGGTTCAGCTTCACTTCATTTGGTATGTCCAGGCCAGGCTCAGTTGATGTTGCGCCGGGCAACCCAATGCTCACGTTATTGATGGCCAGACCGGAGCGTAAATCACCCAGTTCGCCTGCTTCAAGATTCGAAAACTGCCAGCGGAAGTAGGCCGTTTCGCCCGGCTGAAGCGGTTCAAACAGCTCACCCGTCATCGGATCTTTGCGAAGCGTGGTGATGTCAATCGTGCCGCTTACCGACGTCCGGTGATCCGCAAAAGAACCAGGCACTTTTGTACCGGATGTAAATACAGATGATGGATTATCGGTGGAGAAAACGTCGTCTTCAAACACCGCGCGCTCAGCTGATGTTTCTTCGGTATCGTACTTGAGACGAATCCGGTTGCGGCGGTCGCCAATGTACCAGGCCTCCACATCATAGCTGATTTCAAACTCGCTCAGTGGCTCGCCGGTTTCATTGGTGAAGGCAAAGAACAGGCGGGCATCGCGAAGATCAGCCGGCGCACGCTCACGGATTCCGAATGAAAATTCCTCGTTATCAAAAGTATAAGCCGTGAAGTTTCCGTAGGATGTAGCCGCATCAGATGTATTAAAATCACCAACGCCGGTAAACGGGTCGAAAAGCAGCGTCTGATCCCAGGTTACGAACATCACATCAGGAAGGCTTTCTTCGGTGCCGCGGTAGGAGTTAAAATTCTGGGTATAAATCTGGTTGTCGCTGGTGAAAGCAAAACGCTGCTGAACCGGAGGCGGAACCTCCTCATCGGAAAGACTGATTTCTATGTTGTTAATGCCAAGACCTGAGCGTAAGTCACCTATTTCGCCGGCTTCGAGATTGGAAAACTGCCAGCGGAAATAGGCAGTCTCACCCGGCTGCAGCGGCTCAAAGGTATTTCCGGTGCCATCATTGAGCTGGGTGATATCCACCAGGCCCGAAACCTGCGTACGGTTTTGGTCAAGCGCCCCGTTCACTTTGGAATCCGGCGTAGTGGTTTCGGAAGGATTGTCGGTTGAGAAAATATCGACTTCAAAGGTACCCCGAGTGTCCGATTCCAGAACCGTATCATACTTGAGGCGAATACGGTTGCGGCGGTCGCCGATGTACCAGGCTTCGACATCATAACTGATTTCAAACACGCTTACCGGTTCGCCGGTATTATTGGTAAAGCTGAAATACAAGCGGGCGTCACGCAGGTCCACGGGTGCGCGCTCACGGATTCCGAAGGAAAATTGCCCGGCTTCTGAGGTATAGGCTGTAAAAGCCCCGTAGCCCGTCTCCGGATTTCCGGTGAAAAAATCGCCAACGCCGGTAAATGGGTTTTCCGCGAGAAGCTCATCCCAGGTCACAAACATATGTGCCGGAATCGAAGCAAAGTTGCCGGCGTAGGTACCGAAATCTTCACTCCAGCTTTGCTGCACCTCCGTAAAAGAAAACGGCTCGGCAGG
>PWID01000108.1 GCA_003555145.1 Balneolia bacterium | reverse complement strand
GTGAAACCTGGACACAGCTGGAAGAGTGGACTGAGGACACTTCAAACCCGGATGAGTTTTCGGCAAGCGTTCCAGAACTTGATGGACAAAGTGAAGTTCGCATAAAATGGAACTACGTGGGTTCATTTGACTGGTACTGGTCTGTTGATGACATCGTTCTCGATGGTGACATGACCGGACCGCCACCAACCGATCCTGCGCTGGCGCAGCTCGTTCACAACTCAGCAGATCCGGCCTTTGCTTCTGTTGATATTTATGTGAATGATGAGCTTGCTTTTTCAGGCGTCGACTTTCGCAGTTCCCTGAGCGGAGTAGAGCTTCCATCCGAGCAGGAAGTAACCCTCGGCATCGCTGCTGAAGGATCAACCGATATTGCTCTGAGTGCTGATTACGTCTTCAGCGAAAACGGCAGCTATCTGATTGTTGTGGATGGCGTTGGTGATCCTGCCGAATTTGATACGAATCCCAACGGTGCGTCAACTGAGGCAGCTGTAAGGATTTTTTCTGATATACTCAGCATGGAGCCGGAGGGAGACAGCAATATCATGTATTTCAGCCACGGTAGTACCGATACGCCAAACGTGAGCGTTACGATCACAAATCAACCACCAACTGCCACCGACACAGGGTTTGGCGATATACAGGATGATACGCCGGTTCTGGATCCTGATGTAAACTACATTTATGTATTCGGTCCGAGCCCTGATGAACCATTATTCATTCTGGAAGCTGATCTCAGTATGTATAGCGGTGAAATTATCGGCCTTTTTGCTTCAGGATTCCTGGATCCAACCCAGAATCAGAATGGTGAATCGCTCGCGTTCTTCGCCGTTCGTGAAAACGGAGATATGATTGACCTGCGTGATGTTCCTTTGTCAACCGAGGAAACCACCGATGTTCCTACCGCTTTTGCGCTGGAGCAGAACTACCCGAATCCGTTTAACCCTACCACGGCTATCGAGTATGCTCTTCCGGAGCAGGCTCAGGTGAGGCTGGAGGTCTACAACCTCATGGGGCAGCGTGTGGCAACGCTGGTGAACGGAACAGAGTCTGCGGGTCGCCATACTGTAAGCTTCGATGCATCGCGCCTTTCAAGCGGAATGTACGTATACCGCCTCGAAGCAGGCAGCTACGTCGAAACCCGCAAGATGATGCTGGTGAAGTAACATTACTGCAGTGAGCAGTAAACAGTAATCAGTAATGGTTTTATGAGAAGGGGTTCGGTTTTTGTGGCCGGATCCCTTTTCTTTTTGGTGTAGCTCATAAAAGAAATAGTCGGGTGGTTTGTATCTGATGTGTATATGTCTATGTTAAAACTTATCAATCAGCTACTACCAACTATACACTCCTACGTGTCTTATGCTTCAGATTTTTAAATTCTTCTTTTATGTATGCGGTGCAATGCTCATCATGTTTTTTCTTGGAGCATTTAATGCCGAAATGGCCGCATTTCAACGGTTTGTGACCATCTTTTTGTGTACCGTTTATATGATGATTCCCTACGCGCTGCATTCCCATGAAAACACAAGGCCATTCATTGAAGACACCCGTAACTCATTTATCCTGAGTCTCGGCGGATTGTTTTTTGTTTACGTTCTGTCAAAAGAAGCTGTAAACGGTTTATTCTCAATGGAGTTTGGTCTGGCGTTTGTTGCCAGCGCGGCTATACTTTTAATGTGCGTATCTATAATCAGACAGGGAATTAAAAAGCAATTGAAGAAAGGCGCTGCTGCGGAAGCCTGATTACTTGTATTGTACTTTTGACACAAAAAAAGCCCTGAGCATCTTTTGATACTCAGGGCTTTTTTTATGCGTAGCGTATTTTGATGGGGAATTCAATTCAAGTACTTAACTTAAACTTTCAATTGTTGTTGCTTGCTCGAATGATAAGCGTACAGGCCAGCCTCACCTTAGTTTAGTAGGTCATAAAAAAAGCCCGGTAGCTGAATAAACTACCGGGCTCAATGTCAAGCTTTAGAGTTTGATTACCTCAAAATCAGAACAACTTCGTAGTACCGGTTATGGTACGCTTGGCTGTTCCGTTTGGTCCGGAAACTTCAATTGTAATCTGAACTGGCTTTTCATCATCCTCTTCACCTTCATCAGAATCTGTAAGGGTGAATTGGAATTCAGTGTATCCAGCACCTCTGTTTTGTGTATCAGGCAGTGTTTTGCTTACATCACCAATTACATCCAGATTGTCTCCCTCTACCGTAACGGTAATGTTTGTTCCCGCCACCATCGGGTTGCCATGTTCGTCAGATACTGTATATGTAAACGTCTGGCTGCCGCCGTTTTCCACATCAACCTCGTCTGGCGTTACTGTAATTTGCGGAGCAAGTGAGAAAAGCACGGTTGTAGTAGCTTCAATGGTCTGATCGTTATCGTTGGCTGTTCTGGCACGTATAGTCGCAAAACCAGGACCTAAATCCGGATCAGTCGGGAAAGGAGACCCGGTTACCAACGTTACGCTGGCGCTACCAAGATTGTTTGTAGCAGCAGATCCCTGAATCACTCCACCATTCGTGGTAAAGTATATGATTGTACCAGGCTGTACCATATTGCCATATTTATCGCCAGCCAGAGCTGTGATGCTATTCTGGACGTTCAGAATATTACCTGGCAGATTTACCGTTTCCTTGGAAACGGTAAAATGATCCTGATCAGGAAGTCCGCTTTCAATTGAAATACCTACAGGTCTGGATTTGATGATTGCACCATCAGCTCTTGTAAACTCTGCAACAACCTGAGTTACACCAGCAACAGTTCCGCTTGTGAGGCTCGTTTTAGCAATACCATCTGCATTGGTGAGGGTGGAAGCAGGCTCCAAAAATTCACCTCCGTCCGGACGAGCTCCAAAAGAGAATCGTACTTCTATCTGGTTTTCCATATCTACAGCTCTGCCGTTTGCATCACGGATTTCAAACTGAAAATCAGCGTTTTCGTTTTGTCCTGTTTCGGCAACGCTTATACTGCTCGTAGAAACCGACGACAATACTATATTCGATGGCGGCCCTGTAGGCTCTGTTTCGTCATCTCCGTTATCGTCTCCGTTGTCGTCCCCGTTATCCCCGTTATCGCCATCATTTCCGTCGTCGGGATCATCCTCTCCCTGCAGACCTAGTAATATTGGTTCCAGAGCAATATTTCTGTCCGGAACAATTAGAAGCTCAATATTGAGAATGGGAAAGCCTTCTTTTCTGACCTCAATGGATGCTGTATATGTAGTATCTGCATCGAGCTCAAGGTCAAACCTTCCTTCGGAATCGGTAATTGAAATTACCTCCGGAGCGGGAGCAAACTTGCGAACAATTACGTTTTCTACCGGATTGCCGGTTTGCCGATCTAATACAACGCCATCAACAAAAATGGGGTCGTTTTTACTGTCTGTAGGTGAATCGCATGATACTGCTGCAGCTATGATAGCTACAAGCAAAAGCGCAAAGTAAATTCTCTTCATGAGGAGTACATTTTTTAAGGTTTGTTACGCACATTGAAATTAACGGTGCCAATATAGTCAAATTTGTAACTTAATATTCACTTTTCAACCGTTTGGAAACAGAAATAACAGCCCTTTAAGTATATGTTAGGCCAAACCATGTTTCCCGGCATTTATGTTGTGCCATAGGTCACAAAAAAAGCCCTGAGCATCGTTCGATACTCAGGGCTTTTTTTATAATCTAACCGGGTGTGGGTGATGGCGGATTCGAACCGCCGACCTCCACGATGTCAACGTGGCGCTCTAACCAACTGAGCTAACCACCCGATTTACGAACGGCAAATATACGACCAAATTGATGCTCCATCAAGACGCGTTCTGCTGTTCGATAAAATAATTAAGCCGGGCGCTCATAAGCACTGCGTCTGGCACAGCCAGGATTACAGGGTTCACTCTGTTTTTCATGCTGAGATGCAGCGTGTTATCCTCCAGCGAACATACAATATCCAGAATATGGCTGAGGCGAATATTCCGCACGTTATCCGAGCTGAGGTAGATCTGTTTGTTCGTCAGATAGAGTTCGCCTTCCAGCTCGGTTTCGTATCCGTAAGTTTTGTACTTCACATTGTTGCGTTGTCTCGTTTCCATTATTTTCTTCTTCAGCAGACGCGCCGGTGTTTTGAAGTAACATTGCTCGCCCCGGGTGAGGTTTACCGGACACTCAATCGTATTACCCGGATCATCCATAACCTCACTTAGTTTTGATAATTGTGATATCATATTCAGCTGCTTCTTTAGCGCCGAATCGGGGAGCTCAAGCTCCTTAATTTTTGCTTCGAGCACTTCATTTTCTTCATCACTGATGATATGATCGCTCATGCAGCTTTCCAGAAGGTCATCAAAAGCGTTTGTTTTCAGGGTGATGAGCTCATCATCCTTCACAGACTCAGAAGTAGTTTGCAAAACTTTGTTGAGCTCATCAATTCCAAACTCCGGGGTGGAGTCCATATAGAGCGTGAGCGCAGCCTCGGTAACCATCACATCGCGTTCATGCTTCCAGGGTGATGGGACGGGTTGCTCAAGTATAGATTGAAGAAAGGAGAGGGGAGCTTCTGAATCACCGAGCTCCTCTAGCTGTGTTTCAGTTTGTTTTAAAATCTGCGACGCTGAACGTTTACGGCTCTTTACTGTGATCAGTCCGGCCACATAAACGGCAATCCCAGCTCCAATCACCCACAGACTGAAAACATAAATACCGAGCACGATGATGAGCGTAGCCGCAGCGTTGAAGTAGGTTTTTAGCTGCCTGTCAGGCCGTTTTTGCTCAGGGGCTTCTTCAGTCTGTTTAACTCTGGTGAAAGTTTGGCCAGTGTCTGCAAACAGTTCAACGGCTTCTGTTGTAACCGATCCCGTACCAGAACCCCGGCGCTTTTTCTTACCAATGCGTTCTCTGTAGTATAATCCATGACGCCCGCCCGCTACGTAAGCACCGTTTTTATTCAGCCCTATTCGTGCCCCGGTGATTCCGGCCGAAAGGCCAACTCCGCCTTTCGAAAAGTTAAATCGTATGGGGCCTGAGCTCAGGCTTTTTCGTATAAAAAATGACACGATGCTCGATAGTTCTGTTTTGTTGATGATTCTCTGAGGCTCAGAATAAGACTATTTCGTGATATTTGGTAATCTGTGAATCGTTTGGACGCAAAGGAGCGCTGATTAAGGCGCTGATTAACGCAAAGTTTTTAAAGTTTAATTATTTGAGGGGGGTAATACACGGATTGGCTCATAGCTACTTAGATGGACAAGTCCGAGCGAAATCTGAATGAAAAATGTATTCAAATGTAATCAATCATGTTTATCAAGAAATCCGGCAAATCTTGTCTTCCGACAGGAGATAGGGGTAGTAATGCTATTGGTGCGGGGACAACTACGCAGGTGCAATCAGCATTTTGAAAAAATCACAAATTTAATCAAGTTAAGGCTATCGGTTTGCGGGACTGTTGTAAGGATTCGACTTTGTGCATTTTCATAAAGGTTTGACGTAAACCCAATAGTATCGGTTTTAAGAAAAAGCAATCATAACGAACATATTCAAAGAAATGGCAAAACAGACAAAGGTATCAGCAGCTGATTCCGGCCAGGAATTTTATCACCCTTCCAAGGAAGTGGTCAAAAATGCAACTATAAAAGATTACGAGAAGGTATACAAACGCTCAATAGAAGACAGGGATGGCTTTTGGGCCGATGAGGCCAAAAAGCTGGACTGGTTTAAAAAATGGAATAAGGTTTTTGACGACAGCGAGCGTCCTTTTTTTAAGTGGTTTGTGGGCGGAAAAACCAACATTGCCCATAATGCTATCGACCGGCATCTCAAAACCTGGAGACGGAACAAGCTTGCCATTATCTGGGAAGGGGAGCCGGGTGATGTCCGCACCATGTCGTATCACGCCCTGAACCGCGAAGTATCCAAGACGGCCAACGTGCTCAAAAGCATGGGTGTCCAAAAAGGGGAGATTGTCACCATTTATATGCCTCAGATTCCTGAGCTTGCCATTACCATGCTTGCATGCGCCAAAATCGGAGCTGCGCACAGCGTGGTTTATGGCGGTTTTAGTGTTGAAGCTCTTGCCGACCGTATAGCCAACGCACACTCCCGCGTGCTGGTTACAGCCGATGGCGGCTGGCGCAGAGGTAAGGTTACAGATTTGAAATCTATTGCTAACGAAGCCATGGACCGCTCGCCAACCATTGAGGTTTGTATCACGGTGAAGCGCACCGGGCACGAGGTCCACATGGAAAATGACCGCGATTTCTGGTATCACGACCTGATGGCGCTTCCAATCGCCAGTCCGCGCTGCGAAACCGAAGTAATGGATTCCGAAGACATGCTCTTCATACTATTCACTTCGGGTACAACAGGAAAGCCGAAAGGCCTTGTTCATACGCACGGTGGGTATTCTGTGTATACAGCAAGTACTCATCGCAACGTGTTTGATGTTAAGGATGAAGACCGCTGGTGGTGCGCCGCAGATCCGGGCTGGATTACCGGCCACAGCTATCTGGTTTATGCTCCGCTGATCAATGGCTCCACCATTATGATGTATGAAGGCGCTCCGAATCATCCCTACCCGAACCGCTGGTGGAACATGATTGAAAAGTACGGAATTACAATTTTGTACACATCACCTACAGCCATTCGCGGACTCATGCGTTTTGGTGATCAGTGGCCGAAGCGTCATGATCTTTCCTCACTGCGTCTGCTTGGCTCGGTAGGGGAGCCGATTAATCCGGAAGCGTGGAAATGGTATCACAGCGTTATTGGCAACAACGAGTGCCCAATTATGGATACGTGGTGGCAAACCGAAACCGGTGGCTTTATGATTACGCCGTTACCGGTAACCCCGCTTAAGCCAGGTTCGGCTACCAAGCCGTATTTCGGAGTCGAGGCCGCCATTGTGGATGAAAAAGGTAATGAAGTGAAACCCGGTGAAGAAGGTAAACTGGTAATTAAAAACCCAACTCCGGGAATGGCCAGAACCATTTTTGGTGATCCGGAACGCTACAATGAAACCTACTGGAAAGAATATGAAGACAAAGGCTGGTACAAAGCCGGCGACTCTGCCCGTATCGATGAAGATGGTTATATCTGGGTAATCGGGCGAATCGATGATGTAATTAAGGTGAGTGGTTACCGTCTAGGTACAGCTGAGGTCGAAAGCGCCCTGGTTAGCTATCCGGACGTAGCCGAAGCCGCTGCTATTGCCCTCCCGCACGAGCTGAAAGGCAACGCCATTCATGTCTATTGTATTCTGAAAGCCGGAATTAAGGGAGACTCCAAAATGGCGAACGAGATTAAAAATCACGTAAGCAAAGAGATTGGTCCGATTGCCAAACCAGAAGAAGTCCACTTTCTCGAATCGCTCCCGAAAACCCGAAGCGGCAAAATTATGCGCAGGGTGCTCAAAGCCCGCGCAATGGGAGTAGATGAGGGCGACCTATCCACGCTCGAAGAATAAACGTTGCTTTATTTGATGCAGTTAAAGGACTGTGACTTCGGTTACGGTCCTTTTTTATTGCATTTACTTACGATTGGGATTGATTCTGAAAGTCATATTTTAGAGTAATTTATTTTTTCATCACACTAAGGTTTCCGTAACCTGCTCAACTGTTAATTCGTAGTATGCTCATCTGTATATTTTCACTTTTTCCATAACTATGAAATCACTCTTTGCTACTCTAACGCTAGTTGTTTTCTTTTTAACTGTTACAGAGACGCGCTCTCAGGCGCTTGAAATCCCCGTAAAGGGTTACGGAATTGCGATCGGCAATTCTACTGAAACAACCGGATTACGAATGAACTTCAGAGACCGGGATCTTCGGCATGTTAACGGTATTAATGCCACAATCTGGTTTCCACGAGAAAGTGAGTCTACCGTTACAGACGATTTTACCGGAACCGTTAACGGCCTCGCTCTTGGCTTACCTCTGGCGGGTGTTCGAAATATGCATGGCTTGAGTATTGCGGGGGGCGGTCAGTTTATAAGCAGCAGCATGTATGGTGTTCAGATTTCGGGATTGGGTTCTTTTTCAAGTCAGTTCTACGGAATTGGCATCAGCGGTCTCGGGCAGGTTGCTGATAGCGGTGGTGGTATTATGATTGGAGGCCTTGGTGCTTTTACAGCCCGGGAGTTTGATGGAATCTCTATAGCCGGTCTGGCATCATTCAGCGGTGGTGATATAAGCGGAATTTCAATGGGGGGGCTCTTTAGCGGATCGGCTGCAAATTACGAGGGTATCAACCTTTCTGGGCTTTTGGCTCTTTCTGGTGAGGATATGGCCGGAATTAATATTGCCGGCCTTATGAGCGTTGTTGGCAGGACAGGTTCCGGTATTCAGGCGGCAGGTTTGGTTAGTGTTACCGGCGAGGGCTTTACCGGTATATCGACTTCCGGGCTTATACATGTAACGGGAGGCGGTATGAACGGACTTGCCTTAACGCCCGGGGTTTTGGTTTCGGGCGGTACCGGCTACGGTGTTTCTGCAGCCGGCCTGCTCATGGTTGCTGAACGAAACCGAGGTGCTTCGTTTGGGGGTATTGCGCTTATTGGGGAAACGCTCACGGGTATTAACATCTCTGGCATTACTACTATATCCGATTCCATTGGGGGCATCAGCATCACCGGGGGCGGTCTGGCTGCCAACCGTCTGAACGGAGTTTCTGTATCCGGTTTGTTTAACTATATATTCGAAGACGGCGTACAGAACGGGGTTATGCTTGGACCGGTAAACTGGAGCGAAGGCCGGCAGAGCGGTCTTTCTGTGGGCATAGTAAACTATTCAAGAAACCTTCGTGGACTACAGGTTGGTCTTATTAATATCGCTGGCAACAAATCCGGTTTGGGTAAAGTACTGCCTGTAATTAACTTTTAAATACCTTTGTAAATAAGCCTATTCCGAAGCGGGCTTTTTTTCAAAGACGTGCAGGTCGGTGTCTACTGATAGCGGCTTTTTGTCGTTTGTCTCCCGGTGTACAAAATCAGGACCGATATGCGCTACTTTTTCTGTAATAAATGAGTTTACAATCTCAAGCGCTGGCTTATTTTCGCCACCATGGGGTATAATGATATCGGCATATCGCTTGGATGGCTCTACAAACTCAAGGTGCATGGGCCTTACAAACTTTTCGTACTGATTCAGAACGCTGTCTACATCTCTGCCGCGCTCGTGGATGTCGCGTTTAAGGCGGCGAAGCAGGCGGAGGTCATCATCGGTGTCTACGAACACTTTGATATCCATGAGCTCGCGCAGATCTTTTTCATAAAATATCAAAATCCCGTCAACCAGAATGATGGGCTGCGGGGTATAAGTATTGTACTCTTCTGAGCGAACGTGGTTTTTGAAATCATAGATAGGAACTTTAACGCTATAGCCACTCAAAAGCGCATTAATATGCCTGATCATGAGTTCGGTTTCCAGCGATGCGGGGTGATCATAATTCTGCTTCACCCTTTGCTCAAACGGAATATGCTTAAGATCTCTGTAGTAAGAATCGTGCTGAAGCAATACAAGATTATTGTTTCCAACAGAATTGATGATGTGGCTTACTACTGTAGTTTTCCCGGATCCACTTCCGCCGGCAACTCCTATCACAAAAGGCTTCATACTTAAAAAATCGGTTTACTTTAAAATTATTCGCTGATACTGCGGTCTTTGGATGCCCGCTCAAAACTTTCCTTATAGTCTCTGATAGCTCTGAAAATGGCCGAAGCCAGAATACTTTGACCATATTCGCTGGTCATAAATCGCTCTTCTGTTGGGTTGGAAATAAAACCCAGCTCGATTAGCACTCCAGGCATAGAGGCTTCCCAGAGAACTTGCAAACCGGCTTGTTTAACCCCCCGGCTTCGACGCTGGGCACGCTGGGAAAACTGGTGATTTAGCAACTCAGCAAAATGCTGGCTCATGGCCATATTCCCTACATTTTGCAGCTCATAAATCATAAGCTGCTGCTGGGTGAGCTCCTGTATGGCTTCCGTATCCTCTTCAAACCGCACAACGCTGTTTTCGCGACGCATTACTTCCAAAGCAGAAGCAGAACGCCCCTGACCAAGAAAATAAAACTCTGCTCCGTTGGCCTGTCGCCCCGTATGGGCATTTGTGTGTATAGACACGAAGAGGTTGCCGCCTTTTCTATTTGCAATCCGGCCACGTTCGGCCAGACCAACATATGTGTCATCAGTTCGCGTGTACTCTACTTTAAGCTCAGGAAGAAATTCGTTTATGTATTCACCAACCTTGCGTGTAACGGCCAGAGCAACCGTCTTTTCGTAATTTCCGCTGGCACCAATAGAACCGGGATCACGGCCTCCGTGGCCAGCATCAAGAATAATAGTATCGAAAGTAATTGCTGATCGGTTTATTTCGGCAGGAGTAAGCGGACCACTTTCGGGCCAAAAATCATCGTCAGCGGCAAATAGTTCGTCGAAATCTTCATCAGTAAAAGTAGAGTCGGCTATTTCATGAACTTCGCCACTGGCGGTTTCATTGCCATTCCAAAGCACAGGCTCGATACCATCAGTAAGCAATGTGATTTCACGAGCAGAGACTTCTGTGAGGCCGAGCAGCACGTGCCTTCTGTTCTGATCGAGATATACTTGTGCGCGGTAGGAAGTCTCTGGTTTTAAAGTGATGTCGATACCAAGCCCGTTGTAAAGATCAGTTCGTTCAAGAGCATTTACAGGACCATGATAGCTAATTTGGTCGGTTTCATGAGTGACGCCGTTTTTGTAGAAGGCAATCTGAACAAGCTCTGCTGATGATTGTACAACTTTGAAGGAATCCGGAGCAGCGGTAAAATGAAAACGAAGCACATATCCCAATCCATCGGAACGTGTGGCAGTAGATATCCGCTCGAGCTTTATGCTTTCGGTACCGGATACTGCAGAGGAAGAACCTGCGACAGATGGCGCTGGAAAAGAAAGCAAGCCAAACAAAAATAGTACGATAAGACACGAGCTAAAAAAGAATGCTGTATGTTTACGCACAGGTTCTGGTTGGTTAGGTGATAAGAAATTTACCCGGTAACAGGGTTTTAGTCTAATCCTTTAAATTATTAAATAAACGGGTGAATTGTAAGTTTTGATATATATCGGTCAGGTATTTTTAGTTACGGCCGTTTTGTCTTATAAATGGTGCCGGATTCCGTTAATCTGACGTGTAGCTTTATGGGAAAAATGGTAGATTAACTGTCAATTCGACTGACTTAAATGAATACAAACAGACTTTTATTATGCCTGGAAGCCGCACTAAGGATCTTGTAACACTTGATGAATTTATAATAAAATCTCAGCAGAAGTTTCCTGAAGCTACAGGAGAACTTTCGCAACTGCTTCGGGACCTTGCACTGGCCGGTAAGATAATCGCCGATGAAATCAACAAAACGGTTGTGAGGAGTGCCTCGAATCCGGAGGGTATAACAGAAGAACCTCAGGAGAGGATGAACCGTCTTGAAGAGTTTGCCGAAACGCAGCTCACTTTTGCTCTCAAGCGTTCGGGTATTGTTTGTTCGGTAATTACAGATGATGATGCCCGTCCTAACACTGTTGACAAGGATGGTAAGTATATCGTTATTCTGGATCCGCTGGATGGTACATTTAACGTTGAAATTAATGCATCTATCGGGACTATATTTTCAATTTACCGCCGATTCTCTGAAACCGGAACCCTGCCCGATGAATCCGAGTCGCTGCAACCTGGCCTTAATCAGGTGGCATCCGGATATATTCTTTATGGATCCAGCGTTATCCTGGTATTTACGACCAAGAATATGGGTGTTAATCTTTTTACCCTGGACGAATCTTTGGGGGAGTTCTTTCTTGCCATTCCTGATATTCGGGTGCCTGAGGAAGGAAAAATATTTAGTCTGAACACCAGCTACTTTAACGGCTGGGATGAAGGGGTGAAGCGGTATTACGCCAGACTTAGAGGCGAAAACCTCGAGGAAGGAAAAGAGAGCGGTTACAGCTATCGATACATTGGCTCTTTTGTTGCAGATGTGCATCGTACCTTACTTGAGGGCGGTATCTTTCTGTTTCCTAAAAGCAGCTATTATCCAAATGGAAAACTCAAGCTGATGTACCAGTGTAATCCTATTGCACTGATTGTGGAGCAGGCAAGGGGTCGCGCATCCGCTATTGGAAAGAGAATACTGAACATCACTCCTCAGGATATTCATCAGGCTACACCAATCACGCTGGGTTCGGTGAAAAACGTTCTCGATGCCGAAAAAAGCCTTAAAGAATCATCGAAGGAGTAGCGGTTTACAGATTTACAGGTGACAGGTAACAGGTTCCTGATTTCTGCTCAATGGTGATGATGCGGGTTTGAGCAAACGTGGGTGTGTTTGTTATTCTTATAAATAACCCAGGCAAGGCCAACAGCTCCGGCTATAATGAGTACTATCTCCGTGAGGTGCTCAAATGAAGCGAAGGTTGCAAGTCCGCTGTCATGAGTGTGGGTGAAGGCAAACTGACCTATCAATAACAGAACGAGGCTGCTGCCGTAGATGTAGAGAAAACGCATGTTTTTGTGTTTTCTCCATGTGGGTATGAATCCCAGCGCGCTTAAAGGCACAACAGATAAAACAAGAATTGTTTCCATTGTACTGCTCATAAAAGGAGCAAGTGCGGGAATCATCAATATAATAATGGGGAAACTCAGGCAATGTATAATGCAGGCTGATGAAAGCAGAATGCTGAGTTTGGAAAATATTCCGGGATGTGAAATTTGCATAAAAATAATAATATACCGCGCTTAAATACACACGGGGCAGCGACCGTGTAAACGAATTTCCTGTTGCTTAATTTCAAAACCATGAAGATTTCGCTTACTTACCGAAAGTAAATCCTCATCGATTGGGAAGCAGTAGATTTTATCGCATTCATCACGAATAAAGTGTGCGTGATTATGCGAAGCATCTTCGTGCTCATGAACGTGATCATCAAAAATAGCATATAGCCAGTTGCGGTCTTCTGTAGCGACTTTGTGTGCAAGACCTTTTTCAACAAATGTATTAAGCGTACGGTAAAGGGTTACTTTATCGATACTCTCATCGTCGAGTAAGTCTGATATCTGGGCATGCGACATGGCAACACTTGAACCCGACAAAAGCTCCAGAACGCTAAGCCTTATGCTGGTAGCTTTCAGTTTGTGATTGCGGAGAATCTCCCTGTGATATCGTTCTTTTTCCATGGCTCTAATATAATCAAAATGCAACACGGTTGCAATAAGAATCTGCAACCATGTTGCATTCAAAAGGTTCTAAACTATCAATCTGCAAAGGACTGGTCCTTGATACAAGGATGAAACTTTTTAGCTTCTGTTTTTATTTACAAGTTGACTTTAGTACGCTTCAGGTTTAAATTCATTGCCATGTTAATAAATACATTTAATAAGAATTTCTGGTGGTGGTCGATTCGCAGCGCGGATTGACTTTTCTTATTTTGTGTTTACTGAGTTTAAGAATGTCAGACCCGCTTCGTTAAGATACGATTGCGGGTTTTTTTGTTTAAAAGCATTGGAATTTCATTTTAATAGATTTATGACTTTAGCAGATTTCAAAACATTAGCGCAAAATTACAACGCTATTCCTGTATACAGAATGTCCCTTGCGGACACGCTGACGCCAGTTTCTGTATTTATGAAAATCCGTAAAGGAGCTGCATTCCCATTTCTGCTGGAATCGGTAGAGGGGGGAGAACAGATCGCCAGATACTCTTTTTTGGGTAAGAATCCGTATCAGGTATTTAAGTTTTCGGATGGTAAAGCAACACTTACCAGCAGCAGGGGCGAAACTTCCGAAATGGGAGCATCTTATTACGACGCCCTCCGTTCGCTTACAAAGCCCCTTAAAGAACCCGTTATTCCTGATTTGCCGCGACTCACAGGTGGTGCAGTGGGTTTTTCGGCTTACGATACCATCAGGCAGACCGAGCATCTGCCCGATCAGCCGCAGTCTGATCTGAACCTTCCCGATGCTGTATGGTCATTCTACGACCAGATTTTTGCTTTCGACCACGTAAAGCATCGTATTGTAATGATTAAAACCGTATTCACTGAAGGGATGAATGAAACGGAGCTCGATGATGCGTACGATAAGGCAATCAAAACGCTGGATTCCATGGAGCAGGAGCTGCTTTCATCATATGAGCGAAGTACCCCGCTGGAAATAACGACTGATGGCATTGAAAGCAACATAACCCGGGAAGATTTTCATGCTATGGTGGAAACGGCCAGAAACTATATCTATGAAGGAGACATTTTCCAGGTTGTACTGTCACAGCGATTTAAAAGCAGCTTTAAGGGTGACCGATTCATGCTGTATCGTGCTCTCAGAATGGTAAATCCGTCGCCGTATTTGTTCTATCTGGATTTCGATGATTTTGCGCTGGTTGGCTCTTCGCCTGAGGTCCTGGTTTCTGTTCAGAATGGCATCACCAAGGTACTGCCGATTGCAGGAACGCGGCCGAGAGGAAAAACGGCCGAGGAGGATAATGAGCTTGCAGCAGAGCTGGCCGCCGACCACAAGGAAGTAGCCGAACACATCATGCTTGTGGATCTTGGTCGTAACGATTTGTCGAGAATATGCCGTCCGGGTACGGTTAAACTTACCAAGAATCAGGTTATAGAACGTTATTCCCATGTAATGCATATAGTGAGCGAGGTAACCGGTGACCTGAGCGCCGACTCCCATCCCGTTGATGCGCTGCAGCACTGCTTCCCGGCCGGCACGGTCAGCGGAGCGCCCAAGGTCCGGGCCATGGAAATTATTGATGAGCTGGAGCCTGTTAAGCGCGGGCCATATGCCGGAGCCGTTGGTTACTTCGATTTTTCCGGTAACATGGATACCTGTATAGCCATCCGCACTATGGTAGCCACTGATTCGGATATTTTCATACAGGCCGGGGCTGGAATCGTTGCCGACAGCAAGCCGGATAATGAGTATAAAGAAACTGAAAACAAGGCTAAAGCGCTGTTTGAAGCGTTGAAGGTAGCCATCAGGCTGCAGCAGTAGGTTTCAGAAGAACAGAAATTATTTAACCATTTCAGAAGACAGAACCAATTCATGAGCACATCACCAGAAAAAAACAAAACCATACTTTCGGGAATAACGCCATCGGGCAGGCTACACGTTGGAAATTATTTCGGCGCCATGAAGCAGCATCTGGATTTTATCGAAAAAGGAGATGCGTTCTATTTCATCGCCAACTACCACGCGCTAACATCCCTTCGTGATGGCGAGCTGCTTAAGCAGTATACGCTTGATGTGGCTATTGATTACTTATCGCTTGGCCTGGATCCCGGGAAATGTACGTTTTTTGCGCAGAGTGATGTGCCTGCCGTAACGGAATTGTCGTGGATACTTGGCAGTTTGTGCCCGGTAAGCCTGATGGAAAAAGGAGTAGCCTATAAAGACAAGGTGGCTCAGGGGCTGGCTCCAAATATCGGACTTTTTACCTACCCGATACTTCAGGCGGCTGATATTCTTATTTACCATTCAGATATTGTTCCTGTTGGTGCAGATCAGAAGCAGAATCTGGAGTTTTCCCGCGATTTGGCCCAGAAGCTGAACAATGCATATGGCGATGAGCTGCTGCGTTTGCCGGAGCCCTACATCGTGAAGGATGTGGCTATTGTTCCAGGCATCGACGGACGCAAAATGAGTAAATCGTACAACAACCACATTTTCATTTTTGATGAAGGCAAAGTGCTTAAGAAAAAGGTGATGTCAATCCAGACCGACGCCACGCCGCTCGAAGATCCCAAAGATCCGGATAGTTGTAATGTCTTCAGCCTTATCAAGCTGTTCGCCGGTAAGGATAAGCTTGCTGAAATCCGTGAGGCGTACGAAGCCGGCGGTTATGGCTACGGCCATGCGAAGAAGGAGCTGTTAACCTTATTCTCCGGCTACTTTGCCGAAGCCAGGGAGCGCAGGAGGGAGTTGGAAAAAGACACCGATACCGTTCTGGATATTCTTCGTGACGGTGGCCGTAAAGCGCGTGAGCGTGCCGAGACAGTAATGCAGCCGATTCGTGAAGCCACAGGAATTATTCGTACCCATTAAGCGATTCATAACACCACATACGCATTACAAAAAGCATTCTATGATACTTATAATCGACAACTACGACTCCTTTACCTATAATCTGGTTCATCTGGTTGCGGCTCATACGGACGACTACAAAGTTATACGCAACGACGCCATCACAATTGAGCAGATAAAGGAAATGGCTCCCGATAAGATTCTTATTTCACCAGGGCCGGGTCGTCCGGAAAACGCGGGAATCACTGAGGAATTGATTCGTGAAATGGGTAAAACAACGCCCGTACTCGGCGTTTGCCTGGGATATCAGGCCATTGGGAATGTTTTTGGCGCAAAAGTAACCCATGCCCCTAGCCTGATGCACGGTAAAACGTCTTTAATTGAGCATAACACTACCGGTATTTTCAGCAACGTGAAACAAAACTTTACGGCAACCCGCTACCACTCGCTGGTTCTGGAGCCGGATTCAATTCCAGACACGCTTCTGATTACCTGTAAAACCCCCGACGGCGTGGTGATGGGAGTCCGGCACAAGGAATTTCCCGTTGAAGGAATACAGTTTCACCCGGAAAGTATTCTCACAACCGAAGGACCAAAACTTATTGAAAACTGGATTAAATCCTGATTAACCGGATTTATAATACAACTGAAAGGCTATGAGCATAAATATATTTAGTGAAGCGCTCGAACAGCTTTCCGAAGGAAAGAATTTCAGCAGGGAAGAAGCAAAGCAGGCTCTGCAGTTTGTGATTGATGGTGATGTGAATGATTCGCAGATCTCGGCATTTCTGTTTGGAATGCGCCAGAAAGGTGAAACAGCCGATGAAGTAACCGGTTTTGTTGAAGCCATGCGGGGCGCAATAATCCCAATTGATGTGAATACAGACGGAGCCGTTGATTTATGCGGTACGGGCGGTGATCACAGCGGAAGCTTCAATATTTCAACTGCAGCTATGTTTGTGGTTGCCGGAGCAGGAGTTCCGGTACTGAAGCATGGAAACCGTAGTATATCGAGCAGAAGCGGAAGTTATGACGTACTTGAGTCACTTGGAATTATTCCTGACTTAAAGCCTGAAGACGCTAAAAAGTGCTTTGAACAAACGGGGCTTACGTTCATGTTCGCGCCGTTGTATCACCCGGCTATGAGGCACGTAATGCCATCGAGGCGTGCACTTTCCATGCGTACGTTCTTTAACGTAATGGGGCCTCTGCTTAATCCGGCCGGTGTGAAGAGACAAGTTGTTGGAACATACAGTTCCGAAACGGCAAAATTATCGGCGGAGATTCTACATAAACTGGGAGCCGATTCGGCAGTTACTGTTCATGCCGAAGATGGTATGGATGAGTTCAGTACGGCTTCATCATCCGAATATTATGATGTGAACGGTGCGTTGCCCGAACAGTCGCTGCGTTTTGATCCGGCCACGATTGGCATCACCTTATCAACGCACGAGGCTCTGAGGGGCGGTGATAAGGACATAAATGCTGCTATAATCCGGGCTATACTTGAAGGAAAAGCAACTACTGCCCAAACGGAGATCGTTTTACTGAATGCCGCATTTGCTATTCGGGTATCCGGCAAAACAAACGACCTGGCCGATGCTCTGGACATGGCCCGTGAAAGCGTTAAAAGCGGCAAGGCTTTACAAAAACTCGAAGACATGAAGCAGGCTAGCCAGGATTTGAGAAATGTTTGAGTCACAGAAAACAACCATTTTAGACAAGATTGTAGATCAGACAAAGGAAGACCTGATTACAAAAAAGAAGAAAACGGATCAGTCTGATTTCCAAAGTTTTGAGCTTTATGATGCGCCCCGACGCAGTTTTAAACAGGCGCTGAAGCGTGACGAGCAGGTAAGGATCATAGCCGAGGTCAAGAAAGCATCCCCTTCAAAAGGAATTATTCGCGAGGACTTTGAGCCGGTTCGAACCGCAGTACAGTACGCTGAGGCCGGAGCTGCTGCTATTTCGGTGCTGACCGAACCTCGCTTCTTTCAGGGAAGTCTGGATTATCTTAAGGCGATTCGCCCCGAGGTTGAAATCCCGCTGCTTCGGAAAGACTTTATCGTGGACTTTTACCAGATTGAAGAAGCCAGAGCCTACGGTGCTGATGCCATACTGCTTATTGCCGGAATTACTAGCGGGAGCCAGCTGCAGGAATTGCACCATGCTGCTAAAGAAGCAGGATTGCACTGTTTGGTGGAATGTTATAATGAAGAGGAATATGAAAGTTTGTCGTTTAGCCAGGTTGAAATACTTGGCGTAAATAACCGCGACCTTAAAACGTTTGAAGTAAATCTCCATCGCGGTCTTGAGCTGCTCAGCAGAGCTCCGGAGGGCGTAATTCGCGTTTCCGAAAGCGGCATCAGCAGTCCCGATGATTTAAACACCATCGCAGAGTACAATTGTGATGCAGCCCTGATCGGTGAACATTTCATGAGGCAGCCGCACCCCGGCGATGCCATAAAAAGAATTCTGGATCGGTACTGATGGCTTTACCCAACACAAACAAACCGCTGGTAAAAATCTGTGGTATCACGCGCGCAGAAGATGCTGTGTATGCTTCAAATTCAGGAGCAGATTTCCTCGGCTTTATCTTTGTGAAGAACACTCCGAGGTATATTTCGCCTGAAGAAGCAGCTCAGATAAGCAGAAAAGTTACTGAGCCAAAGTATGTTGGTGTTTTTATGAATGATGAAGCGGACTTAATCAACAAAATATCCCAAACTGCTAATCTGAGCTATATACAGCTCCATGGAGATGAATCGCCCGAATTTTGTGCCATGATAAAGCTTCCGGTTATTAAAGCCTTCCGGATTAAGCCTGGAATGAGTGAAGATGATATTATAAGTCTGCTTTACCCTTATAAAAACGTTGCTGAATATGTGCTTCTCGACGCCTGGGATGCAAATGCAGCAGGAGGGACGGGATTACGCTTCGACTGGAATTCGGCTGCGAAAATTCATGCTTCGTTTAAAATGTTTCTGGCAGGCGGGATTAATCCTCAAAATGCAGATGAGGCGGTCCGTCTCGTTCAGCCAGCCGGTGTTGATGTTTCAAGTGGCGTGGAAGAGAGTCCGGGGATCAAAAATCACGGGAAGATAAAAAGCCTGGTTGAGGCTGTACGAAAAGCCAGATAGCCAGCAGATCAGACTCGGGCGGGATCTACTTCTACGATCTTTCCATCGTCGAGACGAATCGTTCTATTGGGAAATTTTCTAACGAGATCATAGCTATGTGTTACCATCAGTATAGCCATCCCCCGGTTGTTAATTTGCTTCAAAAGCTCCATAATGTTTGCTGAAGCCTCCGGATCGAGATTCCCAGTAGGCTCATCAGCCAGCATAATTCGAGGCTCGTTAGCCAGGGCTCTGGCGATAACAACTCTCTGCTGCTCGCCACCGGAAAGGTCTCTGGGCATATTGTTGTGCTTGTGCGAAAGGCCAACCATTGAGAGGCACTCAAGCGCACGCTGTTTAATAAAACTCCCTTTGTTGCCCGTTACCTCCAGGGCAAAAGCTACGTTTTCATAGACCGTTCGATCGGGCAGCAGCTGGAAATCCTGGAAAACAATGCCAAGCTTCCGGCGCAACAGCGGTACTTCTTTATCCTTCAGGCGCGGTACATTGCTTCCGCTTACGATTACATCGCCATAGTTGGGCAGTAAATCACGATATATGAGCTTAAGTAAAGAACTCTTGCCCGTACCGGTAGATCCGATCAGGTAACAAAACTCTCCGTTTTCAAGACGAAAATCGATGTCATTAAGAACGGGGTTTCCGTCGAACTCAACGGTTACGTTACGAAATTCAATTACGGAGTCTTCAGACACTTCAGCACCATAGTTATGCGTTCACTTTTGTCGTTTGCTTTGTCGAGCACAAAATCTTCATAAGCAGCGACAATTTCCATGTTCGATTTTGCCACGATTTCCTTCATTTCCTTTAGAGTATAAATGCGTTGCCTGTGTACCTCGCGCTCCCGTCTCAAAACAGTTTGTTTGTCTTTGTCGAGAAATTCGATATCGAACTCATTCACGTGGATTCGCTCGGTTGGCATATAAAAACTGTGCCGCTCGAAACGAATGTTATCCGGCGTGATGCCCTCCTCATTAAGCATGTCTGCAACGTATTCGGAATGGGCAGGAGTGGTAAAATCAAAGATAAACAACGAATCCTCATGCATAACCTTTTCTACGTTCTCGAGCATACGTAGTACCTCATCCTCTTTGAGGATGTAGTTTACGCTGTCGAAAAGAGACAGCACGATATCAAACTTGTCCTCGAGCTCAATATTGAAGAAATCGAGCTGCTTCCAGTTGATATTCATTTCCCGGAAATCCGCTACAGTTTTGGCGATTTCAAGCATTTCTTCAGAAAAGTCTGTAGCCGTAATTTCGTAGCACTCCAGCTCCTCGAGGTACATAGCAACCTTACCCGTACCGCAGGCCAGCTCCAGAACAGTTTCGGCGTCCTGATTGTGCTCCTGAATGATAGCGTCTACATAATCCGCCCAGTCTTCGTAATCGACGTCCTTCATTATTTCGTCGTAAATCGGTGCCAGGGAGGTGTAGATACGTGACGTTTTCGAGCTCATTGGTTCAGTTTGTAATCGTTTTGTGATAGTATATGTAGTTGAATGTGAAATATAAATTGTACGTTCATCAGGAAAGCATCACCTTTTTACGGCCTAGGGAAAGGGCTAGGGTGATGGCTTCCGAGGTCGAACCATGCTCTGCTTTGTTTTTGCCGGCTATTGAAAACGCGGTTCCATGATCGGGTGATGTACGTATAAAAGACAATCCGGCCGTGAAGTTCACGCCCTGATTAAAAGAAAGAGTTTTGAAAGGAATAAGGCCCTGATCGTGATACATAGACAGAACGGCATCATAATTCCTCCAGGAGCCGGTGGCAAAGAAGCCATCAGCCGGGAAGGGACCATCGCACTGAACTCCATCATTCTGAAGCCTGCTGATAGCCGGAGTAATAACTTCTATTTCCTCCATGCCGATAACCCCGCCATCGCCTGCGTGCGGATTCAGACCAAGTATGGCAATTTTGGGTGATGTGATGCCAAAATCGGCTTTCATGCTTTCAGCTATGATTTTTGTTTTACGTATGATGGCTTCACCGGTAATTTCATTGTTGACTTTTGAAACCGGAATATGTGTGGTTAAAGGCACAACCCTTAACTGTTTGTTAACGAGCATCATGGCTACGTCTGCAGCTCCGTCTCGTTCGGCCAGGTATTCTGTATGCCCGGGAATATGGTAGCCTGCCAGATTAACGGCTTCTTTACTGATGGGTGCCGTAACCATTGCCGATGCGCTTCCGTCTAGACAATAGTCTACTGCCGTTTTGATACTAAGCATACTGATGAGTCCCGCTTCTTTTGTAAGCCTGCCCGGTTCGGGCTCAGAGGTGATTTCCGGTGCAGGATTCATCACATAAACAGAATTGTCTTTAATGCTGCTAAGATCACTAATTTCTTCTAATTCTAAACTGAATTCCGGAATGGTATGAGCATAAAAAATCCATGCAGATATTGGTCCTAACAGCAAAACCGGCTGAGTGAGATGTGGTATTGAAACAAGAGCCTTAAGAACTGCCTCAGGTCCGATTCCATTAATGTCTCCCGGAGTAATAACCAGAAATGGTATAGCTGAATTCATGTCAGACGGATATCCACCAATTCGTACGATACTGCCTGTTCCACGAATCCACGGCAGTCGGTGTGCAAGGTTGCATAAATAAGGAGCAGCCGGGTAGCGAACCCAAGAAGCTTAGCATAATATAAGACGGCAATTTAAATCATTCGTATAACGGCTTAAAAATAAAGCCATAATTATAACTTACGATACAGTATACTCCAAGATTTATAATCACGCAAGTATAGCCGGTCAAAAAGAATATGAATTATCTTTGTGATCTGTTCAATAATCTGTATTCGCCGAAGCCGCTGGTAGCTTCAAAGGTGAATTCTCTGTTGCTGTAGGTCCATACTTCTACAGCTGGTCTGCCGGGAGGCAGCCGGCGCGTAATGTCGTCGGGTTCTCCATGGCGAATGTAGATGCGGCCCTGGTCGGTTTCGAATCCGGGTGCGTTTGGTGATGTAAAGCGGTCGAAGGCGATGTCTACACGTTTAAAAAATTCCACCATTAGCGGATTGTAATCCGTTTCCGGCTCCGGATCTCGTTCGCTCCAGAATTCCCTGAATTTACGAATCCGTTCCTGTTCGTTGCCTCTTCGGAGCATTCTGAAATCTTCGGATTCCAGAATGATTTGCATCATGCTGATGGCAACATCCACATTTAGAAGGCTCGTGGGAATATCTATCCATAAACTGCGGAAGTATCTTGATGCCACTGTAACGTCTCCATCCATGAGGCGAATCCGGAATGAATCGTTCTGAAACTTGCGGTTTGGGATAGTGAGATGTGCAAGAGTCAGGCTGCTGTTATCATTTGTTTGTAGTCTCAGGAAGGGAGAGGCATTAGAGTCGGTTCGCAGCCTTATTCCTGAAACCTGCCTGAGTTCTTCACTTTTTATCTGATGCTCAAAGACGGTATCGGTTACCGTGGTGTCGCCGTTAGCAACATTAAGCTGCTGCACAAGAACAGTATAAGATCTGTCTGGATCCGGAATAATAAATAATGCGTTGAAATCTTCTGCATAAAGTACAGAGCGACCGTAATTAACGAGCTTAAGGTCGTTTCCGCTTTTATCTTCGGAGTATTCGGTAAAGTATACAGGTAAGTTTTTGTTGCTTTCAAAATCGGGTACAACAAAGGTTCTCAGGTTTCTTCTGAGCGGTACGTTTCTGCCATCTATTGTAATAGCCGGAGAGTAGGCATAGCGGCCGGGAGGAAGTTGTAGCGAAAGGTTGCCGTTAAGAAACTCGGTAGCGGATCTGGTAGATTCAAAGCTTTCCGTACGGGCATTACCGCTCCAGCTGAGTGTTTGCAGGGGCGGCTGATCTCTTATAACATCCAAATCGGTTTCATCACCAATTTCAAAAATCCGTACGCTTAATTCGGCCGTAGCTTCAAAACGCTCCGAAGATCCGGAACGCTGGCGAAAATTCAGAACTTCGTAGCCGAACCGAAAATTTATCCATACGTTGTCTGTTCCTGATTCCGCAGGCAGTACATTATGATCTACATATAAACCCGGAGCCTGATTTTGGGCTTTAAGCTGTTGGTAGGTTACGCGTCGCTGTGCTTCTGCATCTGTAATGGTAGCAGCAAGGATACCCATCAATATGAATATAAGGGCCGTTATACGTACTATAGCCATGGTTTATTGGGAATAAAGAATTATGTGTTCAGATCAGGAATTGTCAATATAACGCCCTTTAATGCGAACTGTTGTAAAGGAATGTATTTGGTGCTTTTCGAATTACGCGGGCAGATCTTTTTTGTTATTTTACCGTCACTTTTTTGCCAACCAAATTACTAACATTATATATGACTGACAACGCGCAAGCACACGCGGCTCAGCTTGAAGAACTTAAGCAAGCTGAAGCTAAGATTCGACTGGGTGGCGGCCAAAAGAGAATAGACAAGGAACACGCCAAAGGAAAAATGACGGCACGTGAACGCGTAGCCAAACTAATTGATGAAAACTCAG
>PWID01000078.1 GCA_003555145.1 Balneolia bacterium | reverse complement strand
GTTTCCTGATTCATATGCGTACCCTGCTGTTGAGCAATGAGCAGCATAAACGCACGGAGCTTTTCGTAGTCTGTGTTCAGCCCCAGAACCGGCAGATCCCTTTCCACATAGGTGAACAGGAAGTCGCGAAGCCACCTCAAAGCCGACCGATCATTTTTCGACAGAAATGCCTGCGGAAATCCCCCGCGAAACCAAAGCTTATTTAGTACGGGAAATCCACCAGCTTCATCATAGGAAAATGGGAAAAGCTCTTCGTATGCAATCCTTCCGGCCAAAGATTCCGTCGTTTTCCGAATTAGCGCTGGTGATGCCGATCCCAGAACGAGGAAACGACCGTTTCTGCGGTCCCGGTCTACAACAGATCGAAGTATCGGAAACAACTCCGGGCGATGCTGTATCTCATCCAAAACAACCAGTTTGTCTGCATTTTGTTCAAAAAACAGCTCCGGCTCCTGAAGCTTTGCAATATCTCTCGGCGACTCCAGATCCAGATATAGCGCTTCCTTTTGCCGTTTTTCAGCAATTTGAAGGGCAAGCGTTGTTTTACCGACCTGTCTTGCACCAGTTATGGCTACAACTGGATAGTCTGAGAGCAGTTCGGTAATTACACCTTCTTTTATTCGGCTGTATGCAGAGTCTGTCATGCTAGTAAAAGGTATTTGTAATCGATTTTCACGGTAATATACGGAATCTTCCGTGAAATACGCACATCACATAATCGATTTTCACGGTTATGATCGACTATTTACCGTGAAAATCGCTCATGATATAATCGATTTTCACGGTTAATTTGATATGAGTACCGTGAAAATCGTTTATAGAAATAACGATTATGCCTGCCTATTGAATAATATGAGCGCTTTTTTCTGTAAATGATAAAAAGCAGAAATAGGAGGATTAAGTCTTCATGGCTTATTCCCAGCTTCGGTTTATCAAACTGCCTTTTTCAGTGGAGTTTGTGATGTTCAGGAAGACATCAATTTCCTGCTGAAGCTCCTCAACATGTGAAATAATCCCAACTACGCGGGATTCCTGCCGAAGCGATTTAAGCGTTTCGAATACGGTCTGCAAAGATTCCTTGTCAAGGGAACCAAAGCCTTCATCCAGGAAGAAAAAGTTTTGCTCCGTTTTATGCCGGTGCTGAACGCTCTCGGCAAGGGCCAGCGCAAGACATAAAGACGCCTGGAAAGTTTGTCCGCCGGACAGGGTTTTTACGCTTCGGAGTCTGCCGTCGTTCAGGAAATCCCGAACCTGGAAATTATTTTTATCAGTTAGCTCAAGACGAAGCTGCTGGCGCGTTAGCACGTAGAAGCGTTTGTTGGCGGCATCGCAAAGCTGGCGCAGGTAAACCGATGAAATGTAGTTCACGAAGCCACTGCCGGAGAAAAGTTTTTTTAGAGTGTCAAGATCGCCCAGACGGGTACTCAGCTGGTCGATGGTACTCTGTAGCTTGTTTTTAGCCTCAAGATCTGTCTTCAGCTTTTCGACCTGTTTTATAGCAGCATCCGAATCAGCAATAAGCTGGTCGACCTCGTTCCGAATCCGGTCGATTTCGTTTTTAAGGGTGATGTAAGCCTGCTCGTTAAACGTCTGTTCGCCAAGCTCGGCATCGAGTGCGGCTTTCTGCTCTTTAACAGAATGCAGCTGCCTGTTGAAGTCATCAATCCTTTCCCGCAGCTTTTCGGTGTCCGGTTCGGCTGCCAGTACAGACTCGACCTCCTCTGCCGAGCTGAATTCTGAATCCTCAAGTAGTTTTCGCAGTTTTTCGTCTGCCGCCTTTAGCTGGCTTTCCGTCGTCTGAAGCTGTTTCTCAACCTGGTCAAGCTGGGTTTTGGTGATGGTTAACTGCTCCTTAACCTGCTCTCGTTCATCTTTCAAACGGTTATACGTCTCCTCGTTCTGCTGTACTTTTTCCCGAAGCTCTCCCATCTCAGTACGAATGGTATCCGAGTCGATGAGCCCATAATCGGAATAGGAGAGTGTTTTCAGGCCGGTAGTTCCGGATGACTGCACGCCTCTTAGCTGATTCAGCTCGCCTTCAAGCTCACGAATGGTGTTTTTTTCTTTCTCTAAATTCTGCAACTGCTCCTCAGCCTTCATCTCAAGCTTTTTAATCGCAGACTGATTCCGGGAAATTTCATCCTTCTCTGTTTCCAGCCGTTTTTGCTCAGACTCATACTTCGAAGAAGAACTCTTGTCAAACTCGCTCCAGCTGAAGTCATCTTCATGCTTCTGTAGTTTATTCTTAAGCTCTTTCCGCTGTTTTTCAAGTTCCGAAATCTGCTGTTGGGAAACATCCATCTGTCCGCTCAGACCGGAAAACTTTGATTTGAACTCTCTGGCTTCGTGCAACTGCTTTTTGTAGGAACTAAGTTTTTGCTGAATTTCATCAAGCTCTCCGCTCTTCTCACCACTGAAAGGTTCCGGGTGTTCCGTAGAGCCGCAGAGGGGACAGGCCGTGCCGTGTTCAAGCGCATCCGCAAACTCACCCAGCTTCTGGTGTACGGAAAGGTGATGAAATCGCTGCTGAAGTTCTTCAACCTGCTTTTCTATACGGGTTATAAAATCGCCCAGTTCTTTTTCAACTTCAGTTATTTTCAGCGCTTCACTAAAAGCAGTTCCGAGCTGATTGTTGCAGCTGCTTATACCTTTTTTAAGGTTGGCCTCAAAATCACGCAGCCGCTGTTGTGCTACTTTAAGCTCCTTTGTTTTTGTGTCCAGATTTTCGGCTAAATCCTTCTGCCGGCTGTACCATTTTCCGAGAGCAGAAAGGAGTTTTTCGTCTGGTAGTGACTCCAGTTTCTCCTCAATTTGATTGTCGAGCGTCTGTTTCTCTTGCCGGGTTTGCCCCAGCTTTTCAGCAGCAGATTCCTGCTCTCTCTTCAGACGGCCAATACGCTCCGATAGCCCGCCAATTTTCTGCTCCGTTTGTTTGATGCCCAGCAGCTTTTCAAAATCCTCAATCCGAATCAGGCGCTCATCCCGTTTTTGGTATCCCTCATTTGCCTGTGTCCACTGCTCATCGATTGACTTAAGCCGGGACTGAAGCTTGCCGAATGTATCCCGATTTGCTTCAGCTTCAACGGCCAGTTTCTCTTTGTCCTTTTTGAGTCTTCGCTGCTCGCTCAGAGGTTCGGAAAACAGGCGGAAACACCGCTCGTACTGGCGCAGGCTTTTTTCAAGCCGGGTTATCTCATCCTGCTGCTTTTCGAGCTCGCTTAGCCGGTTTTGCAGTTCCGCACGCTTTTGATGCTTTTCTTTTGTCTTTTCAAGCAGGGTGAAGGCATCTTCTTTTTCTTTCCGGACTTTTCGCTTGGAATCGAGCTCTTTTTGCAATTCAGCCGCTTTTTCTTCCTGCAGGGTGATGGCCTCCGTGCTCAGCTCACTATACTGAAGCATTTGTCCGCGCAGGTTTTCCATCCGCTCTGAACTGCTTTTTATCAGGCTGTTGGTTTGTATGGAAAACTCAAACTTATCCAGATTAAAAATCTCTTTGAGCATGCGCGTACGATCGGCATCACCAAGCTGCAGAAACTCCTGGAATTTACCCTGCGGTATAATGATGGTGCGCCGGAAATTATCGTAGCTCAGCCCGATGATATCGTCCGGATTCGCCTCTTCAACCGCCTGCCAATCTCCGTTTTTTCGATGCAGAATGCGCCGGGAAAAGGCCTTGACGTTTTCAAAATCCTTGCCGGCACGCTTGCCCTGCACAATGAAGCGCCAGTCTTCGTTAAGATGATTCGTACACTCAAAATCGATCATCAGCTCATTCGATTTGAGGTTCATCATGTTGTAATTACGGTTATCGCGGCTGTTGAGGCGCTCGGTTTGTCCGTAAATCGCAAACGAGATGGCTTCCAGCACCGATGATTTGCCCGAGCCTACAGTTCCGAAAATCCCAAACATCCGGGAATCGAGCAGTCTCTCGAAGTCGATGGTTTGCTTGGCCTGATAGGAGTAGAGCCCTTGTATGGTGAGTTTTTTAGGCAGCATTAGTTTTCACCTCCGGCCCGAATCTCGCGGAACAGTTCGAGCAGGTTCTCGCCCGGCGCCTGACCCCCGTTTTTGCTTTTGAAATAATCGGCGAACAGTTCGTCCATAGGCTTGTCGATGTCGATGGCCTGAGATGAGCCCTGCCCTTCATCGGCACGCCCGGTTACGGTAGGGATAATGGTTACGATGCCATCATGCACAGCGGTGAGTTTCTTTCGGTCGGCCGAGCTGAGGTAATCTTCGGTTACAAGATTCAGCTCAACCAGCGCGTGCTTGTACTTCTCCAGAAGGGTGATGGCTTCCTCAACGCCTTCTGCCCTCAGCCGGTGCAGCGGCCTTCCGGCGGTAAGCGGAATACGTTCCGTGCTGACCGGCTTTCCGGGCCCGGCATCAATCATAACCACATATTTCTGCTGCTCGGCCTCGCTGAAGCTGTAGCTGAGCGGGCTGCTGCTGTACACAACGGGCTTCTCGCCGCTACGAATCTCAATATAGCGGTGAAGGTGACCGAGCGCGGTGTACTGGATTTGTGATGGAATCTGATCGGCGTACATCTGCTGCGCGCCGCCAACGTGGAGCACCGGCTTTTCGTCCTCGGGCTCTTCATACACCTGACCCGAAGCGGGCGTAAAAAACAAGTGCGCCATCAACAGATTGATTCCCTTATCGTCGCAATAAGTATCCGCCAGCGATTTCCACTGATTGGAAAGTAAATCGCGCATTTCCTGCTCGGCATCATCGGTGCCGAGAAACGCCTGCAGCCTCTGTTCGTTTGCGTAGGGGGTAAGGATGATGCGCACCGGAACCTCATGTCCGGGTATGGCAAGTTCGGTAAATCCGGGCTCGGAGCGCATCACCCTGAAACCCGTGGATAGTTCAAACTCGGGAACGCGTGATGTGGGGTATCCGGCCAGAATGATGCCGCATTCGCGGGCAAGCGGATCAGGCGCCTCAATCCGGTCGGCGGAATCATGATTTCCGGCAATGGCAATCACGGGTCTTTTACCGTCTTTGGAAAGCCGCTTAACGGTTTTATAAAAAAGCTCGACAGCCTGAGTCGGCGGATTGAAGGTATCGAACAAGTCGCCGGCAATCAGCACCAGATCGGCCTTTTGTTGTTCGGCTATTTCGCAGATTTCCTCCAGCACGAGCTTTTGTTCTTCGAGCCGCTCGAAGCGCTCAAGCCGTTTGCCAAGGTGCCAGTCTGCCGTGTGTAGAATTCGCATTTATGCCGGATTTTGCTGAATGGAATGAAATATTATGATGAAAATGCACATCATAAAAAAAGGCTTTGGCGGGTATGTTACAACCTGCCAAAGCCAGTTTAAGTAAATTAGTACGAATCAACCGATTCGAAGGGTAAATCAGCTGAGGGCTTCTGTAACCAGCTTCTCCTGTTCGGCTGTGTGCAGTTTCATTGTACCTGCAGCCGGAGATGCAGATGCGAAACGACCAACATAGCCGATCTGGAACTCGTCGTTCAGATCATACTCGAAGCGCGAGCGAATGAAGGTCCAGGCGCCCATATTTCGGGGCTCTTCCTGGCACCACACAATCTCTTTGGCGTTCGGATACTTCTCGATCTGCTCGCGGATGTCGGAATCCGGGAACGGGTAGTACTGCTCTACGCGTACCAGAGCCACGTCCTCAACCTCGGTTTCCTTCCGCTTCGAGTACAGGTCGTAGTATACTTTGCCGGAGCAGAATACGATTTTACGAACATCATCGGCCTTTACTTCGGTGTCGGGCAGAACGTACTCGAACTTTCCGCTTGCCAGCTCCTCGGTTTTTGAAACCGCCAATGGGTGGCGCAGCAGACTTTTCGGCGTAAATACAATCGTCGGCTTTTTAATGTCCGAGAGCGCCTGACGACGAATCAAGTGAAAGAACTGAGCAGGATTGGTACAGTTTACAACTCGCATATTGTCTTCGGCCGCCAGCTGCAGAAAACGTTCGATACGGGCAGAGGAGTGCTCCGGTCCCTGACCTTCATAGCCGTGCGGAAGCAGCATCATTACGCTGGAGGTCTGTCGCCATTTGGCTTCAGAAGCCGACAGGTACTGGTCAATAATGATCTGAGCGCCATTCACGAAATCACCGAACTGAGCTTCCCAAATCACAAGGGAGTCCGGGCGTGAGGCGCTGTACCCGAATTCGTATCCGAGAGCAGCGAATTCACTAAGCAAGCTGTTGTACACCTGATAGTGGGCCTGATCTTCGCTCAGGTTGTTAAGCGGGACAAATTTTTGATCTGTGTTGGTACCGTGAAGAACCGAATGGCGGTGGGAGAACGTCCCGCGCTCTGAGTCCTGCCCGGCAAGACGAATAGGAACGCCTTCCATGAGAAGCGACCCGAATGCGAGCGCTTCACCATAACCCCAATCGATTTTCTTCTGATTTTTCTCGACGATCTCGCTGCGTTTTGCAAGAATGCGAAGCAGTTTCGGATTTGCGTCGAAATCGTTTGGCACCTTATTAAGCTTATAGGCCATTTCTTTGAAGCTGTCGAAATCAATATCGGTTACTATACCTTCTTCGCGCTCAGACTGGCTGCTGTGAGGGCGCTTGGTGTCTTTGTCTCCGATTTCGTACGAAGGAAGCGATTTGGCTGCACTAAAAGCTTCTTCGAGAATGTCGTCGAATTCTTTAAAAATTTCATCAACTTCATCCTGCGTGAGGAAGCCTTTACGTACCAGCTCTTTGGTATAAATCTCGCGGACCTGCGGGTGATCCTTAATTTCACGATAAAGCCCCGGCTGTGTGAATGCGGGTTCGTCACCTTCGTTGTGGCCGTGCTTACGGTAGCAAATAAGATCGATAACAACGTCTTTTCCAAATTTCTGACGGTATTCCAGTGCCAGAATCATCGCGTGAACACAAGCCTCTGGATCGTCGCCGTTAACGTGGAAAATAGGCGCAAGTACCATTTTAGCCAGATCCGATGCATAGCGTGTAGAGCGCCCGTCGGAAGGTAGTGTGGTAAATCCAATCTGATTATTGATAATCAGGTGGATGGTACCGCCGGTTTTGTAGCCGTCGAGTTGCGACATGGTAAGCGTTTCTGCAACCACGCCCTGCCCGGCAAAAGCAGCATCACCGTGTATTAACAACGGGATTACTTTACTGCCGCTGTCTTCCTTCATGCCGTCTTCGCCAATAAGGTCCTGCTTGGCGCGCACTGCACCTTCGACAACCGGATTAACCGATTCGAGGTGAGAAGGGTTGGGCATTAGCTCCAGCTTTATTTTTTTGCCATTGCTTGTTTCGAAAGTGCTTCGTGTTCCAAGGTGATACTTAACATCGCCGGACCCTTGTGCGGTATCGGGATCGATGTTTCCTTCAAACTCAGAGAAAATCTGCTTGTACGATTTACCCATAATGTTCACGAGCATGTTCAGGCGTCCGCGGTGTGCCATGCCGAAAACAACTTCTTCAACATCAAAATCGCCGGCGCGTTCAAGCATATGGTTAATGGTTGGAATTACCGATTCGGCTCCTTCCAGAGAAAAACGCTTATGACCGATGTATTTTTTATGGAGAAACTCCTCGAAAGCTGAAGCTTGATTTAGCTTCTTAAGAATAAGGCGTCTTTCTGATTTGTCTAAATCAGGAGCGTTAAGCATGCCTTCCATGGTATCGGATAGCCAATGGCGCTCTGAGAGATTGAGGATATGGGTAAATTCGGCGCCAAGCTTTCCGCAATACGTATCACGGAGCAGGCTAACAATATCGCGAAGTGGCGCTTTTTCGTGCCCGCCCAGACCGCCACAGTAGAATTCACGGTCCATGTCCCACATGGTTAGTCCATGGTACTCGAATTCGAGCTCAGGGTGGTGTCCCGGGCCATGCTTTAGGGGGTTAATATTTGCCAGAACATGTCCGTGGGTGCGGTACATATTGATGAGCTTCATAACCGAAACGGCCTTTTTCGTAGCCCCGATATTATCAGAATTTCCGCCTATTAAACCGGCATAATTGTCACGGCCGTATGGAATCGGATCGTAAGGGATATTCAGATCGCCAAAAATTGTATCGTAGAAATCGCTGTCGCCAATAAGCAGGCTGTGGATTTTAGATAGAAACTGACCTGACTCTGCGCCTTGAATGATGCGGTGGTCGTACGTGCTTGTAACCGTCATCACCTTGCTGATTCCAAGATGATTGAGCAACTCTGGAGACATTGACTGAAACTCTGCCGGATAATCCATAGCACCGGTGGCAACAATCGCGCCCTGCCCTTTCATCAGGCGTGGGAGAGAAGAAACGGTGCCAATAGTTCCGGGATTGGTAATGCTGATAGTTGTGCCCTGGAAGTCACTAACTTCAAGCTGATTGTTTCTGGCCTTAGAAATAAGTTCGTAATAGGCGTACAGAAACTCGCTGAAGTTCATCTTGTCGACGCCCTTAATATTGGCAACAACAAGATTTCTTGTACCACCTTTACCCGGGAGGTCGATAGCAATTCCGAGATTAACATCTTCAGGGTAAACTTTAACAGGTTTGCCGTTTTCATCCACATCATAAAATGCATTCATCGAAGGCACTACCTTAAGCGCCTGAATTACGGCCCAACCGATGAAGTGAGTGAATGTAGCCTTCGGATCTCCACGCTCCACAAGCTGCTTGTTGATGATATTCCGGTCTTCAACAAGCATTTTTACGGGCATTACGCGCAGAGAAGTAGCCGTGGGGATTTCAAGGCTTACATCCATGTTTTCTGCAATCTTCGCAGATGCTCCGCGAAGGGGCTCTACTTTCGGCCCTTTTTTATCATCCGAAACGGCAGGCTTGGCTTTCTTCTGGGCTGCAGGCTCAGCTTTTTTTGCAGCAGGTTTCGATGGTTCTTCTTTTTCTGCCTTAACTTCTTTTTGAGGAGCTTCTTCTTTGGCTTCCTTCTTTTCGGGAGCGGGTTCGGAAGGTGCAGGATCTGCGGCCATGCCTTCTACAAGCTCATTTATGTTCTCGTCGAAATAATTTTTCCAGTAAACGGGAACTGAGTCCGGGTTGTCCTGATACTGTTTTAATAATTCCTCAACTAAGGCTGCATTCGGTCCGAATAGTGATTCAATTGACTTCAAGGCTTGTTGTGATGTGGAGTTAATAATAATATGTTATCCGGCCGGCTGCCGGGGAAGAGGCCGCCAGGTCCGGTACCTGTCGTGAAAAGCGCTTTGTTTGCTAAATTAAAGCCTTAAAATAATTAATATAAATCTTAAAAACGACACCAATAATCTGGTTAAAGAATGCACTCAGGGCGTTTTTTACATAGCTTGAGAAAAGCAAACTGATTTGTACTGCCACTTCGTAAAATTCATCATTTAAGCGTACATTCCTTAACCTAAAATTCTGAAATCCTATAACATTGAACAGCCGAAAATCTATGCCTAAAAACACAGGAGCAGAACACATTAAGTGGGACTTATCCGATCTTTATTCCGCCCCAGACGATGCAAAACTTCATTCCGACATGGAGCTTGTCCTTGAGAAATCAAAGCAGTTTTCATCAGAATACAAAGGCAAAGTAGCTTCATTAACGGCTGATGAACTTCGAAAGGCGCTCGGAGATTATGAAGAAATTCACGATTTGGCACAGAAAATTGGCTCATACGCGTATCTGAACTGGAGTACCAACACCGAAGATGCCGTGCTCGGCAAACTGGTGCAGCAGACCAACGAACTGGGGTCCGAAATTAACCAGCTTCTGGTATTTTTCGATCTCGAGTGGCTGGCTATGGACGAAGAAAGTGCAGAAAAGCTAATCAACGCCAAAGAGCTCGCGTATTATTATCACTACCTGAAAGTTTCGCGTAAATACAAGCCGTACATGCTTTCTGAAGAGCAGGAGCAGCTGCTTTCTGCCAAATCGGTGACGGGCTCCCGCGCATGGATCCGTTTCTTCGACGAAACCCTTGGAGCCGCGCGCTTCAAGCTGGATAAAAAGACCTACACCGAGCAGGAAGTTCTAAGCAGGCTACATGAGTCTAACCGGGACGTAAGACGCAAGGCATCCGAATCGCTTACGGCAGGCTTCAAGGAAATGCGGCGCACGCTTACCTATATTTTCAATACGCTTCTGGCCGATAAAGCCGCCAACGACAAGCTGCGCAAATATCCTTCATGGATTACTTCGCGGAATCTTTCAAACGAAATCCAGGATGAAACGGTCGAATATCTTGTAAAGGCCGTGCAGTCGGGCTACCCGGTGGTACAGCGCTACTACAAGCTAAAAGCAAAGCTGCTGAATATCGACGTACTTAAGGATTACGACCGATATGCGCCGATTCATCAGAACGAAGCAACCATCAGCTGGGATGAGGCAAAAGGCATGGTGATCGATGCCTATTCAAAGTTTAACCCGGAAATGGGAAGTGTAGCCAACAAGTTTTTCACAGAAAACTGGATTGATGCCGCAATTCGCTCCGGGAAAAGAGGCGGTGCCTACTCTGCATCAACGGCCGTTTCGGTACACCCCTATGTTTTTATGAATTATGATGGCCGCGTGCGTGATGTTCAGACGCTTGCCCACGAGCTGGGCCACGGTGTTCATCAGTATGTATCGAGAGATAAAGGCGTGCTGCAGTCCGGCACGCCACTAACGACTGCCGAAACCGCCTCGGTTTTTGGCGAAATGCTGGTATTTCAGGATTTGATGGAACGGCTTGAAACGCCCGAAGATAAGCTGGCTCACCTGATGGGAAAAATCGACGATTCCATCGCGACCGTTTTTCGTCAGGTTTCAATGAACCGTTTTGAGGATGCTATCCATACCGCAAGACGAACGGAAGGCGAGCTCCCGGCCGAGCGCTTCGACGAGCTATGGATGAAAACACAGCGCGATCTTTACGGCGATTCCGTAGACCTGACCGATAATTATGCAGGCTGGTGGTGCTATATTCCTCACTTTCTGCACACGCCGGGCTATGTATATGCGTACGCGTTTGGAGAGCTTCTTGTGCTGGCTCTTTATGAAAAATTCAGATCTCAGCCTGATGGCTTCGCCGAGAAATACATGGACGTACTGCGCGCCGGCGGATCGAAATCACCTGAAGAGTTAACTTCTGTGATGGGGGTAGACATCAATTCGCAGGAATTTTGGCAGGGCGGCGTGAAGCTTATTGAAAAACTTGTTGATCAGGCAGCTGAGCTTTCAGAACAGATAGTCAATAAAGGTAATAGCTAGTCCACAGATCCGAATAAAATTTAAAAAAACCGACATAACATGTCTGAAGAAACCGGTACCGGTGTTTACAGTGATTTCAACCTGATTGACAGGCAACGGGAAGAGCGGGCACTGAAGAGATTCAAAAAAGCTGTGGAGCAGATGGTTACGCTCCTTCGCGTTTCCACCCGCACCCATACCGCTTACGTTTACTGGATTAATCGAAGCCGCGGTCAGTTTGTACTCGAAACGGCCGTTACCATGCTGGATAACGTGGTTTTTGATGATCGTATGCCGATTGGAAAACATTTTCTGAGCGAATGGACAGAGCTTCGTGAAACAACTATGCTGTATTCGGCCGCACAGTTCGATCCCGAAGATCTGGTTCACCATGTTGCCCAGCATCCAACCAAAAGCCTGATCGTAATTCCCTTCATAAACAATGATGAAACTGTTGCACTTACGGTAATAGAACAAGGGGATGCCGGGGAGCTGGATCAGGATCAGTTTTTTGCGCTTGAAGCGTATCAGCTTGCCTTAACCAATATTCTTAAAACATACCTCGAACTTAGTGATATGCTGGGTGAAGAAGCCCAGTGGATTACCTTCGATGAAGTGGTTCAAAGCTTTTCGGATCGCTTCACCAGATATACGCTATTCCGGAAACTGCTCACAGAATCGGCTAAGCTTGTTCCTACCGGCGGAGCCGTGCTGGTTACCCGGGGAATGGAATCGTGGAACGCGGTATTAAAGGCAGGAGATGCGTCATCGGCTATACGACTGGGCATGAAGATGTCTGATAATTCACAGGTCAACCGTGCGCTTAAGTCCGGTGAAGCCCAGTTCTCGCTTCATTTTAATGGTAATCCAAAACGACTGAATGCTTCTGAATCCCGCACAGAAGGCGCTTCTATCGCTGTGCCGGTTGATGTACACGACAGAAGGCAGGCTGTGCTTTTGGTTTGGGATGAAAATCCGCTGGTATTCCGGGAGTCGATAAAGCATATGATTACGACCATGGCCCGCCTCACCGGTCTCCACCTGAGCCAGACCAGGTATCGAATTGCAAGCGATGAAGACGCTACTGCAACGGAGTCTGGCGCCTATAGCAATGAGCTGCTCGAACATGCGCTGGAGTGCCAGATCGGGCGGTATAAAGAAAAAAAAGGCGTGCCAAGCAGCTGGCTGGTTTTTGTAAGTCCGAAAGATTATCAAAGCCTGCGCACACGCTTTCGTCTGGAACGGCTGAAGCACATGCAGCAGGAGATGGCTCTCGACCTGAATCCAAACCTGAGGGGGCTGGCAGGATTCGTTTCTTTTCATTCAGATAGCTTGTTTGTTGTTTATATACAGGCTGAGGACGAACATCTGAACGAGTGGCTTAAGGCGTTTAAAGAGCAGGTGGCAGGCAAAGCTACAAGTGGCCGTAACTACGTTGAGAACATGGATTTTTACGTGGGAAGCTACAGGCTTTCATTTGAAAAAGGCAGCGCCTACGATGTTATTCAGGAAGCGAAACAAGTTTTCAATAAATCCGTAAAAGAAGATATTACACTAAGTAAGATATAGTATGGGAAATTTCTATCTGATTATTCTGGATGGAGTAGGATGCGGACATCAGGAAGATGCGCATGAGTATGGCGATGTGGGAAGTAATACGCTGGGGCATACGGTAAACCAGGTTAAACCGGAACTGCCAAATTTTGAAAAACTGGGTTTAGGTAACATTATCCCGCTGGATACTGTACCTCCCGTAGCTGATGCACTTTGCGCATGGGGTAAAATGCGGGAGGTATCGCCGGGTAAAGATTCTACAACCGGGCATTGGGAAATCGCAGGCATTGAAATGAAGAAGGCGTTTCCAACGTATCCAAATGGTTTCCCGGAAGATGTGCTAAAAGCCTATTCTGAAGGCACTGGTGTAGAAGGCGTTCTTGCCAACAAACCGTACTCCGGCACTGATGTGATCCGGGATTTTGGAGATGAGCATCTTAAAACCGGAAGGCCGATTGTGTATACTTCTGCCGACAGCGTGTTCCAGATTGCTACTCACACAGACATTACTCCACTGGAAAAGCTGTACGAATGGTGTCAGTTTGCCCGCGATAACGTGATGATTGATGAGCACGCTGTAGGACGCGTTATCGCCCGTCCATTTGCTGGTAAACCGGGAGATTATTATCGTTTGAGCGATCATCGGAAAGATTTTTCAGTAGTGCCGCCGGAGCCGAATGTGCTTAGCGAGCTTCAGAAGGAAGGAGTTAAAACCTACTCTGTTGGCAAAGTAATCGATTTGTTTGGGGGTGTTGGTTTTACCCAGTATCGTAAAACAAAAAACAATGCAGAAGGAATCTCACAGCTGCTTTCTATGATGAGCGCTGTGGAAGACAGCTTTATTTTTGTGAACCTGATTGATACCGATCAGCTCTTTGGTCATCGCGGCGACCCGCAAGGATTTGCCGGATCTCTCGAGGAGTTTGACCGCGCCATACCTGCCATCATAAATAAACTTAAAGACGATGATGTGCTTATGATAACAGCCGACCATGGTAACGATCCTACAACGGGAAGTACCGATCATGCCCGGGAGTTTGTGCCTTTACTGGTATACCCTAAAGCATCGGCTTCCAGCGCTGATTTGTCGGTTCGGTCGTCTTTCAGAGATGTAGCATGCTCAGTTATGGAGTTTTTCAACAAAAACAACGCATTCAATGGAACGTCTTTTTTGAAAAAGGATTAAAAAGGATTGATGTAACGAATACGATTTGTAAAATCACCCCGTTAGTCAAATCCATTAATTTGCTCTGCGTACGTTAAAAGTGCTATATTTGCAAGTTATAGAAACATGATAAATGATCACCCTAAGCGGAAATCTAAGTGGCCAAAAAGAAGAAGAAAGATCCCAAAAATCCATCACCAAGCGGTATATCTACGAGAGAGAGTCAGTCGCTCGATCGCTATCTTCAGGAAATAGGTAAAGTAAGCCTTATTACTCCTGATGAAGAAGTTGAGTTGGCAAAACGTATACAAGCAGGTGATCAGGAAGCGCTGGAAAAGCTTACTCAGGCCAACCTTCGCTTTGTGGTGTCGGTAGCTAAGCAATATCAGAACCAGGGACTTTCACTAGGCGACCTCATAAACGAAGGGAATCTCGGGCTTATAAAAGCTGCCAAGCGTTTCGATGAAACCCGTGGCTTTAAGTTCATTTCTTATGCCGTATGGTGGATCAGGCAGTCTATTTTGCAGGCGCTTGCCGAGCAGAGCCGTATAGTAAGGCTGCCATTGAACCGCGTTGGTGCTCTTAACAAAATAGGTAAAGAGCTTTCGAAGCTGGAGCAGGAATACGAACGTCTGCCATCTGCTGCGGAGCTTTCCGAATCCCTCGACATGACGGTGTCTGAAGTTGCGGATACCCTCAAAATTTCCGGTCGTCACCTGTCGGTAGATGCGCCGTTTGCCCAGGGTGAAGACAACAGACTTCTCGATGTTCTCGAGAACGAAGAGACTCCAAACCCGGATCTCGAGTTAATGAGTGAGTCGCTTAAGGTTGAAATCGAGCGGGCTCTTTCTAAATTAAGCACGCGCGAAGCTGAAGTTATTCGCCTTTATTTTGGTATTGGTCGCGAGCATTCGCTTACGCTGGAAGAAATTGGAGAACGTTTCGATCTCACGAGAGAACGCGTACGACAGATTAAGGAAAAGGCGCTCAGAAAGTTACGTCACCACAACAGGAGCATGGCGCTAAGAGCTTACCTCGGTTAATAGCCGTGGGAACAAATTGGGCTGATGTACGTTTAATATATACGTGCACAACTGCCCGCAAAATCCTCAGGGAATGTGCAGTTATGTACATTCCCTTTTTTTGTGTTCAGATAAAAGGTAATGGCGCGAAAATTTGGCTTTACAGCTGAATAAGGGTAATTTGTTAATACAGAAGGCCATAAGTAAAAAGTCTTGGCTGTTCAAATTATTCGCCGCTTTACAACGTTATGTAAGTAAGAATATCAAAGACTGAGAACTCATCAGTGTAAATAAGGTACAACACGATATACGATACGAGGTTACAATTATGAACTACAAATTTCTCATTTTACTGATAGCGGGTTCTTTCCTCGTTTCCGGTTGTTATACTCAGCTTGAAACATTCGAGAGAGAACGCCCCACGCGAGGATATGCACCTCAGCAGGGTCAGCAAAGCGCCTACGATACCTATTATTCTGAGGACGAGTATCTTGCCTACGAAGAAGGCTATTATGATGGTGTCTTCGATGCCAATCTTGGCTTCCGGACCTATAATCACCGGCGTAGCTCCGTGATGATGGGCTTTCATTGGGGAAGACCATTCCATGGTTTTGGATATAGCTACGGCTACTACTACGATCCTTTCTGGCACTATGCGCAGTTGTATGACCCATACTACTTTAGCTTATATGGATTTTACGGATCGCGCTACCACCACAGATTTCGTCCGTTCGGACATTTCTACAGCCCTTGGGGTGGCTTCGGCAACAACTATCTGATTGTATACGGCAATTATTATGCCGGAGGAAGTTCGACTTCAGGAATTGCGAGTGGCCCAAGAAGCTCAGGTGTACACCGCGGAACTGTAACAAATACCAGAGATAACCGGGTTGCCAACAGAGGAGTTGCATCCCGCGACGACAGAACAAGAGTTCGTGGCAGTGGTACTGCACCTGCAGGTTACGTTAGCACGCCTAATGCCAGAGTTCGTACACAATCGACTGGCGTAAATCGTGGTGAAGCCCGTACTTTACGTACCACACGAACAGCCCCTGCACGCGGAACAGTAGACCGAAGCAGAGCTACGCCACCCGCACAGCGTGCTCAACCAACCCGTACCCGGAATACAAACAACTCGGGCACAGTTAACAGAACACGCGGCAGCAACAACTCTTCCGGAACTGTAAACCGAACCCGTGGAAATAATAACTCATCGGGTACGGTGAACCGGTCACGTGGCGGAAGCAGCTCACAGGCAGCTCCTACCCGTTCTCGTGGAAGCAGTTCTCAGGCTACTCCGGCACGTTCACGCGGTAGCAGTAACGACTCCGGTAACCGTAGCAGAAACAGAAACAACGATTAGTAGCTATTTGAAGAGCCGGTAATAATTCCCGGCTCTCAATGCTGTTCTTCATTTGTTCACATCAAACTTGAAAATAAAAAGCAGTCATTCCTTTCGTTTGGCTGCTTTTTTTAATCCTATCTAATTGGCAGCTTTATGAGATACGCTATACTTGTGATCCTGGGCTTATTTATGATTCCTGATCTGGCGCAAAGTCAGAACAGGTTCGATGCACTTCGTTTTTCCACCCAATATCCGGCCGGCGATGCCTTCACTCTTTCTTCCGGTGGGTCTTCATCTGCCTCCTTTACGGGCTATGGTTCAGCACTACTGAATCCTGCTACGCTTGGAATGGCAAAATCCTCCAGCTTCAATATCGGGCTTGGATTACGCGATATCAGCGAAGATGCAACGTATCTGGGCACGACATCATCTTACGACGATTCCCAGACAGCATTTACCAACGTAGGTTTTGTTTACGCTTTTCCAACGGTTCAGGGTAGTCTCGTTTTTGGTGGTGGTTACAACCAAATAGCGGATTTTAACCGTGCCTACCGATTAAATGCGTTTAACGACCGTAGTTCCATCACTGATTTATTTTTTGATAACGACTTCTATTTTGATACGGCTTTTAATGCCTTTGCAATTGAGGAGGACGATTTTGGTGTGTTTCCAATATTTCGTGACGGACTCGATACCAACTTCTTTGGAGTAGACCAGACGGCAACAGTAACCGAATCCGGGCAGTTGGGTGAGTTTACAGCATCTATAGCTACCGAGTTTGTGGAAGGTCTTTATGTTGGCGCTATGCTCGGTATTCCGGTTGGTTCGTATTCGTACAAGCGCGACTTCCTGGAGCGGGACACGCAGGGGTTTTATGGCCCGATTGATACTTTTATTGACGGTGAGCCTTTTACTATTCCTGCGCCCGATAACGTAATTCTTCAGGAGCGTATAGATGCTGATATCACCGGCTTTTCTGCCCGTATAGGCGCCATATATCGCTTTATTCCTCAGTTGAGCCTTGGCATAAGTTATTCACTGCCTACCCAGTATAATATTGAGGAAAGCTATTCAGTTTTCATTCAAACCAGCTACGAGCAGGGGGGATCAGAAAGCGATGAGCTGCGCGGAGAAACTTCATATAAGGTTAAAACCCCATCACGCCTCAATTTTGGTATAGCCACACACGATCTTCCGGTAAATATAACGGCATCGGTAGAGCGCGTTGGGAACAGCAGCATTCAGTTCCGCGACTTTGGTGATCTTGGCCTGGAAGTAGCAGAAAACGATGCCATACGTGACGACTTCAAAGATGTCTATAACCTCCGTTTTGGTGCTACTCTTAATATCTCTGATGTGGTACAGCCTTCTGTTGGGTATGCTTACCTGCCGGCCGTGAGCCGCAGCAGTAACAACGATACGCAGTTTGTGAGCGGTGGCGTGAGAATTGGGGTTAATCAAAACCTGAGTCTCGATTTTGGCCTGCAATATGCGTTTTTCGATGATGAGCAGACCGTATACGAATTTTTCGACTACCAGGCTGCCGACGGTAGTTTTCAGGCTGAAAGGGTTCGAACCTCTGCAGATCGCTTTCATGCGGTAATTGGGGTGAACTTCCGCTTCTGAAAAGTCTGTTTTATTGCTTAGAAACGACGAAGCCGGCCCCCTTTCGGGAGGCCGGCTTCTTTATTTTGAGTAAGCGTTGTTTTGTGTGCTGCTGCTATATCAGCTAACCTCCGGAATTCAGGAGTGCTCTTCCTCGAAAGTTTTCCGTTTCATGTCGGCATGCTTTTTCGGGTTTACGCTCAGAACGGCGCATTTCACCATTCGTGCAACGTTCGATGTAGTGCTGCCGAGCATCAGGTAGTCGAGGCCCGTGCGCCCAATTGTAGACATCACGATGAGGTTGTAGTGCTTTTCCTGCGTTAGTTTAAGCACGGCTTCGTGGGCCGAGCGGTTGGTGGTAATTACCTTGGTGTGTACTTTGCCTGGTATTCCATCGAAGTGCGTTTTGGCCAGAATCTCAAGGTTTTCAAGACGCATATCGTAAGTTGATTCGGCTTTGGCCAGCGAGTCGAAATTGTCGTAAATAACGGCGTGGAAAAGTTCTATATCTGCTCCGGTAGCATCCGCAAAGGCGCGTGCCACGCCGAAAGCTGCTTTTGAGTTTTCGGAAAAGTCTGTGGTTACAAGTATACGCTTCACAGGGGTAAAGGTGGTGTTGTCTTCGACAATCATAACCGGTTTGTCTGCCATCCGGAGCACTTTCTCAGAAACAGATCCCAGCAGAAAACGCTTGAATCCGGTTCGTCCGTGGGTACTCATAACTATTAAGTCGTATCCGGAGCTCATTTCGACAATAGCGTGGGCAGGGTTGCCGATACCAATCAGGCTTTTTTCGAGATGCTGTGCGTCGATGTGTTCAGAAGCTAAATCGTCTAGCCGGTTTTTAATGCTTTCTTCAATGTCGGTGAGGTTTTTCTGTGTGGCTGCACCTGTACTCATGTAGTGGAAGCCATCCAGATCTGTTATTGGAATGTATGAATGAAAAGGAGTGACGTTTCCGTTCATGGCAATCGCAACCTCACTGGCGATGTCCAGAGCTTTCTTGCTTAAGTCAGAAAAGTCTGTGGGTACAAGAATTTTCGGATTTTTCATGGCTTACTCCTTTATTGAAAAGTATAGATGAAGAAAATTAACTCTACTGCAATTTGGCAAAAAATCGGAACATACTCAACTTAATTTGAATAACTGTATTAGATTTTTATCTCGGCTTTGCATTTCCACATTAAATCGTAAATTAGACGAATTATGTACTTAGTGAACTCATCATTCACAGAATTCTAAATACTTAACTTTTTATGATCTGGGGCGACTACAAGCTGAAGAAAAATCAGGAACTCAATTTAAGCATCAAAGATGTTCTGGATTTGCATATAGCCAGAAAGGAGCAGGAGGTCTGGATTTCATTTGAAAGGCTTGCCTCAATTTTTAGCGATACCGGTTCAGTCCCGACTGTAGAGACGGAGCAAGATGCGCCTGATGCCCTGCAGCTAAAAGAATTGCAGGGAACTTCTATCACAGAACAAACCGGCGAAGATTATATATATGATCTTCCGGATCGTGGCTGGTCGAGATGGGCACTGCGTTCTGCAAAGCCAGAGATCTCACTGATTCCCACGTTTCCCGATCTTTCGTTTATCGTTCGACCCGATTACCCGTTTCGGCTTGCTCCGGGTGCCCAGGCGAAAATATATACCCGGATTCCCCTTTCAATTGGTGTTTTCGACAAATCCGACGGTATGTTGAAGCTGTGTGAGATTAATACCGTGGAAATGGTGAAGTCCTGGTTCGGCACATTCGAAGACGGAGAAGTATGCTACTGGCTCAAAACAACCGCCAGCCAGGTTGTTCGGCAAGAAATGTTCCGGGCACACCGCTGTTACTGTCCGGTAGTTATTAAAAACAATTCCAGCGAGTTTCTGAATGTGGAAAAGCTGTGCCTCAGGGTCGACAGGTTGTCTGTTTTTGAACTTGAAAACAAGTTATGGTCAGACGAAATGAAAATCGTGCACGAGGGCGGCGACAACTTCAGTGATCTTATAGTTAGCGGAAAGCCCCCGAATGAGGCTCCAAAAGCCAAACTAATAGGAAAGCCCAGAAATCCTGTTCGAAAGGGTATAGCCGAACGAACGTTTAAGTTGCTCCAAATGCCGTCTCTCAAATTCTGATATTTTAAAATCGAAAAAACACTCTCATGTTTAGTTATGAAATAGAGCCGGATCAGGTTATAAGAGTTATTCTGCTTCTGGTTATTGGTCTCCCTTTGCTCGGACTTCTCCGTACCTACATCCGCAAGTTTATTACCGATAAATACAGCGCTCATTACGCAATGCTCATTGCGAAAACCTTTTTTTATGTAGGATTCGCAATTCTTTTTGTAATGATACTTCACGAGCTGGGCTTCAGACTCGGTCCATTGCTTGGAGCTGCAGGTATATTGGGTGTGGCCATTGGTTTTGCTTCACAAACCAGCGTCTCAAATATTATAAGTGGTTTTTTCTTAATTGGCGAAAAAGCCTTTGTTGTAGGTGATATCATCACCATAAATAACACAACGGGGGTCGTATTGTCCATCGATACCATGTCGGTTAAGATGCGGGCCTTCGATAATCATATGGTACGTATCCCTAACGAAATGATGCTTAAAAGTCAGGTTACAAATATAACCCGATACCCCATTCGCCGGGCAAGCATTAAGCTGTCTGTGGCTTATAAGGAAGACCTGGAGAACGTACGGAAGGTGATTATAGATGTGGTTGACAAAAATATGTTCGCGCTTCAGGAACCAGCCTGTATGATTCATTTCGATTCCTTTGCAAGCTCTTCGATAGACATGAACCTGCGCGCATGGTGCCAGAAAGAGCATTTTATCGATATGGTAACCAGTCTGAATTTTGAAATTAAGCGTCGTTTCGACGAAGAGGGGATTGAGATTCCATATCCGCACCTCTCACTCTATACCGGCGAAAAAACCAGGGCGTTTCCGATTTCATCAGGTAAAGACGATACGCCGGAGATGTTCAAAACTGACGAAAAGAAAGAATAATAATCACATCATATAATATATACCGGCCGGGCCGGAAGGAGACAGGCTATGATTTACGCCGTAACCGTACATATCGAGAAAGATAGCCACCATGCCTGGGTGGTCTGGATGAAAGACAAGCACATCCCGGACGTAATGGCCACCGGTCTGTTTCTGAACTGCAGGATGATGCGTTCCGAGCTCGTTTTGAAAAAAGGCTACATTACATATATGATGCACTACGAACTTGAGGATAAGAGCAGGTTTAAAGAATATGAGGACAAACACGCGGCCCGTCTTCGCAACGATGTAATCCTCAATTTCGACGGCCGCTTTATCGCCAGCCGTGATCTTCTCGAAATCACAGCCCGCTTTTAGCTGATTCCTGATACCAATCTATTGGCATAAAAAAGGGGTTCGATCATTAAGACCGAACCCCTTTTTATTTGCATGAGCAGCTACAGTACTGATTACTGTTCACTGCTCACTGATGTACTGTTATTTCACCAGCATCATTTTTTGTGTCTTGGTAAACGATCCTGCAGTGATGCGGTACAGATAAACGCCGCTGGACAGGCGCTCGGCATCGAATGTGGCCATGTGGTAGCCGGCACTCTGTTCGCCGTTCACAAGCGTTGCCACACGCTGTCCCTGTACGTTAAACACCTCAAGCGTTACGTGAGAAGCTTCCGGAACTGCGTACTCGATTTGTGTGGTCGGGTTAAACGGATTCGGATAGTTCTGGTTAAGCGCAAAGTCGCGGGGCACATCCATGTCGTTATCAGTGGATGTACTCGAAATTACGGTCATAAACAGCTGTACCACACGCTGAGGGTTGCTTGGATCATTCGTGTTGATGATCATATCGGCGGTGTACTCACCCGGCTCCACGATACCGCGGAAACGTACGGTAATTTCACGAATCTCTCCGGCTTCCATTGTGCCCTGGCTCTGTACAAACAGAATCCATGAGGGAGAAGAATCAAGATCTTCGTCGCCGTCAGCTTCCCGGGTTTCGACAGGTTTGGCAGATGAGGTACCTGTAGCGCCTGGTGTAGTTTCAGAAAAACTCACGCTGTAGGTGAGATCGCTGCCACCTGCATTCCGGAATGTCATCGTCTGGCTTACCATGCCGTCTTCAGGCACTTCGGCAAACAGCTGGTTACGGTTAAGACGTAAATCCGGGGCTCCGGCGCCTTCACCCGTTAAAGCAATTTCAATAACCGGGTTTTCGGGATCATTAGTCTCAATCACAATTGAGGTATCGAGAATATCATCTTCGGCCGGGTTATAGGTAATGCTCATCACGGCGCTGGAAAGGGCTGCAATTTCCATTTCTTCAGGGAAACTAATTTCCACAGCAGGGTTGTCTACACTTATGGACTCAATGCCCAGGGCAGCGCGGCCACTGTTGGTAAATTCTACCTCAAACGTTTCCGGGTAATCGATGTACACAAGCCCGAAATCGAGCACGTCTTCGCTGAGCGCAATGTCTGGTGTACCGCCGGTAGTTTCTATCGTTACAGGTACTTTTACAAACGGGTTGCTCAGGTCGTTACTGATGAATATGAGATTCGACTCATAGACTCCGTTTACCAGTGAAGATGCATCTACTGTCGCGGTTACCTCTGCAGACTCGCCCGGTTCGATTACAGCCATATTCGGAGAAAGATCCAGCCATTCAGGCAAACCGCTCGAAATATTCACAGCCTTGAGACTGTAGGTGTAGTCTGTATTGTAGGCTACCTGAAGCGCATCGGTTGCATTGTTCGCCTGTACACCTACAGTTGCATGATTGATGTCGCCGTTCATGCTTAGGTATTGGAAGGTGATGTTTCCTGACTCCGATAATAAAGCCTGAAACGTGTAGGAGTTTTCTCCGTCGTCCCCGGCTCTGTTTACGTTGGTCCACTGTATGATGAATGTTGATGCGTCTTCATCGTAGTATGTGTAAACCGCACCACCGTTCTCCTCGGTAATACTGAGGTTACTCCAGAACGGAGCAATCAGATCGCGGGGAATGGAGCTGGTATTGGGAAGGGGCACGTTATTAGGAGAACCTGTAGCGGCAATGTTTCCGAAAGATGCATATCCGTTAATGGCGATTCCAATCGATTCTTTTAGTTCACCATAAAATGGAAATTCGAAGGGTAGGTCCAGGACCGCATGACCATTGCTGAGGTTGGAAAATCCGAGCTCTTCGCCCGCTTCAGCTATGTCGTTCCATGCGAAAGTGAGGCCCTGAAGCTCTTCGTCATCGAACCAGTAATATCCAAAGTTATCCGGGCCGCCTGCTCCGAACAGAACAGGGTTTCCGCTTTCGTTTCCGCTTGCATCTCCCGTAATGTTGAAGCGCTCGTCGAGTGCATTAACCGGGTTGCCGGCACGCAGTGCTTCATCGCTCATGCGGGTTGGAACCACGTATCGTAATGTGCCGGTACCGTTATTGGTAACCGAAAAAGTGTAGTCGGCTGTAGTATCCAGCTGAATCTCATCGGAAATAGAAGTGATGGACAGAGCAATTTCGGATGGCGAATCCGTGGTTCCCACGACGACATTACTTACATCGGCTTCGTTGCCAAAAACGTCGATGGCGCGAAGGGCGAAATAGTACTGCGTTTCTGGCTCAAGACCGCGTACAAAGTAGGATTCTTCGGTTCCGCCAGCTAATGGTCTTGGGGTATCTTCAATCAGATTAGCGGAGTCGAAGTTGGAATCATCGATAGGGTCTGTACTGAAACGGATTTCATACGAACCTGCACGACCTTCGGTACCGCTGTTGCCAGGTGCCGTCCAGCTGAGGGATGCGAAAGTTTGTCCCATCACCTCAACGCTTAAGTCGGTGACGGTTGCCGGAGGCACGCCATCATCTACAAGTACAGAATTAGCTGCATTCAGGCGGCCACCCGAGATGGAAATGTTTTCGAAGGACGGAAGCACATCAACACCTTCCATAAGGCGCTCCTTAATGAAATGATAGTCGGCATCGGGATTAGCTGACAGAATCAATCCGGCAACACCAGCTACTATAGGAGAAGACATGGAAGTTCCGGTGAGGTAACC
>PWID01000032.1 GCA_003555145.1 Balneolia bacterium | reverse complement strand
AGAATTTGCTTTCCGACGGCAGTCTTGGTCAAAGTGATGATGAGCCCGACCCGGAGCCCGAAATGCGACTGGGGACCTTCACTGTAGATATGAGCATTCAACGGATGAGCGAGATTTTCCGTCCCGAAACTGGTGATGTGGTTCACGTTCTGGGTAGCTTTAACGACTGGAGCGTTTCTGAAGAAAATGGAAGCTTCATGAGTCCCGGCACTGAAAACCCGGACCTGTGGAGTGTACAGCTGGACATTGAAGGCGACAGCGGAGAAGAGGTGGCCTACAAATTTTTTATAGAGGCCGGAGATGGTCGACCATTGCCAAACGATGGATGGGAAAATAACGACGTGGGCCCGGGTGAGAACGGCAACCGAATCTTTACGCTCACCGAAGATGATGCACAGCTTCCTGCCGTATTTTTCAACAACAACGACGGGCCGCCAGTAAATACACCGCGTGAACATGAGCTGCCTCGCGAACTTCATTTGGCGCAAAACTATCCAAACCCATTCAACCCAACCACTCAAATAAGCTACACGCTCCCTGAGCGTACTAACGTGAGGCTTGAGGTGTACAACAGCATGGGGCAAAGGGTGATGCTGCTGCACAACGGCTCACTTCCTGCCGGTCAGCATTTTGCCGCCTTCGACGGAAGTCAGCTTGCCAGCGGCGTATACATCTACCGGCTCGAGGCCGGCTCGCAGGCACTAACAAGGAAGATGGTGCTGATCAAATAGGGTGCAGAGCGTGTGAAGCCAAACCTGAAAACGTTGGTTTTCAGTTTAGTTCTTCCTCATCGTCCGGGCCGGTATAATCTCCGGCATTTTCACCCATCTTTTTGAACTCGAGCATCGTAAATATAAAGCCTGCAATTAGCATGGCAGAGGCAAATATGCCAAAAATAAACAGATTGGTATCTTCCATAATTATTTAACGTTCTTATTAGCGTTAGAAACAGCGAGTTTAAAGTAGATACCAAGCGCTAAAATGGAGGGTACCCAGATTCCTACATACACACCTTCCTCACGACTGCCAGAGAACCACAAGGCTATTGAAACAGCCATTGAAATCAATGCGGCTGCGATTATGAAATAATCAGAGGTCTTAAAAATCTTATTCATGAGTTATTATATTGAAACGGTTTTAATTTATTGTAATGGAGAAATTCTTATAACATATTGAGTTCAACTAAATGCTTGTTATAATAATTCATACGTTTCGCGTGCAGGACTTTCGACAGAGTATTTTGAGACCTGGTATACCAGCTTAAGACGTTGAGTAAAAACCCGGTCTGGATGAACCGTGATGTTTTCAACTATTTTTGTATCATAACGTAACTTTAAACCGGTACCCACCGACCAGGGGAGTAAATGCATGAAGGAAACGCCTGTTTCTTACAATACTATACATGAGCAGCTCGATCAGTTTTTTAACGAAGACCTGAACGCTTCACTCCACACGTTCAGGAATTCATTTGCCGGGCCACTTCTCGATGAACTCACTGCTTTACGCACCGACATATTCAAGCTTAAACGCGATCCGGACTCGTCTCAGGCGCTTATAGCAGAACGGCTCGAGAGCAGCCTGAATGTATTTAAGGCGCTGCTACAGCGAACAGAATACACTGCAACAGATGATTTATGGATAATTGCTCTCACCGAAGCCATAGGTAAACAACCAGAACGCATTCGTTGCATTCAGGGTGAAGACCGCTTCAAAGCAAGTGAATCTGACGGAAGGCTACTTAGACTCCGGAAAGCTGCCAAGCAGCAATTGTTTAACACAGGTAAGCTATTCCACAGGGATGAATCTGAGCCCTATGAGTGGATCCAGGAAATCCCCTTCCAGCAACTTCTTAGGTACGGGCTTTTGTGCCGCCCGGATGTGTTTAGCCATACTATAAGCTTCGAGTATTCCCGCATGGCGCTGGCCTTGAGGGCGCTGCTGTATGAAGTGAAGGAAGAAATTCGTGAAGAAGCAGAAACCATAGCAGAAAAGCCGGAAGTAAAGACACTGAATGAAACAGAGCCGGGCTCGAAGTCTGATCTCAACCCGGTTAATGGCAAAAGTGATGAAATAAAGCCCAAAAATGATCCTGTTAAAAAGAATAACAAAACCGCGGACTCACATTCATCGGCCTACACCAACCGACTAATCGATGAGGCCACGGATTACATCACCCTGGCTATACATGAGGTGAAGCTGTTTCTGGAAAGTGATTACAGCTCGAATCCAGCATTGAAAGCATCACCCGAAATACTCAAAGAGCTTGCTGAAAAAGTTGGAACCATCGAATTCGGCGAACGAAAGCTAAGTGAGAACAAGCTCGAAAAACAAAGCCGTGCGGCAGAAAGAAATACCCGGAAAAACCTTCGCAAATGGCAAAGCTATCTTAAATCCCAGCTGGCCGATTTACAGGTGCAGATCGAGCTCTCGGCTTTTGGAATACAGCTGCAGCAGGCTCAGGAAACCCTGCTAAAGGAAACCCATACATTCTTTAGGGATACCTGCTATGTGCCAACAGAGAACGGAGTTAGTATTCTGCGGGAAGTAATTTCAGAGCTAGAGCAGGAAGAAAAGGAAAAGCAGGCGGTCAAAAAAATCGAGACTGCCCGCAGCAAGCTTCAGGATGATTTTGTGGACGCTTCACTCGCTATGATGCAGAATGAAGAGCAACAGGAGCGCCTGATTACGGAGATACGACAAACTATTTCGGATCTTGAGCTGGAGATGAACAGCTTCACCGAAACGCTTCAGCTGGCCGAGAAGCGCACTTTTGCCGTACCGGTTCCGGAGCTCACCACTGACAGCTTCAGGTGGCGGAGCATTGCATCACGCTTTATTAAAAACGAAGCACTGAATCCAATCCGCCCGGAAACGCAGCACTTCAGCGCGTTCATTCTGGAACAGGCAGGTGATATTGAAGAAGCTGCTGCCATTGTGGATGCCAATCTTCAGGCAGCGTCTTCCTCAGACCAGAAAGAAGGAGACGACAGCCCGCTTCAGATTGCGTTATCTGGTTTAAAACGTTCCGTTCTGTCTCTCGAGAAATCCATCAAAAGCATTAGGGAGAAGCAAAACGCTTACGAAACATTAATCCGCTCCAGCCTTCCGGTTGCCTTTCAGCGACTTTCGCTTTTAATGCTCGAGAGGCGGTACGATGAGTTTGAAATGCGCGACAAGGCGCTGCAGGCCAAAGAAACAGCCTTAGGATGGCAGGAACGCTTCATTCGTTATTATGCCGTTGCAGAAGATAATGCTTCTTTAGCCTGGCGGTACGGGCGCGGCAAATTCTTCGGTTTGTATAACCCCGCAGTTCGCTATCTGGGTTTCAGAGTCGGAAGCAGCGGTTCGGCCCGGGCGCGATTATCCCTTACTGAATATTTACTCCAGCATAAAACCACCGACGAAAAGCTCCCCTTTATCTATCAACGGTTGTTTAAACGCTCATTCCTGATTGATAAACGCTACTATCTTGATGCCGGCACCAATCTGATTCAGCTGAGCAATGGTTACGGGCAATGGCGAAAAGGGATACCGTGGAGCATGGCAATTGCGGGTCAGAAAGGAAGTGGGAAAAGCACTTTACTGCATTTTTTCAAGCAGGATGAAACCATAAAAGACGATGTAGTTCATATTAATCTGGAACAAACGATTTACGACCCTGCTGTAATGAACCGGATGATCTCCAAGGCTATGGGCTTTGCGGAAACTCCCGAAACGGCCGACCTCATTCAAAAAATTCAGAAGAGCCGAAAAAGGCGTGTCCTCATTTTTGAGGGTCTTCAGAATTTATACATTCGGAATATCAACGGCTACAGTGCCATAGCCGAATTCTGGCTGCTTCTTTCCCAAACCACGGGTCAGCTGTTCTGGGTGGTAAGCTGCAGCGGAAACGCGTGGTCGTTCTTTTGCAAGATGTTCAGCGCAGACCAGTTCTTTTCACAAATTATTCGTACCGATGAGCTCACTGATGATCAGATAGAAAAAGGGATTATGCTCCGCCACCGGGCAACCGGTTATGAGCTAACATTCAAGCCGTCTAATGAGATTCAGCGCAACCGGTCTTTCCGCAAAATTTTGGGTAAAGAAAAAGAAATACAAAACTATCTGCAGAAAGAGTATTTCGGTAAGCTATCGCAGGCGGCCCGCGGAAACTTTAGCATTGCCATGATTTTCTGGGTAAACTCTATTTCTAAAGTCGACGACGAGGGGGTAATTATAAATCCTATAGAGCTGGCCGATATCGACACGCTGGAGACACCCTCCCGTGACGTACTTTTTGCACTGGCTGCCCTCATTCGGCATGATGTACTCACGGCCAGGGAGCTGGCTTTTGCTATGCATAACGAGCGCTCAGAAGCACAGCTGCTGCTCGGCCGCCTTTCATCTAAGGGGCTGGTCGTAGAAACAAGCCGTGGTTTTACCATCAACCATCTGGTGTACCGCCAGATTTCTCAAATGCTCTCAAGCCGTAATATCCTGCACTAATGGTTGCTAACGAAATGAAAACACATCACCTATTGCGCTGCTTTTTTCTGCTTTTTGTAGTGTTGCTATCGGTGCAGCTTCAGCCTGGTTTAGCAACAGCGCATCAGGCTTACCCGCCTGGTCTGGAATTTATCTCTCTGCAGGAAACCCAATTGGCAGACACAACGCTGGTTCCGGATCCGGTGGTTGAAACAGAAGAACATCCGGAAAACGATGAAGTTACTGCCGGAGCAAACGATGCTGAAGAATCCGATTCCGAAACAGAGGGCGAGGATTTTGAAGACGAGTTAAGCGAGGAAGCCAGCGAACTAACTAAACTGATTTCTTTCCCTAAAGTTTTCCTTTCACTTCTTATTCTGATTATCGCGTGGTTCATCAACAGGGTTCTGGCCAGAATTCTGGATAATCTTTCGGAGCGGGCGACCACCTACCGGCTGTTTTTCAAGCGGCTGACTCCCATTATGCGGATCACAATCTGGTCGTTTGCTCTCTACATTGTAATTGCAGGGATAATTGTTCCGCCTATCGAGACCGTTTTTGCCATTACGGCTTCGCTTGGTATTGCGGTGGGCTTTGCCTCACAGGATATTCTTCGAAATATTTTTGGCGGCATTATGATTATCCTCGACAAGCCTTTTCAGGTAGGTGATAAAATCCAGGTGGGTGAGCACTACGGCGAGGTTAAAAGCGTGGGCATTCGAAGCTGCCTGATCGAAACCCCCGATGACAACACCGTGGCAATTCCCAACGGCGAGCTGATGAACCGGGCGGTATCAAACGCCAACTCCAGCGCGCTCGACTGCCAGGTGGTTTCCGAAATTTTTATCCCCGCAACGGCAGACGTAATGCTGGCAAAGGACATCGCCAGACGAGCGGTCTTTTCATCACCATACCTTTATCTGAACAAACCTGTTGTAATCATTGCGCTTAATGAGATCCACAACCGCCACTACATGGTGAAGCTAAGGGTGAAGGCCTACGTGCTCGACATCCGCTACGAGTTTTTGTTTAAAAGCGATGTTACCGAAATGATAGTTACCGAATTGAATAAACACGGCATCATCCCGAACGTTTCACAACTGGACAAGGAAGAAGAACAGCAGGAAGCCCGCTGATTCCGGACCTATACGCAATCCACAAGCTGATGCAGACGGTCGATAATCAAATCGGGCTCGATTCCTTTTACTTTCGGATCATCTTTCCGCCATTTGAGCGAGCGGTCATCGCCGGCAAACAGGGCCGTTTTGAACCCGTAGTGATGAGCCGGATAAATATCCTTAAGCATGTCGTTGCCCACGTACAGAATTTCATCGGGCATAAGGTGAAAATGAGCCAGCAGAGCATGTTTTAACGCGCCGTGAAAAGGAAGGGCCGGCTTGCACATGCGCTCCTGATAGCTCCAGATACACAAATTTAAATCGAAATGATTCTGACCCGGTTCATTGCCCGTATGCGCCTCATAAATCATAGGCGTATAGAACTGAGAATTGGATAAAATACCGAGTAGTAATTCTTTTTCCTTAAGGTCTTCGAGCGTTTCCTCCAGATCGGGCATAGGCCAGGTCGGATTGTTACGCATCTCAAACTCGATAGTGAGGCGCTGCAACATTTCGTCGTCCGGATCGGTTGGCAATCCTTTGAACTCAATCTTTTCGTACTCTCTGAAGACATCTTTCCAGATGTCTGTAATCTCAATTTCGGGAAATTCGATGCCCTCCTTCTTCTTTATCGAAGCTTTCTTGCTGAGTATCGCTTTTTTATAAATCTCGGCCCCCTTCTT
>PWID01000122.1 GCA_003555145.1 Balneolia bacterium | reverse complement strand
GCCGGCGTTTATCTGCCGATGCAGGACGAGATCTTTCCTGATAAAGAACACTTTGGCCGCATCTTCAGAAACAATGCGAAGATAAGCGCCATGGGAATTCCGCAGATTGCGGCTATCATGGGTTCCTGCGTAGCCGGTGGTGCTTATCTGCCGATTATGAGTGATGAAGCCATGATAGTTGACGGAACAGGAAGCGTCTTTCTGGCCGGTAGTTACCTGGTTAAAGCCGCTATTGGAGAAACCGTTGATAATGAAACCTTAGGCGGCGCTTCCACGCACACGGAAATAAGCGGGGTTACCGATTACAAAATGCCCGATGATGACACCTGTCTCGACACAATCCGGGATCTGGTTGGAAAACTTGGCCCGTTTAAAACAACCGGCTTTAATCGTGCTGAGTCTGTAGAACCGTCGCGTCCAGCGTCTGATATTTATGATCTGCTGCCCGTAGACCGTAACCGGCCCTACGACATGAATGACGTGCTGGAATGCTTTATTGATGCCGATTCTTTCACAGAGTTCAAGAAAGGGTACGGACAGACACTTATTACCGGCTACGCCCGGGTTGACGGGTGGAGCGTTGGTATCGTGGCAAATCAGCGGAAGGTAGTTCGTTCTAAGTCAGGCGAAATGCAGATTGGCGGGGTAATTTACTCCGACAGTGCAGACAAAGCGGCCCGCTTCATCATGAACTGCAATCAAAAGAAAATTCCCATCATCTTTATGCATGACGTAACCGGCTTCATGGTTGGCAAACGCAGCGAGCATGGCGGGATTATCAAGGACGGAGCGAAAATGGTGAATGCCGTAAGTAACTCTACTGTGCCTAAAATTTCGATTGTGGTTGGGAACAGCTACGGAGCCGGCAACTATGCCATGTGCGGTAAGGCTTATGACCCTCGCTTTATCTACGCCTGGCCTACAGCTAAGATTGCGGTAATGGGCGGCTCACAAGCTGCTAAAACGCTTATGCAGATTGAGGTTTCAGCTCTTGAAAGGAGAGGAGAGAATATTTCCGACGAAGATAAGGCGGAGTTTCTCAAGAAAATTACAGAGCGCTACGAATCACAAACTACGGTTCAATATGCTGCTTCAAGACTGTGGGTAGACGGTATCATCGATCCGGTTGATACGCGAAAGCGCATTTCCCGTGCTATTGATTCAGCTAATCACAATCCTGAAATTCCGGAGTTTAAGACAGGAGTGATTCAGACCTAGTCTGAATATCACATAGTTTCAGAGCATAAAAAAAGCCGCTGATGTGAGTCAGCGGCTTTTTTGTACATCAAATATTATGAAACCTATTGTCGTCGGGAGGCCTGTTGTGAGCTTTTGTATTCTTCTACAAAAGCCTTGAGGTTTTCAACCTCATTCCACAGATGCATGGTTTCTCTTAGCGTGTTATCAAACTGGTCGTTATAGACCGGGAAGAATTTATCGGGGCTCCAAACCTGGCGCGCAAGCTCGGCCTTTGTGAAAGCCGGTGGAATCCAGCTATCGCGTTCTATCAGCTCCGGATTGATATACATTACGTCGTCGACATATGTAGTAGTTTCGGTGGTATCCGAAATAACCATTCCGGCATTTTCCATACGATCCCAGAACATGTCCATGTCCTGGTCTGTCCAGGAGAAATCGGTGCGAAAACGGTCGAAATCACCTTCCCACTCAGCGCGGAATGCATCGGAGTTTTCATCGAGATAGTTGCGTACAAAGTCGAAACCGATATTGTTCTGTCTCATGAATCCCAGAACATAGCTTCGGGTTGTGTCAGCCTGTATGATGTGATCCGGAACAATTCCACCACCGCCATATACGGTTCTGCCTGCAGTTGTTTGAAAGATGAGCGAGTCGGGCAGATCACTAATGAAATTGTCTACATCAGTGCTTGCGTCGCGATCCCGGTTAACGATTTCAAGCGCGTACTCCTCACGACCCTGGTTGAAAGGTTTCTGAATGAGCCTTCCGGAAGGGGTGTAGTATCTCGAAATAGTTACGCGGATAAAGCTGTCATCAACAAGTTCGTACTGCTGCTGTACGAGCCCTTTGCCAAAAGTACGGCGACCGACAACAAGACCGCGGTCGTTGTCCTGTATGGCTCCGGCTACAATCTCACTGCCGGAAGCAGACCCTTCATTAATCATAACAATTAAAGGAAGATCCTGAAAACGACCGTTAGTGCGCGTGGTGTATTCACTGTTGAAGCGGGAATGGCGGCTTTGTGTACTTACAAGCTTTGTACCTCTGGGCAGAAACTCGCCGGTCATCCGAACAGCCTGGTCGAGGAATCCACCGGGGTTGTACCTCATATCCAGAACGAGACGCTCCATTCCAAGCTCAATAAGGCCATCCATGGCATCCATAAACTCATCATATGTGGTCTGCGCAAAACGATTTACTTTAATATAACCGGTCTTTTCATCCAGCAGATAAGAAGTGTCGATGGTGTAAAGTGGTATATCGTCGCGTGTAATGTTGAAATTAAGCGTGCTGGCAGTACCGGGACGCTTAATACCAACCCGGACTACAGAGCCTTTAGGACCACGAAGCGTTTCAAGCACTTTTTCCTGACTAAACCCAACTGCTGTTTCTTCATCAATAGATATGATGCGATCGCCGGAGCGGATACCAAGCTGATCGCTCGGTCCACCTGATATGGCCGAAATTACGGTGATACTGTCTGCTATAATGTCGAACTGAACCCCAATTCCCTGAAAGCGCCCTGCGAAATTCTCGCGAACCCTGTCAGACTGTTCCGGGTCGATATAATCGGTGTAAGGATCTAGACTTGTAAACATACCTTTCAGAGCTTTCTCTGTCATGGTATTCATGTCTTTGTCTTCAAAGTTCTGGGTAATGAAAGAGTATGCTCGTTCAAAACGTACGGCTGCCTCGCGGAAATCAGAGACTCGCACATCTGTGAAAGCTGTATCAATTGGAGTTCCTGAGACGGAAAGGGTAGAATCGTCTAATGCGAGTACCATACCCCGAATACTGTCTTTAAATAAAACGTCAACATCAACCTCGTCTACATAGTTATTCAGTATCCAGCGCTGCGTCTGTATATATTTCTGCAGGTTTTGCTCGTGGTTGGTCTCGTTGGAAACGAAAACCTTGTCGAAGCCAAAGAGCCAAAGTGCACTAAGGATTACTAAACTAGTTAGTCCGGAGGCGAAAAATCGTTTAATCATTTGTTGTGCTGGCTGTGTAGTTGTCGTATGTAATTAAATATTCGGGATTATGATATAGCCGTAATATACATGCTAATGTAAAACCTACTTGCGGGAAAACATAATCGGAATTGGTGTTGTTTTCTAATCTAACGGTACACCGAGTGTGCAACGTTTCGCAATGCAGGGTTTAGTATGTATTAATATGTGTACTCAGTGTAAAAAACGCAAAACGGGCGCGAGATGTTATCAACGCGCCCGCTTTGTAAAATACTAATAGAGTCAATCAGAGTATGTATTGACTCATATCTTTGTTTTTCACGATATGGTCAAGCTGTTTGGTCACATAGGCTTTATCTATATCAATCGTGCCGCTGCTGATGTCGTCCGGTACAGAATACAATAGCTCTTCAAGAACGGTAGACAAAATTGTATGCAGTCTTCGGGCGCCAATATTTTCTACTTCACGATTAACTTCAGCTGCGATTTTGGCAATTTCAAGAAGAGCCTCATCATTGAAGTTAAGGGTGATGCCCTCCGAACTAAGCATCGCAGAATACTGCTTGGTGAGCGCATTCTGAGGGGTAGTGAGGATTTTGTAGAAGTCGTCTTCGGTAAGGGAATCCATTTCCACACGAATAGGGAAACGACCCTGTAGCTCAGGAATAAGATCACTAGGTTTGGCGACATTGAATGCTCCGGAGGCAATAAACAGTATATGGTCGGTTTTTACCATCCCGTATTTTGTTGTAACCGTAGAGCCTTCCACAACAGGAAGTAAGTCGCGCTGCACACCCTGGCGCGAAACGTCCGGACCACCGCCGCTTCCGCCTTTTCCGGAAGAGCTGCCTGCAATTTTATCAATCTCATCCAGGAAAACAATTCCGGTGGACTGAACGCGATCAAGGGCAATCTGTACAGCCGATTCCTGATCAATAAGTTTTTCGGCTTCTTCAGCAAACAGAATTTCGCGGGCTTCGCTAATTTTGACCTGACGCTTCTTGGTTTTTTGCGGCATGATGTTGCCAAGCATATCCTGAAGATTCATGCCCATTTCTTCCATCCCCTGAGGGCCAAAGATCTGCATGCTCTGCGTTGAGCCAGCTTTTACGTCGATTTCGATTTTACGGTCTTCAAGCTCGCCGTTTTTTAGCTTTTGGCGGAACTTGTCTCTTGTGCGCTCATTCAGCTCTTCGTCGCTGGCGCTAACCGGATCGAAGTTCTGATCAGATCCGGAGCTCGTTACCGTAGGCTGGTTAAAACCCAAATTGGTGTTTCTGCTTTGGGCTGTACCCGGGCGCTTCTTTTTCAGTGGAGGAATGAGCAGGTCGAGAATGCGTTCTTCAACCATTTCTTCCGCACGGGGCTTTACCTGCTGTTGCATTTCAAGCTTAACCATGCTCAGGGAAATCTCGGTGAGGTCGCGTATCATAGATTCAACATCGCGACCCACGTAGCCGACTTCCGTGAACTTGGTGGCTTCAACCTTTATAAATGGCGCTTTAGCAAGTTTAGCCAAACGACGCGCAATTTCTGTCTTTCCTACACCGGTTGGGCCTATAAGAATAATGTTATTCGGCACGATTTCTTCACGTATTGCCTCATCGGAGTTCATTCTCCTCCAGCGATTGCGGAGAGCAATAGCCACGCTCTTCTTGGCAGCGTGCTGGCCTATGATAAATTGATCAAGTGCTGCGACAATCTGCCGTGGGGTGAGGTTGTCGAGCTTGGGCTGAAGTTGTTTCTGGTTAGCCAATTTCAAGTGTTGTTAAATTGTGATTCGTATAAATGTCTATATCAGCAGCTGCATGAAGTGCCTCTTCCGCAATTTCTTTAGCCGAGAGGTGAGGGGCGTGCTTTTTTAGCATCCGGGCTGCGCTCTGCGCATAGAATCCGCCGCTGCCAATTGTAAGGATGTTGTCTTCGGGTTCGATTACATCACCCTGTCCTGATATTAGTAGCCCCTTTTCTTCTGTGAGAACAATTAATAATGCCTCGAGTTTTCTCAGGTATTGGTCGGTTCTCCATTCGCGTGCGAGCTCAATTGCGGCACGTTCAAGGTTGCCATCATACTGGCCAAGCTTCTCTTCAAACTTTTCGAAAAGGGTGAAGGCATCTGCGGTAGAACCTGCAAATCCAGCCAGGATTTTGCCGTCGTTGAGGCTGCGCACTTTCTGCACTGTTGCCTTTAAAACGGTTTTATCCAGTGTAGCCTGTCCGTCGCTTGTAATTGCGGCTTTACCGTTATGGATTACTCCGATTACGGTTGTTGCATGAATTTTCATAAGTGGACTTACTCTTTCTCTTTAGATGTTTCAGACTTATTATCGCTATCGGTGTCGGATACGTTCCCATTTCCGTTGTTTGTTTTACCGACTTTAGAGGTCTTTACAGTAGAACTTTCTTTGTCAGCAGCAGGCTTCTCCGCCATTTTTCTGAACTGCTCTTCGTTAAGCGTGGCCTTTATGGCATCCATTTCCTGAAGCTTTTTAGACTTAGCTTCGCTTATTGGTGAAGGCTCTTTCTTGGCGGTTTCTTTTTTATTGCCTTTGTCGCTACTCTTTCGGGCAGACGGACTCTTTTCTTTAGGTGATGGCTTTTCGGCCAAGTCTGCCTTTTCAGACTTTTTACTGTCTGAAGTCTGTGCATCATCTTTCTTAGCATTTTTATCTTCTGCTGAAGCATCTGAAGTCGCTTCAGCGTCATTGCTATCTTCTTTTTGATCTGAAGTCTTACTCTTCGGAGGCTTGGCTACGGCTTTTTTTCGAGCCGGTCTTGCAGGACGCTTAATCTTTTTGGCCCCTTTTAACTTTTTGTCGCCTTCATCAGAAGAACTGTCCTGCTCAGCTTTTGAATCTGCATCACCTTTAGACTGGGACACTGTTGAATCATCAGCCTTCGTAGTGTCTTTTGTTTCTTTAGCAGGGGATTTAGTTTCCGACGGCTCTCCGGAAGGAGCAGGTGTATTTGCCTCTTTAGCCTTCATCTTTTCGGCATATGCCTTTGCTACTTCAAGAGCATCAGGTTTGTTTTCAATTCCGGCTTCCTTGCTGGATGGAGGAGTTGATGTGCTTTGAGATTTGGTAGCTTCATGCTTTTGCGTTTCTTTCTGATCCTTTTGATCATCTTCAGCAGCGTCCTTTTTGTAGTATTTGGACTTAACGTTGCCACTGTTTCTGGACTTGGGTGAAGAAAT
>PWID01000155.1 GCA_003555145.1 Balneolia bacterium | reverse complement strand
CTTCGACCTTTAACTTCCGACCAATTCACAATTCACAATTCACAATTCACAATTCACAATTGTGAGCGAAGCGAACCCTCACAGTTCCGAACTATATATACGGTAGGTCTTTTCTTTCCAGCCGCCGATGCGTTCGGCTACGCGAATCATTTCTGTGTTGGTTTCGAGCAGCCAGCTGAGCTCGGAGGCGTTGTAGCCTTTGGCGAGGCCTTTTACGATGGCTTCGCGGTGGAGAAGCGCATCTATGCCTTTTCCTCTGTACTCTGGAATTACGCCCATCAGTGCGGTTCTGATGCGGTCTATTTTCCTTTTATGGTACAGCAATTTCACCAGTCCAAACGGCATCAGCTTGCCGTCCCGGACGTGCTTAAACGCCTGATTCATATCCGGTAAGGCTACCGAAAAACCTATGGGTTTGCCGTCGATTTCGGCTATGTGCGCAAGGTCTTTGTCGAGAATGAGCTTCAGGTCTTTGGCAATGTGGTCGAACTCGGCCTCGCTTACCGGACTGAATCCCCAGTTAGTTGCCCAGGCCTGATTAAAAATCTTCCGGATGGTGCGGGCTTCTTCCTTGAAATTGCGAATATTTACGGGACGAATAACCAGATTTGGCAATCTGTGGCGCACAATCTGCTCGGCACGGTTTATTCGGTCCAAAGCAACGCTTTTTTCGTCCACCACATAAGCAAGCAGATCAATTTCCTTATCAAGACCGGCAGCCTTTACGTGTTTGTCGTAGTACGCTTTAGTCCACGGCATCATGATGTAGGGCTCGGTCTCATGACCTTCAACAAGCAGACCCAGCTCATACATAAAACCCGGGTTAATCGGACCCAGAATTTTATTCATGCCTCTCTCCTTCAGCCAGTCTTTTGCCACGTTGAACAAGAGCCTGGTCAGGAAAGCATCATCCACGCATTCAAAAAAGCCAAAGAAACCCGTCTGCTGCTTCTGATACTCGTTCCAGTCGTGGTTGATGAACACCGCAATACGACCCGCTATTTCACCATCTTTTTCAGCGGTGAAAAACGCGTGGTCTACGTTTTCGAAATAAGGATTCTTTTTGGGATCGAGCAGGTCGCGCTGCTGTATGTAAAGAGGCGCGATCCAGTTCTCATCATCTTTGTAGTGGCTGTACGGAAACGAAAGAAAAGCCTTCATTTCTGAAGGCTCTGTTACAATACGTACTCCGTGAAGCGGTTTGGATGTGCTCATATCCCGGTATGAATCAGCTTAGCTGACCTCCACAAGAGAATGTCCGTTTTTATCGATAATACCATGTTTGAGGCCAATCTTCCGGAAAGCATCCAGAATGGCATCAAGCTGATCGTCGGTATGCGTGGCGCTGTAGCTTGTGCGGATAAGCGACTGACCCTGAGGCACAGCCGGCGGCACAACGGCATTGGCATAAACTCCGGCTTCAAAAAGATCTTTCCAGAATTTAAAGCAGTTCATCATTTCACCGATAACTACCGGAATGATTGGCGTATTGCTGGTCCAGATGTTGAAGCCAAGATCCTTAAGCCCCTTGCGCATATAGTCTGAAATATACTCCAGGCGATCCAGTCTCCAGGTTTCTTCCTGAAGAATTTCGAGCGCTTTAAGCACGGTAGCAGCGTTTGCCGGCGGCATAGACGCGCTGAAAATGTGTGCGGGCGAATTATGACGGATAAATTCAATTACCGGACGTTCACCAACAAGGAAACCACCAAGCGAAGCGAATGACTTCGAGAAAGTACCGCTGATGAGGTCAACTTCATCATTCAAACCGAATACAGAAGCTGATCCGCGTCCGCCATCACCAATTACACCAATAGCGTGGGCATCATCAAGATAGAGACGAGCGCCGAATTCCTTGGCCAGTTTATTCAGTTCAGGCACGTTGGCCAACTGTCCCGACATGGAAAACACGCCGTCGCTCACAATAATCTTTCCGGTGTTCGGATCAGATTTCTCCAGCTGTTTGCGAAGCTGAGCCATATCATTATGCCCAAAACGAATTGTTTTAGCATTAGAGCAAAGCGTACCAACCACAATACAGGCGTGGTTGTCTCTGTCTGAATAAATCTCGTCGTTACGGCCGGCGATTGTCTGAATTGCGCCTTCGTTGGTCTGATAGCCCGTGCTGAAAAGCACACAGGCCTCTTTGTTCATGAATTTCGCGAGCTTTTCTTCCAGCTCAAGATGAAGATCGAGAGTACCATTGAGATAGCGCGAACCCGTGCAGCCTGTTCCATACTGCCTGATGGCATTCTGGGCCGCTACGATTAAGCGCTCATCGTTGGTTAATCCGAGGTAATTATTAGAACCGGCCATAATGACCTTGCGGCCTTCTATAACCACAACTGTTCCGTCTGTTTCCGTAAGGGGTTTAAAATACGGGTATAAGCCGAGGGCTTTTACTTCATCTGCTTTCGTAAAATTGAAAGCTTTAGAAAATATATCCTTCACAGGCTTATCTGTATGGGTTTTACTCATACTAAACTATTTATAAATCTTAAATAAAATCAATTTGTAATATAGGTACTATACTGCATTCTTCAAACCAGAGCGGAGCCCGTATCATTTCAATTGCCTCAATCTAATTTGGGCGTACCTGTTCGTCCCTTACAAACGTGGCGAGATGTTTGATGTAATCTTTTGATACTTTTTCCCAGCTGAACTGATGCTCTACAAATGAACGGCTGGATTGCGAAAGTGTTTCAAGCTCGAGTGAAATCACTTCATCTATTTTTTGAGCAAACCCTTTAGCATCTCTGTTTGCTACTCTGTAGCCGTTTTTGCCCTGGGTAATAACATCACGGATTCCCTCTATATCGCTGGCTATAGCAGGGGTATTGCGAATATTGGCCTCGAGCAGCACAACTCCGAAGCCTTCCATATCTCCTTTTACCTTCACGTTCGGCATTATGAAGATATCAGCGGCCGAATAGGCCATTTCAAGCACATCATCGGGCTGACGCCCAAGCAGCATGATAGAATCTTTCCTGCCCGACTCCTCAATTGCGCTCATAATATTCGCCTTTTCGGCACCGGAACCTACGATCACATAAATAACGTCGGAATTAACCTTGGGCAGCACTTCTCGTATAAACCACTCATGCCCTTTTCTTTTTATGAGCCTGCCTACCGTAAGCAGAATCTTGCGGTTTCCGGCCTCAAAGCCGAACCGTTCTTCCAGAAGCATCTTTGCCTCTGCTCTCTTGTAGTTTATTTTAAGATCGCGTACGTCGAAACCGTTGGGCAGTACTTTAGACTTAGCCACATCAAGCCCGCGGTTCAGACATTCCTGCCGCGTGGCCGAGCTAACGGATATAACGCCATCCAGACTGTTAAACACTTTTTTGATGAGCCACTGATAAATACCCACGTCAAGGGTAACATCATGTCCGTGGCTAATGCTGATCATCGGCGTTTTGATGCGGCTGCGGGTAAAATAAGCCAGGGATCCCGTAACCATAGACGAATACAGTATCACGTCCGGCTTGTGTTTTTTCACAAATGAAGGAAGGAAAAAGAACAGCCTCAGCAGGAAGAATGTCGTTTTAACCACGATGAATTTCCAGCGGGTCTCCCTGGTAAACTCAATCAGCTCCACCCCTTTATTGGCCGTAAGCTGATCCGTAAGCTGAAGACTTACCCGCTGCATGCCGCCCATATTTTTAAGGGCCGCATCTTTAGGCGGATGTAAATGTGATATGTACAGTATCTTCAAATCCGGATTCTGTTATGTAGGGTGATGCAGTGTTTCAAAGAAAAACGATTAATTTAAAAGCATGTGCCAGATATCATTAGCTGAATCTGAAACCATCAGTTGTATCTGTTGTAATCCACCACTTTTTGGTAGTCCTCAATCAGCCCGTCCATAATGGCTTGCCAGTCGTACGTAAGCGCATGCTTGCGGGCTTTAGCTGCCATGCCGGAGCGCTTGCCTTCATCTTCGGCCAGCTCCAGAATTTTGGCAGCAAACGCCTCAGCATCCTGAGGTGGCAAAATATAGCCCGTTTCACCATCAATAACCAATGATTTGCTTCCCATCGCGTCTGCGACCAGGGCGGGCACACCCGACGACATTGCCTCGAGGGTTACGTTGCCAAAGGTTTCGGATTCCGATGGAAAGAAAAAGATGTCGGTGGCCGCGTAAACCTTCGCCAAATCCCTTCCAAACTGATAGCCCGTAAACACAGCATCGGGCATGCCGGCTTTCAGGTCATCCATAATAGGGCCATCGCCGCCGACCATCACCTTTATATTGGGGTTTTTCTTTCGGGCAATGTTGGTTGCCTTCATGAAGGTTTCCAGATTCTTTTCCCATACCAGCCGGGAAATAAAGCTCACGACCACATCATCTTTTGTAAAACCAAGCTCTGCACGAAAAGCCTCGTCCCGGTTTTCAGGAGTGAACAAATCCGACTCTATGCCGCGCGTCCACAGCCCGATTTTACTTCTTGAAATCCCTTTTTTAATCAGAAATTCGTTCATGGATTCTGAGGGAGTCACCACTTTTTCGCAGTTATCATAAAACCACAGCAGATATTTCCAGAGCAGCGATTCCAGAAAGCCAAAACCGTAGTATTTAAGATAGCTCGGGAAATGCGTGTGATAGGATGAAAGCACCGGTATGTGATGCTTGCGGGCGTATTTGAGCGCAATGAGGCCCAGAATATCCGGCGTGGCAATATGAATGACATCGGGTTTAAAGTCCTCCAGGTCGAGACGATGGACCTCAGGTAAAAACATGGAAACCCTGTACTCCGGTCTGCCCGGAGGCGGCACAGACGGCACTTCGATAAAGCGTCCGGCGGGTTCTATCGCCCGTTCTTTTGTGCCCGGACCAAAGACCAGAACATCCACTCCCGAATTCTCAAGATGCCGCACTAACCGGTTTAGCGTAAGCGATACGCCGTCTTTTATGTGCACATAATTTCCGGTAAAAATAGCTACTCTGAGCCGGGACATATTTAAAATTAAGAGTGGGGATTAAAAGGCTGAACAACATCAAAACGCATCATCACACAAGCTTTAAAAAAACAGCTGTTGGAACCGGGCGGGCCGGGCTGACTAAAGAATCAGCTTCAGTTAAACCCATTATCTTAACAATCGGTATGATGATGCAGAATTTCGTATTTTCCAGCAAAATTTAAATATAAGGACATTTCATTTTTTTATGAAAGTATTCGTTACCGGTGGCACAGGTTTCATCGGAAGCCATCTTGTTGATGCGCTTATTAATAATCCCGACAATGAGGTCCGCTGTCTGGTGCGCTCAGAGCTGAAATGGCTCGACAAGAAAAACATCACCGCGGTTAAGGGTGACCTGCACGACCTGCCGGCTCTTAAAAAGGGACTCGAGGGTGCCGACGTGCTTTTTCATCTTGCTGCACTGGTGAAGGCACCCAGACCAGATATTTTCCATCGGGTAAATGTGGAGGCCACGGAGAACATCATCCGGACCGCACAAAAAGCCGGCGTAAAGAAAATGGTGATTCTCTCTTCCCTGGCCGCCGTCGGACCAAGTTTTGAACGCCCGGTTAACGAAAACGACCCGCTTATGCCTGTGAGCATGTACGGGGAGTCCAAGAAAGAAATGGAAGAAATGATTGAGCGCATTGCCGGCCCCGATGATTCCATCACTATTCTCCGGCCGCCTGCCGTTTTTGGTCCGCGTGAAGAGCAGATTTATTCCTTCTTTAAAATAGCAAGCCGGGGAATCTGCCCTGTCGTTGGCGGCTCCGAAACGCGCATCTCCATGGTTCATGTTAACGACGTGGTACAGGGATTACTGCTGGCTTCAGTTGAGAACAAAAAAGGAGTCGTAAAATACTTTGTATCAAGCGAAAAAGTGTACACCTGGAAAGAAATAAAAGACGCCACAGGCAAAGCGCTGGGCAAGAAGCTGGTCACCCTGCCCGTTCCTCCGGGTATTGTTGGATATGTGGGCACAATTATGGAAACGGTTGGTTCGTTTTTTGGTCAGTATCCGATAATGAACAAAGATAAAGCGAAAGAAATGACCATGGAGTGGACATGCAGTATCGATAAAATAAAAGATGAACTGGGCTACCAGCAAATTTTCTCGCTCGAAGATGGAATTGCCGATACGATCAACTGGTATAAGAAACACAATTGGTTGTGACTCGCTGTCGCGAGTAATTGTGAATTGTTGAGCGAAGCGAAATCCCGGCCCTGAAAGGTGTCGGGATGAATTTTGAATTGTGAATTAAATGGTCAAAAGTCGAAGGTCGAAGGATATGCGATATTTGATATACGATACTTGATATGCGAGCAGGCTCAGAAAATCTTTGAGATCAACTAAGAGAAATTGATTATTGTTAATTACTTATTGTTAATTCAAGCCACCACCCGCCG
>PWID01000327.1 GCA_003555145.1 Balneolia bacterium | reverse complement strand
CTCCTAAATACCTCTGAGTCATTTAAGACTCGACCATTGTTTATTCCTTATTGTTAATTATTCATTCACTATCTGTCACTGTAAAATGAATAATGACATACTGTTGACACTGAAATACTGAATTGGGTCAAAAGTCGAAGGTCAAAGGCCAAAGGTCGCGTGGATTCTGGTGTGCCCCCTGACATACTCATATACTGTAACTGTAAAATGAATAATGAATCTCTGGACCCCTGACATACTCCCCTGACATACTGAACTTATTTCACTTTCAGTTTCTTCAGCTTGCTCTGTAGCGTGGTCGGAGGCATTCCAAGCAGGGCCGCGGCTCCGTCGTCTCCGTAGATTTTGCCGCCAGTAAGTTTAAGCACCTCGCTCATGTAGTTTCTGCTCATTTCATCGTAGGTGAGCACGTTACGAAGTTCGGGACTCAGGTTTTCGGCAAATAAGCCGCCCTGTTTTCCGGAGGCCGGAGCGCCCAGCTTGAGTTCTAATTTGCCGTCGGCGCTTTCAAGAACTGCGGCTCGTATTACGTCTTTCAGCGTAGCGAAGTTGTCTGGCCAGTCGTGATCGATGAGTTTATTCATCTGTGCATTCGAAAACTGTGGTTCGGGCCGCATATCGAGCGCCTTAACCAGTCGGCTCGTCCAGCTTTCAACTATGTCCGGAATGTCGTCTTTACGGTGCCTGAGCGGGGGAACCGGAATCGGGAAAAAGGTGTAGCGATACAGCAGGTCTGTGGGAATTTTGCCCTGTTCCGCCAGCTGATCCGGCGAGTAGCGGGAAGTCATTACCAGGCGGGTATTTAAGTCGATACGGCTGCGCTCGTCGAGAAGGCGGGTTAGATTTTCCAGCTGCAGTTCGCTTAATTTATGAAAAGCCTCGAGGCGGATAATCAGATCCTGCTTTACGTCGGTGAGGAGAAACGAACCGGTATCCGGACGTTTTTCAAGCAACATTTTGAATTGCTCATTTCCGTTATCGACCGACATATCGGCCTGGCGCACCTCAAATTCACTTCCTGAAAACTCCAGCGTATCCAGAATTCGTTGAGCCAGCGTTCGTTTGCCCGTAGCCGGCTCTCCGTGAAGTACAATATGGCCGCTTTGTGATGCCGCAGTATCCACCTTGTCGAGTACGCCCTGCATCACCTTGGATTCTGCTATAAACGGGAGCTCGTCCGGCACAGTCGACAGCATGGTTTCGGTTACATTCAGCGCTTCGAACACCTGCTGCTGTATATCGCCCTGATCGGCATCACCCTTTAAAGACGGCGTGAGAATTACCGAAATGAGGTTGTTCCGGTTGGCCTTGGACTGGAAAACGTTGAAGCTGAAATTGTAAACCAGGACTTTACCCTGCTTGTTGCTCAGATGAATTACCGGCAGCGATGTTTGTCGCTTGCTTGTATGGCTGAGGCGGGCAATTTCCTCGACAAGAATTTCGAGCTCTTTGGTTACCGCACTGTTTTCGGTCTCCGAAGCCAGCACGTATTCTTCGGTGCTGAAGCCGAGATCTTTCTTGAGATGAGCATTGGTAAAAAACAGACGCGCCTGTTCGCTGGCATCGATTCTGAAAATAAGCACCGTGGCCGGGAGCTTATCCAGCAGTTCGCGCCAGAACAAACTATTGGCGTTAATTTTGTCCTGATGGGTCATGAGTCGTGAGTGTGATCCGTATCGTAAGAAAAGCGGGCTATACAAGAAACCGGCTTTTGAGTAGTTGCAGAATATAGCACTGACTTTACTTAGTGGCAATGCTATTTCGTCATCTCATCAGCGATATTTCGGTTATACAGTGAATGTCCGTCGGGATCTTCTTCATATTTGTGCAGAAAACGCACTCCCAGATAAATGAGGGGCGTATCGAACAGGGCTGCAAAAAACTTGAAAATATAGGAGTTGAAGATAAGTATCACCAAAGCGCCCACCGTAGTAACGTTATCGCCAAGGTTCCCGCTGAAGTACAGGATGGTAAGAATGGCGGTCGAATCGACCAGCTGACTTATCATAGTCGAGCCGTTATTACGCAGCCAAAGGTGTTTTCCTTTGGTATACCGTTTCCAGAAATGATACAGGCGAACGTCTATGGTTTGGGCCGTGAGATAGGCAATCATGCTTCCGATTGTGTTGCCAACCATGAAACCGTACACGCCGTCGAACAGGCTCTCTCCCGCGCTTACCCCGCCGGTATTAGGCAAATAATAGCTAATGGTCATGATGAGTAGCATGAATGCATTCATAAAAAAACCAACCCAGACCAGAAGCTGTGCCCGGCGGCGACCGAACAGCTCGGAAACCAAGTCTGTAACCAGAAAAGTGACCGGGAATGCAACCAAACCAACGGGAATGCTCATTACATAGAGGGAATCGTCGCGGACCAGAGATGGTGTGTACGGGATGAGCCAGGCCGGCAGATTCCACTCAAAAAGCGTGGCAAATTTGGTAGTTCCAATAATGTTTCCCATCACCAGAGCTGTTATAAAAACGGCGCACAAAAGCAGGAAAACCATGTCCCGCCTGAATTTCAGCTCCTTATCAGGAGGTGTACTCATCACAAAAAAGAGTCAGTTGAAAGTATATATCCGGGCCGCAAAGAGCGGATGCATAAAGCTGTCTGCACGAACGTTGTACAACAGCCATTGGTTCAGTTTACAGACAACAATATCGTAATTCCGGTTAATTTTCCGGAACCATTTATTTCTACTTATGTCCAGCGAATCCACTTTCGAACAAAAACTACTTCTCGCCGACGCAGCCGTAATTCTCTACGAAGAACAGGGCGAAATGCCGGGTCTGTTCGATATAGCCCGTGCGGCCGGCATGCCCGCATCAGAAATTTACAGCCATTTTCCCAACGTGCCGGCCATCTACCATTTCTGGTACGAAAGTCTGCCCCTGCGCTATGAAGCAATGATTACCGAGCTCGAAGGTTACGATGAGCTTATCCTTTCTGAAAAACTTACCAACATGATGCTTACCATTACAGACATGATGGAAGAGCATATGTTTTTTGTTGAAGCCACCTTCGACAGCATGGTGTTTAAAAACCAGAGCTGGCATCCGTTTGTGAAGGCGAATGAGGCGCTCATCAAAGAGTTGATTAACACTCATGAGGGCATAAGCCGAACGGCGCAAATTGTGTTGTGGGATGATGTGTATGCGTTCCTGAGCAAAGAGTTTTTGCACGTAATCAAATTCTGGATGCGCGATACCTCCGAAGGTCGTGAAAAAACCATGGCGCTGATGGACAACTTCAACGGGTTGCTGGCCGAGATTATGACCAACCGCATTATCGACAGGGGCACGGATCTTGTTCGATTTTTCTGGAATGAAGGTCTCATCAAAATTCCGTTTTTCAAACCCTGAGGGTTTTCAGACGCTGGAGCCATCACCCTGCATACCAACAAACTATTTCAATAAAATACGAGAACGCATTGAGTAACGATTTTCCTTCCGGCAAGTTTGAGCGCGGACGCGCCATTGCTAAAACCGGCCTCAAAATGGGGACCAACTATGCCAAATTCCGCCTTAAGGAGGCATTGGGCAAGAAAAGCACACGCGAAGAGCGTAGCGAGCTGAACCGCACCAACGCAGGCGAATTGTTCAAGGAATTTAGCAAGCTCCGCGGAACCGCGCTGAAGCTTGCGCAGGGCATGAGTCTGGATACGGCCATTCTGCCCGAAGAGTTCGCCGACGTGCTCACTCAGGCGCAGTACGGCGTTCCGCCCATCAATCGGGTGCTGGTGAGGAACATCATCAAGAAGCAGTTGGGCGCCTATCCCGAAGACATTTTCGAAGAGTTTGAGCCGGAAGCCACCGCAGCAGCATCGCTGGGTCAGGTGCATAAAGCCGTTTCCAAAGACGGCAGGCAGCTGGCGGTGAAGGTGCAGTACCCGAACGTGCGCGATACGATTCAAAGTGATCTCGGGATGGCTAAAATGATTTTCCGGCAAATCGTAAGCGGTGATAAAGCCGATGAGTATTTCAGTGAGGTCGGCAATAAATTGATGGAAGAAACCGACTATCGCCTCGAGGGCAGTCAGATTGAGGCTTTCCGCAAGCGATACGCCGACGAAACCACGGCCACGCCCGAATGGATTGAGGAGCTTTCGACCGGCAGCGTACTTACAATGACCTGGCTCGAGGGCCGCCACCTCAACGAGTTCCTCAGAGAAAACCCGTCTCAGGAAGAGCGCAATCATTTTGGACAGCTGCTTTGGGATTTTTTCCACCGCCAGATTAACGACAGCTACACCGTACATGCCGATGCGCACCCGGGAAACTATCTTTTCCTGGATGATGGCCGTCTGGGCGTTATCGATTTCGGTTGCGTTAAGGTGTGTCCGAAGGATTTCTTTCTCGACTACATGAGACTGTTCGTGGCGCACAGAAAGAGCGATGAGCAAACTATGAAGCAGCTCTACTCTCGTCTTGAAATTATCGAAGACCCGGAAAACTACAGTAAAGACGATCAGGAGTTTTATGATTACTCGCTTCGTTTAGGCAACCGTTTTGTATCACCCTACGATCACGATACTTTCGATTTCGGCGAAAAGGAGTTTTTTGATTCCTTCAATAATCTCGCCAAAGAAGCCACCGCATTCCGGGAGCCAAGGGGAAGCCGCCACTTTATTTTTGTAGCCCGTGCCCACCTCGGAATGTATCAGATGCTTATGAAGCTGAAGGCCGTTGTTGATGTACGACCCGGCCGCGCCATGCTCGAGGAATTTCTGCGCAGACACCAGATAGCCGATGGGGTGCCGTCATAAAAACAACAAAACTGACGCACAAAGAGTTATAGAAGTATCCGCCGGCTCTTAGTTCGGGGATTTTAGCGGGAGTTTGCGTACTTTCCGTGCTATTTGCAACGCAGCTGTTTGTTATTAATCACGCTACATTAACCAAACTACTACCCATGATGAAAAAAATTGCTACGTTTTTAGTCTTGTTTTTGGCCATTGGCTACACTCAGGCCAACGCCCAGTATATTTTCGGAGCATCTTACGAAGTGCGTTCCGATGAGCCAACCAACGGATTTGGTCTTCATTTCCAAAACGACTTCACCGTTATTCCAATGCTGCTGGATGTCGGCTTCCGTTTCCAGACCAGCTTCTACAACGAAAAGTACAACACCAGCCTCCAGGATCTTGAAATCCGTCAGGAGGATACTTCCTACGATTTCGGTCTTGGCATAATTGCTACAGCAAGCGCCGGTTTTGTAGCCCCCTACGTAGGTGTGGGTATCGGTTATGAAGTATTCAACCGGGACTCCAGCTTCAGCGCAAACGGCGGCAGCGCAATTTCGACCATGAGTGAATCAGATAATGGTCTCTACTACTACGGGGCTGTAGGTGCAGGGGTTACCATCCTTCCCATTATTCGTCCGTTTGTGGAATACCGCTACCGTGGCGTAACTTCAACCGATTTCATGCCCAGCGATTACGGCACCTGGGCCTTTGGCGTACAGCTCCGCTTCTGATATAATCCGTATCTGCTTTAAATCTCAAATCCCGTCTGCCAACTCCGGCAGCCGGGATTTTTTTTGTTTGAAAAATGAACGGTGAGAGGTCCAAATCCGGGTGATTTGGGTTTCGATGTAATCATGGAGATGGCGACTCTTACTCCGCAGGCTCCCCCTCCGGTGGCTTCGGCTCCGCTCAGCCACCGGGACCGGGAATGGTAATTGAATTTGGGATGTCCTTCCCTGGCATAGCTTGACCACAAATTCAGGAAGTTATGCAAACAAGAAAAGGACTTTATTCCAATAAAATGCAGAAACAGGCAATAAACTATTCTTTTGGTGTTTTGCATGCCTGAACTCATTAACACTACTTCATATATCTATAACATTCGAATCTATCAGGCTGTAGGCCTGAACGATCACAGCCCGGCGGCGAAGCCCCGGGGCTGTAGATTCACCCCACATTTCCAGGCTGTAGGCCTGGACGAGGCGGATTTAAAAACCGCCCATAAAGACCGATTCGAGGCGGGACAAGCTCATCAAGTCGAAACCTTAAATTTGTGGGCACGTTACCAAATGGGTCTCTTGCAGACTTACAGCCTGCGGATTCGTGCGATTCACAATCCTGAGGCGTTGCCTCAGGCTGTGATCGTTGAGGCTTACAGCCTCGGAAATCCGGGTTAATCAGCAAAATCGGGTGATAATTAAATGTCAGTTGCCGTCCAGGTTAGGATTGTCATTTTCCCCGCTTTTATTATTTAATAACTAACATTAACGGTCAAGCTAATTCAGGGATCGACAGGATAAAACAATTCACAATTCAACATTCACAATTCACAATTCGGAGCTAAGCGACGTTTGGTGATGAACTCCTGCATAGCTATTTTCATCAGTCAGCAAACATAACTCAATTCTTTTCTACTG